>JANXSQ010000028.1 GCA_025356595.1 Janthinobacterium sp. | reverse complement strand
TTCCGGGCGGAATGGTGACATGCAAGACCTGACCCCGATCCTCCTATTTGGACGGGCGCAAGGACTACGGGCCGACGCCGCCCGCCGAAGCGCGACACCGGTAGCGCCGGGGCCGATTTCGGTCCACAATCGCGGACAGCGGGCGGCCGTCCGCGGACGTCGAACCTATCTGGACAGGAGGAAAAATGAAATCACTGTATGCCGCCGTGCTCGCGGCTTTGTTGGCGCCGGCCGCGCACGCGCAAGGCGCGTCCAAGCCGCTCAAGCTGGACGGCGTGTATATGTACCGCACCGGCGAGGATGATCTCGATATCATTGGCGACGCGGTGTGCTTTCATCCGAACAAGGAGCAATGGGCGCGCGTGCCGCGTCCGAGAAACGGCTCGCCCGTGTGGTTTTGCTTCGCCAACGACGCCGAGGCGAGGCGTTTGCTGCATGTTCCCGGCAAGGACGTGGCGGTGGCTTGCGGTTTCCAGGCCAAGGCCAGCATCGTGATCGATTCCTATGCGGTCTACCGCGAGGAGGGCGATTTCCACGATACTGCCAAGTTGCGGTCCGTGTCGGCCTTGGCGAAGACCCAGCCCATCGTCTGCGACTAGCCCGGCTTTCGGCGGCGCCCGCAGGGCTGCTTGAAAACAGGACGACGCTGAAGCCGGCAGGGCGAGGCCTTCGGCCAGGAGCCAGCAGGGTCAGGTCTTGCGTATCACCATTCCGCCCGGAATGGTGACATGCAAGACCTGACCCCGATCTTTTACGGGCGGCGCGATATGTATGGGAATGGTTGACGCGGTCTGCACGTTTGCGTATATTCGTACGCATTCATGCACGATTACTTCAAAAATGTCGATTCCCACTCTGCTGCTGCAAGAACGCCACGCCCTGATCCAACAACGTTTGCTGGCCGAGGGCCGCGTGTTGGCGCTCGATCTGGCGGCGCAACTCAATGTGTCGGAGGATACGATACGCCGCGATTTGCGCGATCTGGCCGCCGCCGGCCTGTGCAAGCGCGTCTACGGCGGCGCGCTGCCCTTGCCGCCTCTGCCCGGCACGCTGAACCAGCGGCGCGGCGAGGCGCCCGACCGCAAGTGGCGCCTGGCGCGCGCGGCCGTGTCGCTGGTGCGCGCCGATAGTGTGCTGTTCTTCGACGCCGGTTCGACCAATCTGGCCATCGCCGAGGCGCTGCCGGATCTGCCTCTGACGGTGGTGACGAACGCGCCGGCGATCGCCATCGTTTTGCTGGAACGCGCCAACATCGAGGTGGTCCTGATCGGCGGCCGCATCGACCGCGGCGCCGGCGCCTGCCTGGGCGCGAAGTCCTTGCGCGACGCCGAGTTGATCCGCGCCGACCTGTGCTTCCTGGGCGCCTGCGGCGTCGACGCCGAGGCCGGCATCACCGCCTTCAGCTATGAGGAGGCGGAATTCAAGCGCGCCGTCGCCAGCCTGAGCAAGGCCGTGCTGGTGGCCGCGACCAGCGAGAAACTGGCCACGGCCGCGCCCTTTTCGGTGCTGCCGACGGCCCGCCTGAGCCATCTGGTGGCCGAGCATGACGCCGATCCGGCCCTGCTCGAGGCCTTCCGCCGCGAGGGCGTGCAGATCCTGCGCGCCGCCGCCGCATGAAGAAGAATCCACGCGGCGGCCGTCCCGGCGGCCGGCCGCCCTCGCCCTTGTCAGCGCCGCGCGCCGCCGCGCAGCGCCCCGTCCACCTCAATCTCCACCGGAGCACGCCTTGAACACCATCGGTCCCCCGCAACGCCGCGCCACCCGCCTGGTCTTTCTCACCGCAGGTCTGGCCATGGCCGCCTGGGCCCCGCTGGTGCCTTACGCCAAGGCCCGCCTCGGCCTGAGCGAGGGCACGCTGGGCTTGCTGCTGCTGTGCCTGGGCGCCGGCTCCCTGCTGGCGATGCCGCTGACGGGCGCGCTGTCGCTGCGCTTCGGCTGCCGCCGCGTCATCCTCAGCGCCGGCGCGCTGATCTGCCTGGCGCTGCCCGGCCTGGCCCTGGCCGCCAGTCCCCTGCAACTGGGCCTGGTGCTGCTGTTGTTCGGCGCCGCCATCGGCACCTTCGACGTCTGCGTGAACATCCAGGCCGTGATCATCGAAAAGGCCGGCGGCGGGGCGCAGATGTCGGGCTTCCACGCCCTGTTCAGCGTCGGCGGTTGCGCCGGCGCCGCCTGCATGGCCCTGTTGCTGTGGCTGGGCGCGCGGCCGGCCTGGGCCTGCGCCGTCATCGTGCTCCTGCTGGCGGCCCTGCTGCTGGCCGCCGGCCCCAGTCTGCTGCGCGAGGCCGGGGCCAAGGAGCCGCAGGGCCCGCTGTTCGTCGTGCCGCACGGTTCGGTGATCCTGCTCGGCCTGCTGTGCTTCACCGTCTTCCTCGCCGAGGGCTCCATCCTCGACTGGAGCGCGCTGTTCCTGACCAGCCGGCGCGGCGTCGATCCGGCCCAGGCCGGCCTCGGCTACGCCGCCTTCGCCATCGCCATGACGGCCGGGCGCTTCAGCGGCGACGCCATCGTGCGCCGCTTCGGCGGCCGCCGGGTATTGTTGCTGGGCGGCCTGTGCGGCGGCGCCGGTTTCTTCCTGACCGTGCTGACGGATTCGGTCGGCGCCAGCCTGGGCGGCTTCGTGCTGATCGGCCTGGGCGCCGCCAACATCGTGCCCATCCTGTTCACGGCCGCCGGCCGGCAGGAGGCGATGCCGGCCAGCCTGGCCGTCTCGGCCATCACCACCTTCGGCTACGCCGGCATCCTGGCCGGCCCGGCGCTGATCGGTTTCGCCGCCCACGCCACCAACCTGAGCATCGCCTTCGCCGGCCTCGGCTGCGCGCTGCTGCTGGTCGGCCTCAACGCCCGCCTGTGCGTGCCCGCCCCGGCCTCCCGCTAGCGCCGCGGAGCCGGCTTCAGCCCGGCCCCAGCACGCGCAGCACTTCCTCCAGCGTCGTCACGCCGTTCTGCACCTTGTAGTAGGCGTCGTCGCGCAGGCTGGAAAAGCCCTGCGCGGCGGCGTAGTCGGCCATTTCGGTGACGGGCGCGACGGTGGCGATCAGGTGGCGCAGATGCTTGTCCGGCACCAGCAGTTCGTACAGGCCGAGGCGGCCCTTGTAGCCGCTGCCGTGGCAGGCCGCGCAGCCCTGTCCCTTGTGCGCCTGGGTCAGGCCGCTGGCGAAGCGCCCGCCCAGCAGCTTCAGCAGCTCCGCGTCCGGGTCCACCTCGGCGCGGCAGAACTCGCAGTTGCGCCGCACCAGGCGCTGCGCGATCACCGCCTCCAGCGCGCTGGCGATGACGAAGGGCTTCAGGCCCAGGTCGAACAGGCGCGAGATCGAGGCCAGGGCGGAATTGGTGTGCAGCGTGGAAAACACCTGGTGGCCCGTCAGCGCCGCGTGGAAGGCCACCTCGGCCGTCTCGAAGTCGCGGATTTCGCCGATCAGTAGCACGTCCGGGTCTTGCCGCAGGATGGCGCGCAGGATCAGCGGGAAGCTCATGCCGATCTTTTCCCGCACCAGCACCTGGCCCGCCGTGTCCAGATAGTATTCGACCGGGTCTTCGATGGTCAGGTAGTTCTTTTCCGGCGTGGCGTTGCTTTGCAACAGGCTGTACAGCGTCGTCGTCTTGCCGCTGCCGGTCGGCCCGGTGGCCAGGATGATGCCCTGCGGCTTGGCGCAGACGTAGCGGATGCTGGCCAGGTCGGCCGGACCGAAGCCCAGCCCGTCCAGGCTGACCACGGCGGCGTTGCGGTCGAGGATGCGCATGACGATCTTTTCGCCGTTGATGGTCGGCAGGGTCGAGACGCGCAGGTCGACCACCCGCTTCGGCGTCTTCACGGCCAGCCGCCCGTCCTGCGGCCGGCGCCGCTCGGAGATGTCCAGCTCGGCCATGACCTTGATGCGCGAGACGATGGACTGGTGCATATTGTGCGGGATCTGGATTTTGTCGGTCAGCACGCCGTCGATGCGCAGGCGCACCATGACGTTCTTCGCCCGCGGCTGGATGTGGATGTCCGAGGCGCCCAGGCGGATCGCCTCGACCAGGATGGAGTTGACGAGGCGGATCGCGGGCGGCTCGTCGGTGCCCTGCAGCAGTTCCTCCAGGCTCTGCTGCTCGTCGTCCTCGATCAGGATCTCGATGCCCTCGTAGGGGTCGGCGGCGCCGAATTCACCTTCGGAGGCCTCGCCGCCCGCCGCCTGGCACTGGTAGACCTCGGCGATCTTCTTCTGGATCGCCGACATCGCCGCCAGCACCGGGGCGATCTCCAGGCCGGTGACGAAGCGCAGGTCGCCGAGCAGGCCGACGTCGAGCGGGTCGGCCATCGCCAGCGTCAGGCGGCGCTTCTCTATCTTCAGCGGCACGATCTGCTGGCGCTGGCAGAGCGCCGTCGGCACCAGCGCGGCGACGCCCGGATCGACGCTGAACTCGTCCAGCGTCACCTGCTGGATCAGCAATTCCTTGCCGATCACGTCGTGCATGGCCTGTTCCGTCAGCCAGCCGTGCTCGACGATCAACTTGATCATCGGCGCCTTGCGCTGCTGCTGGATGCGCATCAATTCCTGCACTTGGGCGTTGTTGAGCATGCCGCGCTTGTTGAGCATCACGGCCAACTGGCTGCGGTTGGAGACGCCGAACTTGGCCAGTTGCTCGATCTCCGCGCTCTTGGCCTGGTTGTCGCGCTTCAGGCTGCGGTTTTTTTGCATCAGCTGGTACTGCTCCAGCGCCAGCGCCACCGTGACGCGCAGATCGTCGTCGTCCCAGGGCTTGAGGATGAACTTGTAGACGGCGCCGCTCTTCATCGCCGCGACCACGGCGTTGACGTCGGCGTGGCCGGTGAGCATGATGCGCAGCATGTCCGGGCGCAGCGCGCGCGCCTGCTTGAGCAGCTCGCCGCCCGTCATGCCCGGCATCATGTAGTCGCTGACGAGCACGTGGAAAGTCTCCTTGGCCAGCAGCGCCAGCGCCTCCTTCGGGTCCTGGCACAGCACGACCTCGTAGTTTTCCTGGCGGAAGACGCGGCGCAGCGCCGCCAGCACGTTCGCCTCGTCGTCCACCAGCAGCAGGCGGAAGCGCGCCGCCGGCGCGCCGGCCGGGTCGGCCGGCTCGGACGGCGGCGCGGCGCCGCCCGTGAACAGGTGTGCGTAGCTCACGGCGGCGCCAGCCCGGCCAGCGGCAGCTCGACGGTGACGCGGGTGCCGCCGCCGGGCCGGCCGGCGATGGCGATGCTGCCGCCGTGGGCGCTGGCGATGTCGCGCGCCACCGTCAGCCCCAGGCCCATGCCGGCGCCCACCTCGCGGGTCGTGAAGAAGGGGTCGAAGACGCGCGCCAGCGCGGCCGGCGCGATGCCGCAGCCGTCGTCCTCGACCAGCAGGCGGATCGCGCCGCCGCCCGCCTCGGCCGAAAGGCGGATCAGGCCCGGCCCGGACAGCGCCAGGCGGGCGTTGTGCAGCAGCGCCAGCAGCATCTGGCGGATGCGCGCCGGGTCGCAGGCCAGCGCCGGCAGCGCCGCCACGCTCAGCTCCAGGCGCACCCCGGCCGGCAGTTGCTCGCCCAGCATGCCGGCCACGGCGCGCACCGCCTCGGCCACGTCGAGCGGCGCGGCGCCGGCGCAATCGACGCTGGCGTAGGCCTTCAGGTGGCCGACGATGCGCGCCACGCGCTCGGCGCCGGCCAACGATTCGGCCAGCAGCGCGGGAAAGTCCTGCAGCACGGTGTCGATGTCGCGCTCGTCCCAGGCCCGCCGCGCGGCGGCCGCGTCGCCGGCGCGGAAGGCGCGCAGCGCGGCGGCCAGGTCGGCCACGTAGGCGCCGGCCGTGCCCAGGTTGCTGCGGATGAAGCCGATGGGATTGTTGATCTCGTGCGCCATGCCGGCCGCCAGCGTGCCGACGGCGGCCATTTTCTCGGTGTGGAAGAATTGCCGCTGCGCGTGGCCGATGGCCTGCGCCTGCGCCGCCACGCGCTGCTCCAGTTGCCCCGCCAGGGCGCGGTAGCGCGCCTCGGACGCCTGCAGGGCCAGATGCTGCGCCTGCAGCGCCTGGTAGTCGGCGTGCACCGCCTCGACGTGCAGCTCGGCGGCCATGCGGTAGCGCTCGGCGCCGCTCAGCAGCAACGCCAGCCAGGCCGCCGCCTGCGCCGTGCGCGCCGCGCCGGCGCCGGCGCGCAGGCGCCCCAGGATGTCGATGCCCAGGCGCAGCGGCGCCTCGCCCGGCGCCTCCGGCGCGTCCCCCAGGCCCGGGCCGAGCAGGCGCCCGCCCGCGGCGTCGAGCATCTCCCAGCGCGGCCCCAGCGCCTCTTGCAGCGCCGCCAGCAGGGGCGCGCGCGGCAGGCCGCGCAGCAGCTCGGCCAGGCCGACTTCGCGGTCGAAGGCGGCGTTCACGCCGCTCCGCCCAGCGCGGCGCGGAAGGCGGCGCGCGTCAGACCGTGCGCCGCGCCCAGCGCGAACTGGCGCTCCAGGCTGTCGTACAGCGCGTCCAGCAGCGCGGCGAAGGTCTCCAGCACGCCGCCGCCCTCCAGCGCCGACGCGTACAGCAGCGGCCAGGGCGCCTGCGACCAGCGCGCCGCGATCTCCGCCTCGCTGAGGATGTCGGCCAGGTCGCGCTTGTTGAACTGCACCACCAGCGGCAGGCGCGCCAGGTCGAAGCCGAGCAGCGCCAGGTTGGCCATCAGGTTGTCGAAGGAACTGCCGTTGTTGCTGGCCTGGTTGCGCTGCGAGTCGGCGACGAAGACCACGCCGTCGGCGCGCGACAGCACGGCCTTGCGCGTGCCGTCGTGGGCCACCTGGCCCGGCACCGTGAACACCTTGAATTTGACCAGCAGGCCGGAGGGCGCCGTGAAGCCCAGCGGCAGCAGGTCGAAGAACAGGGTGCGGTCGCCCTCCGTCTCCAGCGTCATGATGTCGCCCTTCAGCTCGGGCGAGAGCAGGTCGTGCAGGCGGCTCAGGTTGGTGGTTTTCCCGGACAAGGCGGGGCCGTAGTAGACCAGTTTGACGGTCAGGCGCTGACGCTGTTCATCCAGTTCGGCCATGATGGTATCGGGATACCTC
Source organism: Janthinobacterium sp. (assembly GCA_025356595.1). Taxonomy (GTDB): domain Bacteria; phylum Pseudomonadota; class Gammaproteobacteria; order Burkholderiales; family Burkholderiaceae_D; genus Janthinobacterium. Next base: position 35,922 of record JANXSQ010000028.1, on the reverse strand, counting down.
GCGAAGGGCTGGAACCGGGTGCCCGGTCCCCATGCACGCTTTACTGTACTTGATTGCGTCGCCCTTGCGGAACAAATTTTGTGGCGAACGCGGCGCGCGCAGGGCGGCGCCGCGCCGCGCCCTTATTCGCTGACCTCGAGCGTGCGCCCGTTCAGGCTTTGCACCGGGCGGGCGTTCATCGGATACAGCTTCTGGAAGGCGCGCAACTGCGCCGCCGACAGGTTCACCGGCTCCTTGAGCACCTGCCAGCGCACGCCCTCGCTGCACGGCGGCGTCGTCAGCGAGCCCATGTACGCGTAGTAGCCGCGCCGGGCCGGCAGCACGGCGGCCGGATCGAAGGCGCCCTCGAGTTCCTTGCTGCCGTCCGCCTTGGCCGGCATGGCGGCGAAGACCTCCTTCAGGGCCGCGTTCGGCGCGCCCTTCTGGAACAGCACGGCGACCACGGCCAGCTTGCCGGCCTCGCTCTTGTGGACGAAATGGGCCACCAGCGGGTAGCCGACGCCGTTGATCTTTTCCTCGCTGGGCGTGTGGAAGTGGAACTGCAACAACTTGTACTCGCCGTCCGGCAGCGTGATCGAGCCGCCGGCGGCCAGGTTCACCTGCACCGTGTGGCCGTTGTTGACGACCGCCGCGGCGCCCGGCGCGTAGTGGAAATCGATGGGCGCCAGCGCCGCCTTGCTGGCGCCGCGGATGTCGATGGGCGACTGCTGCGTGCCCAGCTTGCAGCCGGAAAAGCCCTCCTCCAGCTCGTTCCAGTGCGTCGGCCCGCCGTGTCCCGTGTAGGCCCAGTGCGCATGCTTGTCCGCGGCCTGGGCGGCGGTGGCCAGGCAGGCCAGGGAGACGGCGAGCAACATTGAATTGAATTTCATCGGAAAATCCTTTCGCTTGGGACGTGGCTGTGGCGGGATGGCGGCCCGCCCTTGCGCTTTGCTTCCAAGCACGGACGGGCGCCGGCACCAGCGATGCTAGCCGCGCGCCGCGCGCCGGTCAAGCGCCGGAATGGCCGCCGCCGCGCCCGCCGCGGCGCGCTTGCGCCGGAATCAGATTCGCCAGCCCCTCTCGTGGTAAGCTTCGACCCCGCGCGACGCTCAGGCGGCGCGGAAAATTTCCCCCTACAACGCAACACATTTCACGAAACACACTCTATGGATCTCATTCTCGCGCTAAAAGCCGTCATCATGGGGCTGGTTGAAGGCTTCACCGAATTCCTGCCGATCTCCTCGACCGGCCACCTGATCCTGGCCGGCAGCCTGCTCGACTTCACGGGCGAAAAAATCAAGGTCTTCGAAATCGTCATCCAGGCCGGCGCCATCTTCGCCGTCTGCTGGGAATACCGCGCCAAGATCGCCAGCGTGCTGTCGGGCCTGGGCTCGCAGCCGAAGGCGCGCAAGTTCGCCCTGAACCTGATCATCGGCTTCCTGCCGGCGGCCATCCTGGGCCTGATCTTCAGCAAGAAGATCAAGGCCGTGCTGTTCGCCCCCGTGCCGGTGGCGCTGGCCTTCATCGTCGGCGGCGTCATCATCCTGCTGGTGGAACGCCACACCAAGGCCAACCCGGTCTCGGTGCGCATCCATTCGGTCGACGACATGACGCCGTTCGACGCGCTCAAGGTCGGCCTGGCCCAGGCCTTCGCGCTGATCCCCGGCACCAGCCGCTCGGGCGCCTCGATCATCGGCGGCATGGCCCTGGGCCTGTCGCGCAAGGCGGCCACCGAGTTCTCCTTCTTCCTGGCCATCCCGACCCTGCTCGGCGCCACCGTGTATTCGCTGTACAAGGAGCGCGCCCTGCTGTCCATGGCCGACCTGCCGCTGTTCGGCATCGGCACCCTGGCCGCCTTCGTCTCGGCCTTCCTGTGCGTGCGCTGGCTGCTGCGCTACATCAGCTCGCACGACTTCACCGTCTTCGCCTGGTACCGCATCGTCTTCGGCATCGTCGTCATCGCCAGCGCCCATTTCGGCTGGGTAGTGTGGGCGGATTAAAGTCATGATGAACCAGGACCTCCAGGCGCAAGCGCTGCACCAGCTGCAAACCGTGTTCGGCTACCCGGCCTTCCGCGGCCAGCAGGCCGACATCGTCGACCACGTCTCGAATGGCGGCGACGCGCTGGTCCTGATGCCCACCGGCGGCGGCAAGTCGCTCTGCTACCAGATCCCGGCGCTGCTGCGCGACGGCGTCGGCGTGGTCGTCTCGCCGCTGATCGCGCTGATGCAGGACCAGGTCGACGCGCTGGCCGAGGTCGGCGTGCGCGCCGCCTTCCTGAACTCGACCCAGACCTACGAGGAAGCGAGCCGCATCGAGCGCCTGGTGCGCACCGGCCAGATCGACCTGGTCTACGTGGCGCCCGAGCGCCTCATGACGCAGCGCTGCCTGGACCTGTTCCAGGCCTCGAAGATCGCCCTGTTCGCCATCGACGAGGCGCATTGCGTGTCGCAGTGGGGCCACGACTTCCGCCCGGAATACATCAAACTGTCGGTGCTGCACGAGCAGTTCCCGGACGTGCCGCGCATCGCCCTGACGGCCACCGCCGACCCGCAGACGCGCGCCGAAATCGCCATGCGCCTGCAGCTCGGCGACGCGCGCCAGTTCGTCTCCTCCTTCGACCGGCCGAACATCCGCTACCAGATCGTCGAGAAGGCCAACGGCCGCAAGCAGCTGCTCGACTTCATCACCAGCGAGCACGCCGGCGACTGCGGCATCGTCTACTGCCTGTCGCGCAAGAAGGTCGAGGAAACGGCCCAGTTCCTCAACGAGAACGGCATCCGCGCCCTGCCCTACCACGCCGGCATGGACTACGCCAAGCGCAGCGCCAACCAGGCCAAGTTCCTGCGCGAAGAGAACATCGTCATGACGGCGACCATCGCCTTCGGCATGGGCATCGACAAGCCGGACGTGCGCTTCGTCGCCCATCTGGACCTGCCGAAGAGCATCGAGGGCTATTACCAGGAAACGGGACGGGCCGGCCGCGACGGCATGCCGGCCAACGCCTGGATGGCCTACGGCCTGCAGGACGTGGTGCTGCAGCGGCGCATGATCGACGAGTCGGAGGCCGACGAGACCTTCAAGCGCGTGCTCGGCGTCAAGCTCGACGCCATGCTGGGCCTGTGCGAAACGCTCAGCTGCCGGCGCATGCGCCTGCTGGAATACTTCGGCGAGCCGGCCACGCCCTGCGGCAACTGCGACACCTGCCTGGTGCCGCCGGTCTCCTTCGACGGCACGGTGCCGGTGCAGAAGCTGCTCTCGGCGATCTACCGGGTCGACCAGCGCTTCGCCGGCGGCCATGTCATCGACGTGCTGCGCGGCGTCGAATCGGAGCGCATCAAGACCTGGCACCACGACTCCCTGTCGGTGTTCGGCATCGGCGCCGAGCGCAGCGAACTGGAATGGAAGGCCATCCTGCGCCAGTCCATCGCCCTCGGCCTGGTCTCCGTCGACCACGAGCAATACAGCTCCCTGAAGCTGACCGACGCCTCGCGCCCGGTGCTCAAGGGCGGCCAGAAGGTGCAACTGCGCCAGTACCAGAAACCGGTCAAGGCCAGCGGCAAGCGCAGCACCACGGCCGCCAAGGGCTACGCCGAAACCGACCTGTCGACCCAGGAGCAGGCCATCTTCGACAAGCTGCGCTGGTGGCGCGTCGAGACGGCGCGCACCCACAACGTGCCGGCCTACGTCATCTTCGTCGACGCCACCCTGCGCGAAATCGCCAAGGCCCGTCCCACCTCGCTGGAACACCTGCGCGGCGTCACCGGCGTGGGCGAGAAAAAACTCGCCTCCTACGGCGAGGAAATCGTCGCCATGATCAGCGAAATGCCCTGATCCCGGGGCCGCTCCGGCGCGCCGCTCAGTAGGTGTGGAACATGCGCTGGATCTCGCCCGTGTCGGCGCTGACGGTCAGCGCCAGCATCAGCAAAATGCGCGCCTTCTGCGGACTCAGGGTGTCGGCGACGACGAAATCGAGCGCGTCGTCGTCGGCCACGCCGTTGCGCGCGACGATGCCCTGGCCGACCCGGCTGGCGCGCACGATCACGCACCCCTTGCCGCGCGCCTCCACCAGGCCCGGCTTGACGCGGCTGGCGATGCTGCCGTCGCCCACGCCGGCGTGGATGATGCCCCTGGCGCCGGCCGCGACGAAGGCGTCCAGCGCGATCCGGTTCATGTTCGCGTAGCCGTAGATGATCTCCACCTGCGGCAGCGTCTCCAGCGCGGCGACGTCGAATTCGCTGTCGGCCGTGTGGCGGCGCGTGCACTGGCGGTAGAAGAAGGGCCGGTTGTCGTGCATGTAGCCGAGCACGCCCAGCTCCGGCGTCTTGAAGGCGTCCGGCGTCGAGGTGTTGGTCTTGGTGACGTCGCGCGCGGCGTTGATCTGGTTGTTCAGCGCCACCAGCACGCCCTTGCCGACCGCCTCCCGGCTGGCCGCCAGCAGCACCGCGTTGTACAGATTGCTGGGACCGTCGGCCGACATCGCCGTCGACGGCCGCATCGCCCCCACCAGCACCACCGGACGGGCGCTCTTCACCACCAGATTGAGGAAATACGCGGTCTCCTCGATCGTGTCGGTGCCGTGCGAAATGACCACGCCGTCCACCTCGCCGCTCGCCAGCAGCGCGTTGACGCGCCGCGCCAGCGCCAGCCAGTCGGCGTCGCCGATGTTCTCGCTGGCGAGCTGGAACACCTGTTCGCCGCTCACCTGCGCCACCGTGTGCAGCTCCGGCAGCGCGGCGATGAGTTGCGCCACGCCGACGGTGGCGGCGGTGTAGCCTATGGTCGCCGTGCTGCTGGCGCCCGTGCCGGCGATGGTGCCGCCGGTGGCGAGGATGGCGATGCGCGGCAGCGCCGCCTGTGGATGATGATCTGGCATCTTGTCTCCGTATAGTTGTACGACGACTCTAAGCGGCTCCGGGGGCGCCTGGCAAATGCCTTGTCGGCATGAATCTATGCGAAATTTGCATAATTACGACGGGCGCCGCGTGCATTTCCGTCCGAAGACGGGTAGGATCTGGCATGGAAACCAAATGGCTGGAAGACTTCATCTCGCTCGCCGAGACCCACAACTTTAGCCGCTCGGCGGCGCTGCGCCACGTCACGCAGCCGGCCTTCTCGCGGCGCATCCAGTCGCTCGAGAACTGGCTCGGCACCGACCTGGTCGACCGCACCTCCTACCCGACCAGCCTGACCCCGGCCGGCGTGGTCTTCTACGAGCAGGCGCTGGAGATGCTGGGCCAGATCAACGGCGTGCGCACCCTCCTGCGCGGCAAGCGCGCGGTGGCCCAGACCAGCGTCGACTTCGCCGTGCCGCACACCCTCTCGCTGACCTTCATGCCCAAATGGCTGACCGCGCTGGAGCAGGGCTTCGCCCCCATCAACAGCCGCCTGATGGCCCTCAACGTGCACGACGCGGTGCTGCAACTGGTCGACGGCGGCTGCGACCTGCTGCTGTGCTACCACCATCCGCGCCAGCCGGTGCAGCTCGACCCGGGCAGCTACGACATGCTGGTGCTGGGCCGCGAAGCGCTGCGCGCCTACGCCCGCTGCGACAAGACGCGCACGCCCGACTTCAGCCTGCCCGGCAGCGCCGCCGCGCCGCTGCCCTTCCTGTCCTACACCAACAACGCCTATCTGGGACGCATGGTCGAACTCATCCTGACCGACGCGAAACAGCCGCTGCACCTGGAAACCTGCTACGAAACGGACATGGCCGAGGGCTTGAAAATGATGGCGCTGGAGGGGCGCGGCGTGGCCTTCCTGCCCGAATCGGCCGTCACGCGCGAGCTCAAACAGAAGCAACTGGCGCGCGCCGACGGCGGCGCGCCGGAGTGGGAAATCGACATGGAAATCCGCCTCTACCGCGAGCGCCCGTCGCCGCAGCGGCCCGGCAAAGCCCTGGTCGAAAGCCTCTGGCAATACCTGACGCAGGCCGGCAAAACGCGCACCGGCAAGCGCCGCGCGCGCGCCGCCGCGCCGCTGGCCTGAGGCTCGAAAGGGCGTCCCAAAACGGCTCTTTTCCAATCTATGCAAATTATGCATAGTTAAATGCGCACAAAGCATTGGCCGCCCCGCGCCGGCCTGGCCTACGATTCGGATCTCGCTGCGCGCCGCGGATTTGCGACGCCACTCAACGTATCGTCAGGAGCATCAAGCATGACCCGCCAACACGAACTGCCTTCCTATCTCAATCCAGAAGACCTGGGACCTTGGGGCAACTACCTTGAACAAATCGACCGCGTCACGCCCTACCTGGGCAGCCTGTCGCGCTGGGTCGAAACGCTGAAGCGGCCGAAGCGCATCCTGACCGTCGACGTGCCCATCGAGCGCGACAACGGCACCATCGCCCACTACGAAGGCTACCGCGTGCAGCACAATATGTCGCGCGGCCCCGGCAAGGGCGGCGTGCGCTTCCACCAGGACGTGACCCTCTCCGAAGTGATGGCCCTGTCGGCCTGGATGACGGTCAAGAACGCCGCCGTCAACGTGCCATACGGCGGCGCCAAGGGCGGTATCCGCGTCGATCCGAAAACGCTGTCGAAGGGCGAACTGCAACGCCTGACGCGCCGCTACACCAGCGAAATCAGCATCATCATCGGCCCGAACAAGGACATCCCGGCGCCCGACGTGAACACCAATGAACAAGTCATGGCGTGGATGATGGACAGCTACGCCATGATCGGCGGCAACATGTCGACCGGCGTCGTCACCGGCAAGCCGATCTCCCTGGGCGGCAGCCTGGGTCGCCGCGACGCCACCGGCCGCGGCGTGTACGTCGTCGGTTGCGACGCCGCCGCCAAGATCGGCATGCCGATCGAAGGCGCGAAAGTCATCATCCAGGGCTTCGGCAACGTCGGCGGCGTGGCCGCGCGCATGTTCGCCGAAGCGGGCGCCAAAGTCGTCGCCGTGCAGGACCATAAAACCACCGTCGTCCATCCGGGCGGCCTGGACATCCCGCGCCTGCTGGCCCACGTCGCCGAAGCGGGCAGCGTCGAAGGCTTCCCGGGCGCCGACAGCTTCGTGCCGCGCGACCAGTTCTGGGGCCTGGACTGCGACATCATGATTCCGGCCGCGCTGGAACAGCAGATCACGGCCGACAACGCCGGCCAGATCCGCGCCAAGATCATCCTCGAAGGCGCCAACGGCCCGACCACGCCGGCGGCCGACGACATCCTGACCGAAAAGGGCGTGCTGATCATCCCCGACGTGCTGGCCAACGCCGGCGGCGTCACCGTCAGCTACTTCGAGTGGGCGCAGAACTTCTCCAGCTTCTTCTGGACCGAAGAGGAAATCAACTCGCGCCTGACGCGTATCATGCGCGACGCCTTCGACACCATCTGGCAAGTGTCGCAGGAAAAGAAAGTCTCGATGCGCACCGCCACCTTCATCCTCGCCTGCACCCGCGTGCTGCAGGCGCGCGAAGTGCGCGGCCTGTACCCGTAATGCGGCGGCGGGCGCCCGCGCCCGCTGTACGCACGTAAAAAAAGCAGACCGATGGTCTGCTTTTTTTTCGCCTGCGTCCGCGAGAAGCCGCTTTGCGGCGGCCCCGCCGGACCTTATTTTTTGACGAAGACCAGATCCCACACGCCGTGACCGAGACGCAAACCGCGGTTCTCGAACTTGGTCAGCGGACGGTAGGCCGGTTGCGGCGCGTAGCCCTCGGCGGTATTGCTCAAACCCTCTTCCGCGCCCAGCACTTCCAGCATCTGCTCGGCGTATTCCTGCCAGTCGGTGGCGCAATGCAGATAGCCCCCCGGCGCCAGGCAGGCGGTCAGCAGCTTGACGAACGGCGCCTGGATCAGGCGGCGCTTGTTGTGGCGCGCCTTGTGCCAGGGATCGGGGAAAAACACATGCACGCCGGCCAGGCTGTTGGGCGGGATCATATGGGTCAGCACCTCCACCGCGTCGTGCTGGATCAGGCGCAGATTGCCCAGCTCCTGCTCGCCGATCTGCTTGAGCAGACTGCCGACGCCGGGCGTGTGCACCTCGACGCCGATGAAATCCTTCTCAGGCATGCCCTTGGCGATGTGCGACGTGGTGTCGCCCATGCCGAAGCCGATTTCCAGCACCGTCGGCGCGCTGCGCCCGAAGGTGGCGGCGAAATCGAGCGGCGCCTTGCTGAATTCGACCAGGAACTGCGGTCCCAGCGTTTCCAGCGCGCGCGCCTGGGCGATTGACAGCCGGCCGGCGCGCGTGACGAAACTGCGGATGCGGTGTTCGGTCGGGTCATACATCATTGGCCGGGCGGGGCCGTTTTGGGGCGTATCTGAAGACATGGGAATGAGGGAGGTAACGGGTAAAAGAACTGCCAGGGCGCCGCAGCGGCGTCGAACAAAGGCGAATTTGGAGCGGGTGAAGGGAATCGAACCCTCGTCGTAAGCTTGGGAAGCTTCTGCTCTACCATTGAGCTACACCCGCGAGCCTCGCATTTTACGCGGGTTTGCACGATGTTGGCAACTCTTCCACGTGGCAGGTGTGATGGAAAATGACATGGCTGCGGGCTTGGCCCGCTTGTTACGCTTTACTACGGTCATTGTCCCTCCTTGATGGCAGCAGCGTCCTGCCAAATGACCGTTTACACAAAATTATTTACACCCTCATGGCCGCTTCTTCCAAGGTGTGATGGCCTCCACTGCAGCCGGCTTGCGCCAAGAGTCTGTTTCAGGTTCGCATTGATTCCCTTGGAGCCGGCAGGTTAACGAATAAACTCTCGTCGGTCTGCCGTAGCGACCTACAATGTTGAGCATGAAAACCCCGTATGTACCTCACCTCTTCGGCGACGAAGCAGCAGCGAAGGTCCAGCAGCGGCGCGGCTGGCTTACAGTTGGCGTCGTGTCGTCCATTGCATGGCCGCCGGCGGACGTTTGGCTCCAGTATGACGGCTGCGAGTACCTGCTACGCGGCGCCGAACAAGCGGGTGATGGAACCACATCACCTTGCATCAGCACGCCATGTGGCAGGGACCAGATCGACGAGGCTCTCTCGCGGTTATACCGTTTCGTCTCTGTTTTGGGATATTTCAAGCGCGGATACGTCGACATCACCGGGCGGGATTGGGCGGGTGCGCCTACCACGTACCGAGATCCACGAAACACCTTCACGACCGCGTTGGAAGGTGGCCGCAAAGCCTTCAGTTGCAATTACCTGCCTATCATCGAGGACGACCAAGTACGTAAGGCGCTGGCCTTTCTCCGAGAGGGCCGCCGCCTTCGGCGCGTGCACGAGCCATATTCGTTCCTTAGCTTCTTCAAGGTAATCGAGTCGCAGTTTGAGTCGAAAGCTCGGGTGACATGGGTCGAAAAAAATCTTGCACAGCTTGACCGCCACGCGGCGAAGCGAGTCGCTGAACTGCGGGCGCAGGGAGTTGACGTAAACAAGCACTTATTCGACTCCGGTCGCTGCGCGGTCGCACACGCCAGCATTTCAGGTTCCATCGTCGACCCGGACGTTCCGGCGGATCGCAAACGCATTGCTGCTGACTTGGACATCATCGCGGCCCTCGCCGCTCGCTACATAGAAGTCGACGCAGGTGTGCCCAACGAAATGGATCTCTACAGGACGCGTGATCGGGTTGCACCCTGGTACGCACTTATGACTCCGCAGGCTGTCGAGACCTTGAAGGCCGGTGGACTCGTGGAGAATATCGACGACTTGGGTAAGCTGAAGGAAACTGTAGTTTCGGTCAGGCTGTGGCCGGACCCGCCGGCATTGCAATTCCAAACGATGACGCTGCTCCCCACCGGAAGTAGCGACGGCGCTGTGCACTTTGTTGCGCTCAACACTCGCAACACCATTGTCCTGGCGTTCGTGATGAACGTTGCCACTGGCCGGATGCACACTCATTTGGATGAAAGCGAAGTTCAGGGAGCGAATGAAACCATTGAACAGGATGTGGAGGACTTTACCCGCTACTTTCACAGTGTCATCGGGAACCGCATCGTTGAACTGACCATTGAGGGTGTTGAGCCTGTGGAATGCGACGTAATCATTCCCGTCAATATCATTCCGCGCGCGCCGGAAGAAGCTGTTTCTCAAGCGCTATCGCTATTTCGCAGCGCCAAGGTCTAGTGGGCTGAGAAACGCGCTTCGCAGCAGCATCTTCATTTTAAATAGATCTTAAATTTCCAATATACCATCAAATACCCATGCTCACGACAGAATAACAGCAGAAACTCCGTGTGGAACAATACAGTCGCTTTCCATTTCCACAATAGATGATACTACAAACGAAAATTATAAATTAATCCAATTAGGTATTCATATTTATTATTTTGTTATTACATCGTTGACGCGACCGATTTGCCCGATATATGACACTCCAACATCAGGGAATAATTTAGTATTTTTTCACAACTGCATTAGTCGCTTCCGTTCATCCAGTCAGGCTCAATTTCCCCGAAGTCAAAATGCAACGTATTTGGTTCAATTTCCCACTTTACATCTTCAGTTTCGATTGATTTGTTTGGGATACGCAAAACAACAGAAACAGACACTGAAAACTCCTCCCCTGCCTGACCATTTCCCATTGACATGTAGTCTTTATCAATTGCATCCCATTTTTGAAAAGAATAATTCACAACAAAATTGCCTTCTAATTGCAAGGCAAATATTACTGATACTGCCTCCACGTCTATATCAGTAACTTTAATAGCATCTGGTCTATCCACAAAAAAACATTTACCTAGTTCAACGTAAGACTCATCCTCTTCGTATTCAAATTGCGAGTTAGCATAGTGGCTGGCATGAGACGCCCAGTCAAAATCTCTAATTTCCTCCTCTATTCTTGTAAATATTTCCGAGTTATCATCATTCAGTCGTCCCCTCAAATCCTCGACCGCCGCCTTAACAGCCTCATCAGGCGTCTGAAACAATGCTAGAGCGGTAGCCAAATCCTTTACAATATGCAACTTTTCGGAAGTTTCACAATACGCAGCCCAATCTCCGTCTCTAGAAACTACGACTAACTCAGTCTCAGCATCCCTTGCCCACCCCTCCAGACTCATCAATGAAATTGCATCTGGAAATTCAGACTTTTTCAGATTCTCTTTATGAAAAGGGGCTTTTCCGTCAAAATAATACTCCACAACATCACCTAATTGTAGGTGGTCATCTACGTCAACTATTATGGCACTAGACTCAGCTAAAAAATGTGAAATCTGAGCTTCGCAAATATCCTCAGGAGAAAGTAATTCTTCGAACTTGCTTTTTATTTCTTGAACATATTTAATATCATATCCAACAAACTCTGCTGAATCAATCAGATCACGTCCGAATCGGTCTTTCTTGCTTCCAATAGATTTAGTCAAATGACGTTTAATTTCCCTCAATACAACCTCTGATAGAACTAAATTTGCCGGATGACTTCCGAATTGCAACAATTGAGAAAATAATCCTTTATCAAGTCGCATACCGCCATCGTCAAACACCGTGGTATCAATGGTTATAGCAGATATAGCCTTTCTTGCAAGCAATTCCTTTATTTTATCGTATCCACCAAAAACAATTAACTCGCTTTTTTCGCGCTCTGCCATAGCTATCCACTAGTAAAGAACATTCGAGAAATTACATTGAAATATCGGCATCAAAGTCACCAAAATCGCTTTCATCTTCAGAGAAATTAGGAATAAACTTTGCATGGATTCTTTGCAAATAAGCCTTTGAGCTATCTCTATCGGCCTCATATGATAACTGCTCATTCACAAATCGCAGCCTCGACCGCGTATCATTAATTACTTCAGCCTACTCTTTTACCAAAACTGTTGCATTAAGATCCGGATCATCGTAAACCTGATCTTTTGGACGGCCTCGTTGATTTGCATCTTTTTTTGCATATGAATCGAGTTCATTGGAAATGGCAAGCAACGTCCAGGTTGCTGGAACCCCGGAAAATCGCTCATCGCTGGCAACTGCAATTGCATATTTTTAATTTGAACTAAGACTTCATCATTAATTTTTTGAGATGGCCGTTTTAATTCCACAATCAGATAATCATACTGACCAGTCCTAGGCTGTACTACTTTTTGCAACATTAAATCCACACGACCGGTCTTCCCCTCTCCGACTTCCACAGTTTTTGGATCATCCTCACGTGGACCTAATTTTGATAGATGGGCTACGGGCCGTTGATCGACAAATATCCTGTAAAGTAAGTGATGAGCCAATAAACCTCATGACTTATGTTGGTTTCTTCAATGAAGAGAGCTAGTTGGCGGGCACAATAGGAGCTTCGAAAAAAATGTGCTGATGGTGCTTTCACAACATCCGATGTGTTATAGTTTAGTCATCGTCCCGAATCAATATTTGTCACACTCTCTGCTTGCCATTACGCAAGAGGTTCAAGAAGGTGCGGAAGTGCAAGTCTGAGTGGCCGAAAGCAATATATTCCGTGCTTAGCGCATAGTTTGAACTGCGCCGCAAGCAGTGTTAGACAGCAGTGCTCAGCTATTTTTGAGGGCGGCGTCGCCGCAGCGGCAATTTCGCTTTTTCCCAGATACATTGTGCTAAAAAAGGTTATTCTGACATGCCTGTTGACCGCGAAGCAAGGCTTGTTGCGGCAATTTTGGAGCGTAAACGCGCTGGGAAATCTGACGACGAGCTTGCGAGTATTCTCGCGGATCATGGGTTAGAGGCCAGTGCAGCCAAGGTATTGATAACACGTTCTGTCAAGGCCGCTCTTAATGATCACCTGCACGTCACCCGTCGTATGCGAAAACTTGAGTCGCTACTTGAGATCCTGCGGGTGATGAAAAACACCTCTGCAACGCGGGGGAAAATTGATGACCTACGCTGCATGCCATCGCCGAGCCAATTCTTAGACCTATACTATTCAAAAAATAAACCTGTTGTAATTCGTGGCCTAATATCCCAATTTCCGGAAATCGCGAGATGGACGCCTGATAATATTCTTGAACGGTGCCGAGGGGCAGAGGTCGAAGTAATGTCCGATCGTTCAAGTTCGTCTGATTATGAGCGTGACCGTGAAAAGCATCGCAGTCGAATGAGACTAGCCGAATACGTTGACCGTATTAGTAAAAACGACACGGGGAACGATCTATATATTACTGCTCATAATCGATGTTTATTTGAACATGGGTTGAGCCCACTCTTATCCGATCTGCGGTCAATTCATGGAATTATTTCGGACCAATTTTGTCCGAAAACCGTGAATTTATGGTTTGGTCCTAAGGGAACTGTTACGCCGCTTCACCATGATACAAAGAATATTCTATTGGTACAGGTCTACGGTAGGAAAACCATTAAACTTATTTCTCCGATGCAAATCGGCTCGTTATACAATAATTATTCCGTCTACAGTGATGTTGATCCAGAAAATCCGGATCTAGAAGCATTTCCGCGCTTCGCCGATGCTACCCCTCATGATATCACTCTAAACTCTGGCGATGGACTCTTTATACCAATTCTTTGGTGGCACCATGTAAGGTCGTTAGATGTAAGTATAAGCTTGTCATTGTCTGGATTTGTGCACTTGAACAACGTTGCAATTTATGATATTTAATCACAACCTGGAAATAACTCATGAAAGGTTTGCAAAATGATTGATTTTAACGAGCATAGCCATTTTATTAAACCTATGCATAACGAATTCAGCGGCCGCTTCAATAATCTTTGCTCGTCAGAGCTTGGTTTTGTGAAGGAGCGTTTGAAGAAAATATGTCTTTGGACCGAAGAAGATGCTGAGGAAGCTCGTAAAGATTTCTTAAGGTTTGTAAGTCTCACCTTTGTGACCACTGAAACCATCGTCCCATCCAAACAAGTTGATGAGTTCTGGCATAATTTTATTCTTTTTACTAGACCCTATGTCGACTGGAGTGAATCCCATTGGGGACGTGGTGTCTATCTTCATCACAATCCGGGACATATACCTGGTAAAGCTTGGGAACATACACAAGGGATGGTACTTGATATCTTTGGAGCTAATTGGCCACACGATGCCCAGGCGGCATCTTGCTGCTCCCCTCCTCCGCCTGAACCGGCCTTAAATTGAGCATCTTCAAACACCTAGATGACCGAGTAAGAAAGTATTAGTCATTATATTACTACGTTAAAATAAACCTGCGGCTCTTGTAGTTGCGGGTTTATTGCAGAAAACAGGTAGCAACATATATTTAAGCTACGTCACATTTTAATCCACACGAAATTTTTTAACAAAATCAAACAGTTACCATCAACGTGCGACAGACCTTAATGAAAAATGCGATAAGTTGTTTTGAAAATCAGAAAATTTTACTTGCGGATTTTTCCATTCGGGGACTTATTGGATGCGTCCCAGTCATGCGGCGACGAGGTGCAGCTTAAGTTTTTCCGCTTGCGCGCGATGCCATCGCAAGAAAAATTGTTGTTCTAGGTTCGGCGTCTTCCGCAAACAAACGTCGCCGGTCGAACTAACGAGAATAGATAGTTTCGGATGTAAGTTACGATCAATAAGTAAATGTCCATCATCGGTGAAACTGATCGAGTAAGAATCTAAGAGTGCATGAAGATGAGCGCATAGCAACAGTCCATTGTTTGCATCAGTTTGGTATTTCGGTATGCACTCTTTGTGACTCCAAGGAATCAGATGGCAGGCATTTAGAATGTTCTTCGCCGATATTTCTGTGAGTGCACATTTATTGCTCCACGCTTGGCGAACGTCTGCCGCGAAAATACCGTGACCGACGCGTTGTGCAACTAGCGCCATTTTGTTTGAACCGGGTGCTCTCCCTGGTAACTGGTCGCCTAAGCCTTCATTCACGCTGGTCGAGGGTGCAGCCCACAGGACCGTTGGATTCGCGCTCATACGGAATCCTGTAAAAAACCTCGAAAACGATACACTGGTTATCCCCCGCTTCTTCCACGAATCAACCGTCAACTCGTAGCGGGCTTGGCCGTTCCCTGTAGCACCAGTAACAACTTTGCTTAAAATCTTGCCTATATACAAAGTTCGTTCGCCCCGATTAGCAAAGAACAATACCGCAATTTTTCCCTCCGCACCTTCGTCCAACAATTCTTGTGGAAGCGGCCAATCGCCAGCCTTGCCAGTACCTAACATAATGCTGTTTTTTGTAAAACTGCGCGAGTTAGCGTTCGTTAGATTTATGGCAAGGAATGGCTGTCTGGCAAGCGAAGGTATCTCAAACCAATATTTCGTTTCTTTCACTTGGATCCTTTCGAACTTACTAAGAAGAAATTAACTCGTCTTATGCCTCATTTGATGCACAATTTTCAAGAGCGGGAGAAAATGAAAGAACACATTAACAGCTTTTCCGGACCAAGGTGGGGTCGAAAATGTGATGGCTGCTAACTCGTTGATATGTGGCGGGGCTTGGGAAGCTTCTGCTCTACCATTGAGCTACACCCGCGAAGCCTGCATTTTACGCGGGTTTGCTTGAGCTTGGCAGACTTTCAAAGTGGCGGGCGTGACGGACAACGACATGGCCGTTTCGTCCGGGATGTGCTCGCTCGACAGCGCAAAATCGACAACAATAAAATGCGTGGAAGAAGTTTCCCGCACCGAATCATCCGGCGGAACAGAATCGGCAAGTTCGCTTTGATCCAGCTTCGCGACGACTGCTGGCGTCGACGTCAAGTTGACCCCGGCCGCCGGCATTTTCTAATCTCGAAATGGACCGGACGCTGGCGCCCGCCGCGCATTCCGGCGAGCGTGAGCGTTGCGCATGAGATGGCCTTATGCGCTCAAATCCCCATGCCTGCGGTCACGAGGTGACTTATGCCCTCATTCGTGTGACACTGGGAATACCATCAAAAATGACGGGGAAACCGTCACTTTGTCCGTCATGCGGACAAAGCTTCACAGACGGCTCCTTGATGTGGCACCTCGCTGAAAGATTCAGCGGGTTGGCGCAGGGAAGCCCAAGATGAAAAGGGAGGAGATATGTCGCAGCCGGTAAAACGGATACTCGGCTTGCTTATGCTGGCTACCTGGACCTTGAACGTTTCGGCAAGCGAGCTGGAGCTCACGACCGAAGAGTCGCCCCCGTTCAACATGGTGCTTGACGGAAAAGTCGTCGGGATTGCGACGGACAAGGTCGTCGAGATGATGCGGCGCGCCAAAATGCCTTACAAAATCACCCTTTTCCCCTGGGCTCGAGCCTACCAAATGGCGCTCGGCACCTCCCAGACCTGCGTGTTCTCGACGACCCGTACTGCCGAGCGCGAGGCCAAGTTCAAGTGGATCGGCCCGCTGGCCTTCAATTCCTGGATCTTGTATGGGATGGCCAACCGTGACATTCATTTGAATACGCTGGAGGATGCGCGTCCCTACACGATAGGGACCTACAATGCCGACGTGCGCGACACCTACCTGCGCGGCAAGGGATTTCACGTCGACACCGTCGCCAGTGACGCGCTCAACCCGCCCAAACTGCGCCTCAATCGCATCGACCTGTGGGCCACCGGGCCTTATGAAGCGGCCGCGCAAATTATCGCGAATGGATGGTCAAAACAGATCGTGCCCTTGTTGACATTCAACCGGGTGGATCTTTATCTGGCATGCAATCCGGCGATGCCCGACGAGGTCGTGGATCAATTGAACGCCACGCTCAATTCCATGAGCAGCGATGGCACCTCGGCAAAGATAGATCGGCACTACGAGCACTGGCCGCAACAGCAATGACATACCTGTTTTCCCTGGCTGCGCACTGATACCTGATGATGGATCTTTGCGCACGCCCCACATGATCGCCTTGACGGTCTTGCGGTCCATGCCCGGCGCGGCAGAGTGTCAATGTGATTTGCAAAGTGGCGGGATATTTCAATCAGGCATGACAATTCACCCCACCCGGTGCTAAGCTAGTTACTAACTTTAAAACAAACCCAGGCAGGCATCATGGACGAGGACGACAAGCGCAGGACAGCCGGTCCGCCCGGCGACGGCGCGAACAGCGGGGCGCCGCCACGCCAGGCGGCTCCCGGCGCCGAGGGATGCTCGGGCCAGCACGACAAGGGCGCCGCATGCCAGGCGCCGGCGATGCCGCCGCTGGAGCAATTGCCGGCCCAGCGCGACGCCCTGCGCGCCCGCGCCAAGGCCGACAAGCTGCACATGAAGATCGCCCTCGGGGTGTGTCTGGGCAGCTTCGCCGGCCTGTGCGCCTACACCAGCCTGATCGACCACGCCGACGAGGACGGCCTGGTGCCGGCCATCCCGACGCTGGCCCTCATTTCCCTGTTCATCGGTGCCGTCGTCCTCGCCGCCATCAAGACCAGCGTCAAGATCGCGGCGCGCTGGCGCTAGGCGCCGCGTCGTTCACTTCAGGCTGCCGAAGACCTTGCCGATAATCTGGCTGCCATAGGCCAGCGGATCGCGGCGGATGGCCTTCTCCTCCTCGCCTATCATCAGGTACAGGCCGTCGAGCGCGCGCTGGGTCACGTAGTTCTCCACCGTCGCTTGTTCCTGCGGCACCAGGCCGGCCTTGGCGACCTGGCCCATCGTGGCGTTGTACTTGGCGGTCAGGCCGGAGCGGTCCGTCACCGACTTCACCATCGGCAGGAATTTCACGGCCAGCGGCGCCGCCGTCTTTTCCTTGAAAAAGTCCGTCACCGAGGTCTCGCCGCCGGTCAGGATGTTCTTCGCGTCGCTCACGCTCATCGATTTCACGGCGTTGATCAGCAGGGGCTTCGCCAGCAGCACGGCCGATTCGGCGGCGCGGTTCATGGCCAGCACCAGATCGTCGAGCTGCTGGCCGCGGCCGGTCATTTTCAGCAGCGGACGGGCTTGTTCGAGGATGCCGGGCAGGCCGATCTTGACCTTGTCATTGTTCAGGAAG
Source organism: Janthinobacterium sp. (assembly GCA_025356595.1). Classification (GTDB taxonomy): domain Bacteria; phylum Pseudomonadota; class Gammaproteobacteria; order Burkholderiales; family Burkholderiaceae_D; genus Janthinobacterium. The sequence goes on along the minus strand of JANXSQ010000028.1, from coordinate 18,160 downwards.
CCGTTTTCGGCGCCCAGTTTGGCGACGGCCGCCGCCGAACCGGTCTCCAGCGCCGCTTTCAGGCCGCTGCCGGCTTCCTGCTTGCTGATGTTGTCCAGCGGACCGGCGACGACGCAGGGGGCCAGCGCGAGCGCGCACAGCAGGGCGCCGATACGGGAGAGTTTCAGAGTTCGCATGTTTTTTCCTTGGGCTGAAGGTGAAACCCCCATCATGCCACGGCGCGCGACCGGCGTTTCAGGCAGCCAGTGAAAATGTGCCGATTGCAGCTCTAACCCGGCAGCAGCTCCAGGCGCTGGCGCGCCTGCGCCAGTTCGAGCGCGCCCATGCGCCCCGCCGCCTGCTGGGCGAACTTGGCCGCGCCCTGGGCGCCGTTCTTGGCGGCCATCGCCAGCCACAGGTAGGCTTGCGTCGGGTCGGCCGCCGCGCCCTGGCCGCTGGCGTACATCAGGCCCAGGTTGAGCTGGGCCCGCGCGTGGCCCTGCTGGGCCGCCTTGACGTACCAGTGGTGGGCCGCCGCGTAGTCCTGCGCCACGCCCTGGCCGTTGTCGTGGCGCAGGCCGAGCGCGAACTGGGCCAGCGTGTGGCCCTGCTCGGCCGCCTTGCGATACCAGTCGTGGGCGCGCGCGCCGTCCGGCGCCGGGCCGTCGTCGCGCTCGTGCAACTGCGCCAGCGTGTATTGCGCGGCCGCGTAGCCCTGCTCGGCGGCGCGCTGGTACCAGGCCAGCGCCAGACGCGCGTCGCGCGGCACGCCCTGCCCCGTTTCGTAGTGCAGGCCGAGGTCGAACTGGGCCCGCACATGGCCCTGGTCGGCCGCCTTGCGGTACCAGAACACGGCTTCCTGCTGGTCGGCCGGCATGCCGTGGCCGTGGTCGTGCAGCAGGCCCAGATGGTATTGCCCGGCCGGGAAGCCTTGCCCGGCCGCCCGGCGGTACCAGTGCTGCGCCTGGCCGAAGTCCTGCGCCACGCCCTGCCCGTGTTCGTAGTGCAGGCCGAGGTTGTTCTGCGCCGCCGCGTGGCCCTGTTCGGCCGCCTGGCGATACCAGCCCAGCGCCGCCGCCTCGTCGCGCGGCACGCCCTGGCCGTTGTCGAAGATCAGGCCGAGGTTGAATTGCGAGCTGGCGTGACCCTGCGCGGCGGCGCGCCGGTACCACTGCACGGCCGCCAGTCGGTCCGGCGCGACGCCCTCGCCCTTGTCGTAGCGCAGCGCCAGGTTGAACTGGGCCGGCGCGTAGTCCTGCGCGGCGGCCTTGCCCAACCAGTCCATGGCCTGTTGCGGGTCGGCCGCCATGCCCTGCCCGCCGGCGCAGCGCAGGCCCAGGTTGAACTGGGCGCGCGCGTGGCCCTGCTCGGCGGCCTTGCGGTACCAGGCGACGGCCTGCGCGGCGTCCTGCGCCACGCCCTTGCCGCTGTCGTACATCATGCCGAGATTGTTTTGCGCGCCGGCGTCGCCCTGCGCGGCGGCGCGGCTGAACCAGTGCAGGGCCTGCGCGCTGTCGGCGGCCACGCCGTGGCCCTTGGCGTACAACCAGCCGAGGTTGTACTCGGCCGCCGCATACCCCTGCTCGGCCGCCAGCCGGTACCAGTGCGCGGCCTGCCCGAAGCTCTGTTCGATGCCCTGGCCTTTCTGGCACATCACGCCCAGGTTGTACTGCGCCTGCGCCATGCCCTGTCCGGCGGCGCGCCGGTACCAGGCTTGCGCCAGGGCGTGGTTTTGCGCCACGCCCTGGCCGTTCGAGTACATGAAGGCCAAGCTGTGCTGGGCGTGCGCCAGCCCGCGCTCGGCCAGGGCCTTGACGCGCTGGTATTCGGCGGAAAACTGGCCGGCGGCCACGCTGGAGACCGGCATGCGCTCAGGCCCGCAGCGCGGCGGCGCCGCCCGCCTGCGCCGGGTTCTGCGCCTGCAGCACGGCGATGAAGCTGCCCAGCGAGATCGGCCGGTGGTACAGATAGCCCTGCATCGTCGAGCAGCCGTTGGCCTGCAGGTAGCGCGCCTGCACCTCGGTCTCGACGCCCTCGGCGATCAGGTGCAGGCCCAGGCCGCGGGCGATCGAGATGATCGCCAGGATCACCGGGAAGTGGCCGTGCTCGTCGTGGATCTCCTTCACGAACGATTGATCGATCTTGATGGTGTGGATGGGGAAGCGGTGCAGATAGGACAGCGAGGAGTAACCGGTGCCGAAGTCGTCGATGGCCACCGAGACGCCCAGCTGGCACAGCTTGTTGAGCTGTTCGATGGCGTATTGCGGATTGCGGATGCAGATGTTCTCGGTGATCTCGACCTCGATCTGCGCCGGCGAGATGCCGTAGCGTATCAGCGCGCCGCGCATCTTCTCGAAGAAGTCGCCCCTGTCCAGGTATTGCGGCGAGACGTTCAGCGACAGGCGGATGTCCTCGCCGCCGGCGGCGTTCCAGCGCAGCAGGTCGCGGCACAGCGCGCCCAGCATCCAGTCCGAGATCGGCAGCATCAGACCGTTCTCCTCGGCGAAGGGGAGGAATTCGCCGGCCGACAGCAGGCCGCGCTGCGGATGGTTCCAGCGCATCAGGCCCTCGGCGCCGATGATGCGTCCGGTGGCCACGTCCACCTGCGGCTGGTAGTACATCTCCAGCTGGTTCAGCTCGAGCGCCTTGCGCAGGCTCTGTTCGAGGGCGATCTTCTGGTGCGAGGCGTCCAGCATCGAGTTGTGATAGAAGCTGTGGCCGTTCTTGCCCAGCGCCTTCACCTGGTACATGGCGATGTCGGCGTGGCGCAGCAGTTCGTCGATGCTCTCGCCGTCGCCCGGGTAGATGGCGATGCCGATGCTGGCCGAGATGTGCACCTGGTTGCCGCCCAGGTCGAAGGGCTGCTGCAGGCTCTCGAGGAATTTGTCGGCGATGGCCTTGGCGTCCTCACGGTCGCGCAGCTCGGGCAGCACGATGGTGAATTCGTCGCCGCCCTGGCGCGCCAGCGTGTCGCCGCGGCGCAGGCAATCCTTGAGGCGCTGCGCCACCTGCTGCAGCAGCTCGTCGCCCTTGACGTGGCCGAGCGTGTCGTTGACCAGCTTGAAGCGGTCCAGGTCGATGAACATCACCGCCAGCTCGGAGAGCTTGCGCTTGGCCTGGATCACGGCCAGGCCGAGCCGGTCCTTGAACAGCATGCGGTTCGGCAGGTCGGTGAGGATGTCGTGGTAGGCCTGGTAGGAGATGACCTCCTCGGCGCGCTTGCGGTCGGTGATGTCGCGCGCCACGCCGTAGGTGCCTGACAGTTCGCCCTGCCCCGGCGGCGCGCCGATGCCGGCCGCGCCTACGCCGGCCGCGCCGATGACCATCAGCGTGTTGCTGAAGGTGCGGTCGCCGCCGCTGCCGTTGCGGCATTTCAGGCGCAGTTCGACGTCGCGCGAGGCGCGCTCGTCGAGGCGGCGCTCCTTGAAGGCGTAGCGCGCGCGCTCCAGGTCCTCGTCGTGCACCAGCATCGAATAGTGCTGGCCCAGCAGCTCTTCGCGGCGGAAGCCCAGCAACTGCTCGACGCGGTCGTTGACGAAGCTGATGCGCCCGTCCGGGGACAGGGTGTAGATGATGTCCGGCGAGCCGTCCACCAGGTAGCGGTACATGCGCTCGGAATCCTCCAGGCGCGCGGCGATGCGCGCGTTGTCGCGCGCCAGCTTGCGTTTCTGCAGGGCGTTGTCGACCGTCTTCAGCAGCTCCTCGCGGCTGTAGGGCTTGCGCAGGTAGTCGTAGGCGCCGCGCTTCAGCGCGCCGATGGCGGCCTCGATGCCGACCTCGCCGCTCATGACGATGACGTCGCCGTCGATGCCGGCGCGGTTCATGTGGTCCATGATCTCGTGGCCGCTCATGTCGGGCAGGCGCAGGTCGAGCAGGATCAGCTCGAAGCGCCGCTGCTCGAGCTGCTGCAGCGCCTCGGCGCCGCAACTGGCGGTGAACAATTGGTAGTCGCGCCCGCGCAGCAGTTCGTACAGCGAGGAGAGCAGGCGCGGCTCGTCGTCGACCAGCAGGATGCAGGGTCCGGCCTCGCCCGGCTGGCCGGCGGGCGCTTGCAGGGCGGCGCCGGCGCCGCTGGAATGGGCGGTCATACCGGATCCATCACGCGCGCCGCCGCGCCGGCCGCTTCGCCGGCGCGCACCGGCAGCAGGATTTCGAAGGAGGTGCCGCGCTTGCCGCTGCGGCAGCTGATCAGGCCCTGCATCCGGCCGACCAGGCCGTGCACGATGGACAGGCCGAGGCCGTGGTGCGGGCCGTCCTTGCCGCTGCGCACGGGCGCGAACAGATTCGCCAGCACCTCGGCCGACAGGCCCGGGCCGTCGTCGCTGACGCACAGCTCCAGGTACAGGCGGCGCTCGCGGTTGACGTGGCCGCGGTTGACGATCTCCACGCTGCCGCCGTCCGGCATCGCCTCGACGGCGTTCTTGACCAGGTTCAGCAGCACCTGCCGGAGCAGGTCGGCGTCGACGTCGACCTCGGCCGGCTCCTCGTCCATGCGCGCCGCGATCTGCACGCCGGCGGGCACGAAGGCGCTGGCGCGGAACAGGCGCAGCACGTCGGCGGCGACCGCGGCGGCATCGGTCCGGCGCGCCTGCGCGGCGCCCGGCTGCAGGTCGGCCAGGCCGCCGATGAGCTGGCCGACGCGGTCGATTTCCTCGTTCAGGACGGTCATTTCGCCGGCCACCGGTTCCTGGCGCGCCAGCTTGCTGTCGAGCACGCTGAGGTAGTTCTTGATGATGGAGAGCGGGTTGTTGACCTCGTGGACGACGCGCCGCGACGCCTCGCGGTATTCCTCGGCGACGTGGGCCAGTTGGCGGCGCGCGTGGCCGCGCTCGCTCATGGCCGTCTCCAGCGCGGCGGCGGCCTGGTTGGCGAAGGCCTGCAGGAAGCGCTCGCGGCGCGGGTAGCCGGACAGTTGCCAGGCCTTCACGCCGCCCACCAGCAGGCCCAGGCAGCGCTGCCCGGCCAGCAGCGGCAGGGCCAGCATGGCCTCGGCGCCCAGGATGCGCAGCAACTGCTCCTCGGCGATGCCGAGGGCGGCGTCGTCGCGTCCCAGGCAGGCCAGGCGGCGCTGCGCGGCGGCGCCGGCCAGCGGCCCGCCCTTGGCCAGCGGGATGGCGAAACCGGCCAGGCGCTGCTCGCCGCCGCCGGCGCCGACCAGGGCCTGGCCGGTCGGGTCCTCCAGCAGCACGATGGCGCTGTCGAAGTCGAAGAGGATGCGCGCCGAGCGCGTGATCGAGTCGAGCAGGCCGGCCTCGCCCTGCTGGCGGGCGAAGGTCTGGCCCATCTCGGACACCAGCACCATATTGCGCACCTCCTCGGAGAGGCGCTGCTGCACCGGGTCGGGCGGCGCCGGCGGCGCGACGGCGGCCGGCGCGACGAGGTCGTCGGCGCCGGCCAGGTCGATGCCCAGTTGCTCGGCCGCGCGCGCCACCTGGCGCGCCGCCGTCGTGACGATGTTCGCCAGCGCGGCGCCGCCCAGGCCGCACAGCACGGCGGCGTCGGCGATGGCGGTCTGCTCGTCGCGGTGGCAGCACAGCAGGTGCGCCAGACGCACGATGCGGATCAGGGGATGGGCCGACTCCAGGCGCGCCACCGGCTCGTGGTGGTACAACACGCTGTCGGCCAGGAAGGAATCCAGCTGCCAGCGCTCGATCAGCCAGGCGCCGGCCTCGGAATGGGTGATCTGCAGGGTGCGCTGCTCGACCGCGCACAGGGCGTCGTCGTCGCGCGCCATGAAGTTGACGGCGTATTCCTTGGGCGCCGTGGCCAGCAGGGCCAGGCGGCCGACGTTGTGCAGCAGGCCGGCCAGATAGGCTTCCTCGCTGTGCGGGTAGGCGATGGCCTTGGCGATGTCGCGCGCCATGACGGCCGCCGTCAGCGAGGTTTTCCAGAAGCCGCGCAGGTCGGTGCCGGCCGAATGGGGGAAGCTGTTGAAGGTCTGGAACACCGATTCGCTGATGACCAGGGTCTTGATCATGTCGGTGCCCAGCGCCACCAGCGATTGCTCCAGGCTGGCGCTGCGGCCGTTGCGGTGGTAGGCCGAGCTGTTGGCCACCGTCAGGATCTTGCTGGTCATGCCGGCGTCCTTGGCGATCAGCGCGGCCAATTCCGGCATGCCGGCGTCGTCCGCCTGCAAGTGCTCGATCAACTTGATGAGGATCTGCGGCATGGCCGGCAGACGGGCAATCAGCAAGCGATTGCGGATATCATGGTCTGAATGATGCATCGTATCGAGCACTGCCGCCAAGTCAGATGGGAGGGGCGCTGAACGGCACAGCGCGGCCATTTTCTTTGACTCGGGATTGCCCATGCAACGGCGGCCGGGCGCCTGGACCGATTTCAAAAAAAAGTAATATTAGCATAAAGCCCGGCATTACTTGCATTTAAGAAAAATTAGTTAAGGATCTATTACACGCTTTCGGCGGCCGGCGGCAGCACCCGCCAGCGCTGGCGGAATTTGCGCGAGAGCAGCCACAGGCCCAGCGAGATCAGGGAAAAAGCCAGTTGGCCGGAGGCCAGCCACAGCACCGAATGCGACAGGAAGGGCGCGATCAGGCCGGCCACCACGGCGCCCAGCAGGGTCTGGGCGAAGGATTGGCAGGACGCCACCGTGCCGCGGATGTGCGGGAACAGGTCCATCGCCAGCATCGTCGCGCCGGGCGCCACCAGGGCCATGCCGAAGGTGTAGAAGAACATCGGCGCCACGCTCCAGGGCAGCGCCGGCGGGAAGAACAGGTGGTAGCCGACGTTGCAGACGGCCGCGCCCAGCAGCAGGCAAAAGCCGTAGCCGATCTGGCGCGGGAAGGTGATCTTGCCGGCGATGCGGTTGGCCGCCAGCGCGCCGAGGAAGATGCCGCTGACGGAGGGAATGAACAGCCAGCCGAACTGGTCGGGGCCGAGGTGCAGATGCTGCGGCAGCATCACCGGCGCGGCCGTGATGAACAGGAACAGGCCGGCGAAATTGAAGGCGACCACGCCGGCCTTCATGTGGAACAGCGGCGCGCCGAGGATCTGCCGGTAGTTGCGCGCGATGTAGCGCGGATTGAAGGGCTGGCGCTTGTGCGGCGGCAGCGTCTCCGGCAGGCGCTTGTAGCAGAACCACAGCAGGATCAGGGTGTAGGCGAACAGCGCCAGGAAGATGGCGCGCCAGTCGAACAGCTTGACGATCCAGCCGCCCATGATGGGCGCGATGGCCGGCGCGATGGAGAAGATCATCGTCACCATCGACAGCAGGCGCGCCGCCGGCGCGTCCGAATACAGGTCGCGGATGATGGCCCGGCCGACCACCACGCCGGCTCCGGCCGAGACGCCCTGCAGGACGCGGAAGGCCCACAGGTACTGCACCGAACTGGCGGCGGCGCAACCCAGGGTGCCGATGGCGAACAGCGCCAGCGAGCCGAGGATCAGGTTGCGCCGGCCGAAGGAATCGGACAGCGCGCCGTGCCACAGCACCATGCCGGCGAAGGCCAGCATGTACAGGGTCAGCGACTGCTGCACCTCGATGGCGCTGGCGCCGAGCGACTGCTGGATGGCCGGGAAGGCCGGCAGATAGGTGTCGATGGAAAACGGGCCGAGCATGGCCAGGCCGGCCAGCAGCGTCGCCAGGGCGCCGCTGCCGAGCACCGCCATATGGCTGGGAGGCGGCGGCGGCACCGGCGCGGGCGCGTCGGCCGGCGTATTCGGCGGGGGGGATGAAAACATGGCACTCCTGGTCGGCGCCGCGCGCCGCACCGGCGGTGCGGCGCGCGCGCCCTGCGTCACACTACTGGCGGGGTTTTCGGCTTGGCTTCTTCGCGGCGGTTGTAGCCGGCCACCATATCGAAGCGGAACAGGCGGCATTCCAGGGCGCCGTTGAAGAACGGCGTCTTGCGCGCCTCCTTCAGGCGCAACAGGCGCGGCAGGCCCAGGTCGGCGGTGAACAGGAACACGGTCCAGCCGGCGAAGCGCTGCTTGAGCGTGGTGCCCATGGCCGAATAGAAGGAGGTCGACAATTCGTCCTCCGGCAGGGTGCTGTCGCCGCGCACGCCGATGCGCTCGCCGTACGGCGGGTTGGTCAGCATGATGCCCGGCACCTCGCTGGGCGCCTTCACTTCCTGCGCCTCGATCTGCTTCAGCGGCACGTCGAACATGACGCCGGCGCAGCGCAGATTGTGGCGCGTCATCTCGACCATGTCGCCGGAGATGTCGCTGCCGAAGATGGTCGGCTCGAGCGGCAAAGGCAGCGGCTTGATGGCGTTCTTCAGGTCGTTCCAGACCGGCGCCTTGAAGCTGTTGAAGTTCTCGAAGGCGAAACGGCGGCTGGCGCCGGGCGGAATGCCCTGCACCATCTGCGCCGCTTCGGCCAGGATGGTGCCGGAACCGCACATCGGATCGAACAGCACCATGCCCGGCTTCCAGCCCGAGACGCGCAGCAGGCCGGCGGCCAGGTTCTCGCGCAGCGGCGCGTCGCCCGTCTCTTCGCGCCAGCCGCGCTTGAACAGGGCCTCGCCCGAGGTGTCCAGGTAGAGCGTGAAGGTGTGCGCGTCGAGGAAACCGACGATGCGCATGTCCGGCGTCTTGGTGTTGACGGAGGGACGCTCGTTGTACAGGTCGCGGAAGCGGTCGCAGATCGCGTCCTTGATCTTCAGGGTGGTGAACTCCAGGCTGCGCAGCGGCGACTTGACGGCCGTGACGTCGACGCGGATCGTGTGGTCGACGCCGAACCAGTCTTCCCAGCGCTGCGCCAGCGCCAGGTCATAGATGTCGTTTTCGGTCTTGTAGCCCGAGTGCGCCATGCGCATCAGCACGCGCGAAGCGATGCGCGAATGCAGGTTGACGCGGTAGGCGTCGCTCATCTCGCCGGAGCAGTGCACGCCGCCGGGCACTTGATTGTGCACCTTCAGGGTCGCGCCGGGCTGTTGGGCGATCTCGCCGAGTTCCTCGGCCAGCGCCGCTTCCATGCCGCGCGGGCATGGGCAAAAATATGAAGCCATGGTGTACCTTTTATCCGTTGAAAATCAAAAAAATGTCGAAGCGGCGCCGCCGGTTCAGGTCTTGCCGAACGCCCTGGCGACGAAATCGAGGCGGTCCTGGCCCCAGAATCCCTCGCCGTCGACGATGTACCACGGCGAACCGAACACGCTGGCCGCCGTCGCCTCTTCCGTGTTGCGCTCGTATTCGGCCTGCACGCTGGCCGTTTGCGAGCTTTTCAGCAGCATGCGCCCGTCCAGCTCGCAGCTATTGGCGATCTGCACCAGCGTCTCATCGTCGCCGATGTTGCGCTCCTCCGCCCACAGGCCGCGCATCAGCGCCTGCGCCAGTTCCAGCGCGACGTCGACGCCCAGCGCCAGGCGCGTGGCGATGATCAGCTTGGCCGAGGCGTCCGGCGAGACGGGGAAGAATTTCGGCTGCACGTTCAGCGGCAGTTGCAGGAATTCCGCCCAGCGCGCCAGTTCCGCCAGGCGGTAGGCCTGGCGCTGCGGCGCGCGCTTCACCAGCGGCAGGCCGCCGGAGACGCTGAACACCTTGCCCAGGTCGAAGGGGCGCACCTCGACCTGCACGCCGTGCTGCTTGGCCAGCGCCACCAGGCGGGCGTGGCCCAGATAGGTCCACGGCGAATGGGGCGCGAAAAAATACTGGCAGATTTTGCTCATGCTGCTCCGATCAGAAAGGCTTGACGACAACCAGCACCACGATGGCCAGCAACATCAGCACCGGCGCCTCGTTGAACCAGCGATACCAGACGTGGTTGCGGCGGTTGACGCCGTTCTCGAATTTCTTCAACAGCGAACCGCAGGCGTGGTGGTAACCGAGCACCAGCACGACGAAGGTCAGCTTGGCGTGCATCCAGGCCGGCATTTTCATGCCGCCCTCTGCGCCGCCGTACTGCATCCACAGCAGGGCGATGCCGAGCAGCAGCGCCGGCACGGCCAGCATGGTCATGAAGCGGTACAGCTTGCGCGCCATCAGCAGCAGGCGCTCGCGCGCCACCGTCTCCGTTTCCTGCGCCAGGTTGACGAAGATGCGCGGCAGGTAGAACAGCCCGGAGAACCAGGAGACGACGAAAACTATGTGCAGCGCTTTAATCCAGAGCATGGGCTTCCTGTGGTGAGTGCATTCGCGAGCAAGGGCGACGGGCGGGGGACGATCAAGTGCGCACTTCGCCGTGGCCGAAGACGACGTATTTGAGCGAGGTCAGGCCGTCCAGGCCGACCGGGCCGCGGGCGTGCAGCTTGTCGTTGGAGATGCCGATTTCCGCGCCCAGGCCGTATTCGAAGCCGTCGGCGAAGCGCGTCGAGGCGTTCACCATCACCGACGAGGAGTCGACCTCGCGCAGGAAGCGCATGGCCGCGCTGTAGTCCTCGGTGACGATGGCCTCGGTGTGCTTGGACGAGTAGGCGTCGATGTGGTCCATCGCCGCGTCCAGCCCGTCGACGATCTTCACCGACAGGATGGCCGCCAGATACTCGGTGGCCCAGTCCTCCTCCGTGGCGGCGACCAGGTGCGGATAGCCGGCCAGCAGCGCCATGGCCTCCGGGTCGGCGCGCAGCTCGACCTGCTTGGTCGCGTACAGCTCGGCCAGTTGCGGCAGCACCTGCGGCGCGATGGCGCGCGCCACCAGCAGCGTCTCCATCGCGTTGCACGGGCTGTAGCGCTGGCACTTGGCGTTGAAGGCGATCGCCAGCGCTTTCGGCACGTCGGCCTTGGCGTCGATGTAGACGTGGCAGATGCCGTCCAGGTGCTTGATCATCGGCACCGTCGCCTCGGCCATCAGGCGCGCGATCAGGCCCTTGCCGCCGCGCGGCACGATGACGTCGACGTATTGCGGCATGGTGATCAGGGCGCCGACGGCGGCGCGGTCGGTGGTGTCGACCACCTGCACGGCCGTCTCCGGCAGGCCGGCGCCGGCCAGGCCCTCCTTGACCAGCTTGGCCAGGGCGCGGTTGCAATGGATCGCCTCCGAGCCGCCGCGCAGGATGGTCGCGTTGCCGCTCTTGATGCACAGGCCGGCCGCGTCGATGGTGACGTTGGGGCGCGCCTCGTAGATGATGCCGATGACACCCAGCGGCACGCGCATCTGCCCGACCTGGATGCCGCTGGGGCGGAATTTCATGTTGCTGATCTCGCCGATCGGGTCGGCCAGGGCGACGATCTGCGTCAGGCCCTCGACCATGGTGGCGATGGCGCCGTCCGACAGGGTCAGGCGGTCCAGCAGGGCCGGCGCCAGGCCTGCGGCGCGCGCCGCCTCGAGGTCGAGACGGTTGGCCGCGCGCAGCAGGTCGGCGTCGCGCACGATGGCGGCGGCGATCAGGGTCAGCGCGCGGTTGCGCGTGGCGCTGTCGGCCTTCGCCATGGCCCGCGAGGCGGCGCGCGCCTGTTGTCCGACCTGTTCCATATATTGCTTGATGTCCATCGTCATATCCTTAGCCACGCGCCACTTTCAGCGCCAGTTGCAGCATTGCGTCCCACGCGTCGCCGGCGTATGCCTTGGCGCGCAGGCCCTTGATCATCTTGTCCACCTGGGCCGCCTGGCGCAGCGCCGCCTCCAGCGTCGGCAGGGCGATGCGCCGCAGGGCCGGCTCCATCATGCGTTCGCGCGGTCCCCAGATGCGGTATTCCTTGAGCAGCGCGCCCAGCGGGCGGCCCTGCGCCATCCCGGCCTTCAATTTTAACAGCGTGCGGATTTCCTCGGCGACCGCCCACAGGACCAGCGGCAGCGCCTCGCCCTCGCCCTTCAGGCCCTCCAGCATGCGCACCAGGCGGGCCGGGTCGCCCGCCAGCATCGCCTCGCTGAGCTTGAAGACGTCGTAGCGCGCCACGTTCAGCACGGCGTCCTGCACCTGCTCGTACGTCAGCTTGCCGGCCGGGTGCAGCAAACCCAGTTTCTGGATTTCCTGGTGCGCCGCCAGCAGGTTGCCCTCGACCCGGTCGGCGATGAAGTCGATGCTGTGGCGCTCCGCGCTCTGGCCCTGCGCGGACAGGCGCCCGGCGATCCAGTTCGGCAGATGCGCCCGCTCCACGGCCGCGATCTCGATGTAGACGGCGGCCTGCTGCAGGCTGGCCACCCAGGCCGCCTTCTGCGTCGCCCAGTCCAGCTTGGGCAGGGTGATCAGGGTCAGGTTGTCGGGACTCAGATCCTTGCAATAGCTTTGCAGCGCCGCGCCGCCGTCCTTGCCCGGCTTGCCGGTGGGGATGCGCAGCTCGATCAGCTTCTTGTCGCCGAACAGGGACAGCGCCTGGTTGGCCGCCAGCAGCTCGCCCCATTTGAAGTTGCGCTCGACGCTGAGCACCTCGCGCTCGGAATAGCCCTGGGCGCGGGCGGCGCGGCGGATCTTGTCGGCCGCCTCCAGCGCCAGCAGATGCTCGTCGCTGCAGATCACATACAGTTGCGCCAGCGGTTTGGCCAAATGGCCGTCCAGCGCTTCAACCCGCAATTGCATCGCGCCGTCCTATGGCTGGAGCGGCGCGGCCGGCGCCGGCGCGGCGGCCGGCGCCGGCGACATCGCCGGCAGCACCAGCTTCACGGCGCCGATGCGGCGCAGCATCTGCTGCACCAGGTCGGCCTGCATGTCGCGGTACAGCAAGCCCTCTTCCGTTTCCTTCGCCAGCAGTTGCGAGTCGTTGAAGGTGATCGGACGGGTCAGGCCGATGGTGGTCGGCGCCAGCAGCACATTGCCCTGGCGGTCGAGCACGCGGAAGACGATGGTGTAGCTGAGCTGGTACTCGCGCACCCGGCCGTTGCTGCTCAGCGAGAGGATGGTCTTGCCGCGGGTTTTTTCCGGATCGCTGAGGACGTCGATGACGCCGTCGGCGGCGCCGCGCTGGTCGATGACGGTGGTGCCGCCGTTGGCGCGGATGTTGCGTTTCAAGTCGATCGCCAGCGGCGAGGAGTTCGGCAGGCCGATGAACAGGGTGGCGAACGGCAGGTTGTAACTGCCGTCCGAACCGCGCAGATGGAAGCCGCAGGCCGACAGCGCCAAGGCCGCCAGCAACATCAGGCCGGCCAGGCGGCCGCGTTGGATCGTCATGAATGCGCTCATCGTGTTTACACCACTATGCTGATTAATTTGCCGGGCACGACGATGATCTTCTTCGGCGTGGTTTCTATGTACTTCTGGACGCTTTCGCAGGCCAGCGCCAGCGCTTCGATGCTGGCCTTGTCGGCGTCCTTGGCGACGGTGATCGAGCCGCGCAGCTTGCCGTTCACCTGGATCATCATTTCGATCTCGGCCTGCTCCAGCGCCACCGGGTCGACCTGCGGCCACGGCGCGTTGAGGATGTCGCCGTGCACCTTGGCGTAGCCCAGTTCCTGCCACAGCACATGGGTGATGTGCGGCGCGACCGGGTTCAGCAGGCGCAGGAAGATCGACAGGCCCTCGGCGATCAGCGCGGCCGAGGCGGCGCCGTCGTCCAGCTTGGCCGACTCCAGCGTGTTGAGCATCTTCATGCAGGCCGAGACGACGGTGTTGTACTGGATGCGCTTCAAGTCGTAATCGGCCTGCTGCAGCAGCTTGTGCAGTTCGCGGCGCAGGGTCTTCTGCGCCTCGGTGGCGACGCCGGCCGGGGCCGACGAAAGCGCCATCGCGATGCGCGGCGCCTGGGCGTAGCTGAAGGCCCAGACGCGGCGCAGGAAGCGGTTGGCGCCCTCGACGCCGCTGCCCGACCATTCCAGCGTCTGCTCCGGCGGCGAGGCGAACATGGTGAACAGGCGCGCCGTGTCGGCGCCGTACTGTTCGATCTGCGCGGCCGGGTCGATGCCGTTGTTCTTCGACTTCGACATCTTCTCGGTGCCGCCGATGTGCACCGGCGCGCCGTCGCTCTTCAGCGTCGCGCCCTGCGGACGGCCCTTGTCGTCCAGGCTCAGGTCGATGTCGGCCGGGTTGAACCAGGTCTTCTTGCCGGCCGCGTCCTCGCGGTAGTAGGTCTCGTTCAGGACCATGCCCTGCGTCAGCAGGTTGACGAAGGGCTCGTCGAACTTGACCAGGCCGAAGTCGCGCATGATCTTGGTCCAGAAGCGCGCGTACAGCAGATGCATCACGGCGTGCTCGATGCCGCCGATGTACTGGTCCATCGGCATCCAGTAGTCGTTGCGCTCGTCGACCATGGACTTGCTGCTGCCCGGCGAGGTGTAGCGCATGTAGTACCAGGACGAATCGACGAAGGTGTCCATGGTGTCGGTCTCGCGGCGCGCCGGCTTGCCGCACTGCGGGCAGTCGCACTTCAGGAAGGCTTCGTGCTTGTTGAGCGGATTGCCGCTGCCGTCCGGCACGCAGTCCTCCGGCAGGATCACCGGCAAGTCCTTTTCCGGCACCGGCACCACGCCGCAGTCGGCGCAATGGATCATCGGGATCGGCGTGCCCCAGTAGCGCTGGCGCGAAATGCCCCAGTCGCGCAGGCGGAAGGTGACTTTCTTCTCGCCCAGGCCGAGTGCGGCCAGGTCGGCGGCGACCGCGTCGACGGCGCCGGCGTAGCGCAGGCCGTCGTATTTTCCGGAGTTGACGAGGACGCCGTTTTCCTTGTCGCCGTACCATTCCTGCCAGGCGGCGTCGGAGTAGTCCTTGCCTTCGACGGCCACCACCTGGCGGATCGGCAGGGCGTATTTTTGCGCGAACAGGAAGTCGCGCTCGTCATGCGCCGGCACGCCCATCACGGCGCCGTCGCCGTAGCTGATCAGGACGTAGTTGCCGACCCAGACCTCGACCTGGGCGCCGCTCAGCGGATGGGTGACGAACAGGCCGGTCGGCATGCCCTTCTTCTCCATGGTCGCCATGTCGGCCTCGATCACGCTGCCCAGCTTGCACTCGGCGATGAAGGCGGCCAGGGCCGGATTGTCCAGCGCGGCGTGCGTGGCCAGCGCGTGTTCCGGCGCCACGGCGCAGAAGGTCACGCCCATGACGGTGTCGGGACGGGTGGTGAAGACGTACATCTTGCCGTCGCCGATGGCGGCGCCGGCGGCGTCCTTGATCTGGTGCGGGAAGGCGAAGCGCACGCCGGTCGACTTGCCGATCCAGTTGGTCTGCATGGTGCGCACGCGCTCCGGCCAGCCCGGCAGCTTGTCATCCACATAGGCCAGCAACTCGTCGGCGTAGTCGGTGATGCGGGCGTAGTACATGGGGATTTCGCGCTTCTCGATCAGCGCGCCGGAACGCCAGCCGCGGCCGTCGACGACCTGCTCGTTGGCCAGCACGGTCTGGTCGATCGGATCCCAGTTGACGGTGCCGGTCTTCTTGTAGATGATGCCTTTTTCCAGCATCTTCAGGAACATCCACTGGTTCCACTTGTAGTATTCGGGGGTGCAGGCGGCCATCTCGCGCGACCAGTCGATCGCCAGGCCCATCGACTCCATCTGCTGCTTCATGTGCGCGATGTTGGCGTAGGTCCACTGCGCCGGCGGCACGTTGTTGGCCATCGCGGCGTTCTCGGCCGGCATGCCGAAGGCGTCCCAACCCATCGGCATGAGGACGTTGTAGCCGTTCATGCGCAGGTAGCGGTACATCACATCATTGATCGTATAGTTGCGCACGTGACCCATGTGCAGCTTGCCCGAAGGGTAAGGCAGCATCGAGCAAGCGTAGTACTTGCCTTTCGGGAAACGCGGGTCGTGTTCGACGGCCTTGTAGGCGTCGATCGCCTTCCAGTGCGATTGGGCGGCTTGTTCGACGTCGGCGGGACTATATTTATCTTGCATGATGTGCGGCCAAAAGTGGATATGAACCGAGCATTATACTGGCTCGCGCACTTTGGCAGCAGCGGGGCTGGGCGGCGGGGAAATTTTTAAAGCGGGAGCGGCCATCCGCGGCGCGCCCCCGGGCTAAGCTTCAGGGCAATTAGCGCAGCACCAGCTTCAGGGCCGGCTTTTCGCCATAGTCTTCGTAGCGCTCGTTGATGCCGGCGATGCAGAAGGTCATTTCCTCGAGGATGTCGGGCGCCTGCAGGCGCATCGCCTCGGCGTCGGCGACGATGATCTCCAGCGTCTCGTTGGCCTTCAGGCGGAACTGCGTCATGCCGTCCTCGTCGCGCAGATAGCTCAGGCAGTCGACCCAGGCGTCCATGCTGTCGGCGTAGAAGTCGGGGAAGCCGAAGGTGCGCTTGCATTGTTCGTGGAAGCTGCTCCAGTCGCTGATGTCTTTACCGTTGAGTGTGGCGCTGGGCATATTATTTCTTCTCTTTGTTGGGGTCGGTGATGAAACTGAGCTTGCTCAGTCCCTTGGATTGGGCCGCCGCCATGACCTGGGCCACCACTTCGTAGCGGGTGTCCTTGTCGGCGCGCAGCTGCAATTCCGGCTGCGCGGCCTGCGCGGCGGTCTCGCTCAGGCGCGCCTCCAGGGCGGCCGGCGTGACGGCGGCGTCGTTCCAGAACACGGCGCCCTTGGCGTCGATGGCCAGGGTGACGCTGGCGGCCGGCTTTTGCGCCGCGGCCGCCGCCGGCGCGCGCGGCAGTTCCAGCTGGATGGCGTGGGTGAAGATGGGCGCCGAGAGGATGAAGATGACCAGCAGCACCAGCATCACGTCGACCATGGGCGTGACGTTGATGTCGGCCATCAGGGGCTGTTGCCGGTGGTGGTTGAAACTGCCGAAAGCCATGCCGTCCCCCCTCTATGCTTGGGCGGCGGCGCGCCCGCCCGTGCCCAGGTAGGCGTGCAGGTCGTGGGCGAAGGCGTCCAGTTCCGCCAGGGTCAGGCGGTTCACCCGGTTCAGGCCGTTATAGGCCAGCACGGCGGGAATCGCCACCACCAGACCGAAGGCGGTCATGATCAGGGCCTCGCCGACCGGGCCGGCCACCTTGTCGATCTGCATCACGCCGGCCGCCGAGACGGCCGCCAGCGCGTGGTAAATGCCCCAGACGGTGCCGAGCAGGCCGATGAAGGGCGCCGTGGCGCCGATCGAAGCCAGCAGGGTCAGGCCGCTCTCCAGGCGCGCCGTGGCGCGGTGGATGGCCAGGCGCAGCACGCGCGTGACTTGCTCGTCGGCCGTCAGCGCGGCGCCCAGCGAGGCCGCGCCGGCCGGCGCCAGTTGCGCGGCGCCCTGGCGCGCCAGCGGCGCGTAGACTTGCTCCGGGTCGGCCAGCTCCAGCGCGGCGACGGCCTCGGCCATGCCGGGCGCGGCCCAGAAGGCGTCCACGGCCGGCGCGCTGCGCCGGATGCGCCAGGCGCTCCAGCTTTTCGAGAGGATCAGATACCAGCTGACGAGCGACATCAGCAGCAGCAGATAGGCCACCGCGTGGCTGATGGCGTCGCCCTGCGCCCAGTAATGGGCCAGGCTGAAATGATTTTCCGGAGTCATGGTCGGGCGTCGTTGCGGCTCAGCGCTTCAAGGCCAGCACGTCCTGCATGTCGTACAGGCCGCTGCTCTTGTCGGCCAGGAAGCGCGCCGCGCGCAGCGCGCCGTGGGCGTAGGAGGCCCGGCTGCTCGACTTGTGGCTGATTTCGATGCGCTCGCCGATGCCGGCGAACAGCACGGTGTGGTCGCCGATGATGTCGCCGCCGCGTATCGTCGCGAAGCCGATGGTGGATGGATCGCGCTCGCCGGTGACGCCTTCGCGGCCGTAGACGGCGCAGTCCTTCAGCTCGCGTCCCAGCGCCCCGGCCACCACTTCGCCCATCTTCAGGGCCGTGCCGGACGGCGCGTCGACCTTGTGGCGGTGGTGCGCCTCGATGATTTCGATGTCGTAGCCTTCGGCCAGGTTCTGCGCCGCCAGTTCGAGCAGCTTCAGCGTGACGTTGACGCCGACGCTCATATTGGGCGCGAAGACGATGGCGGTCTTCTCGGCGGCGGCGGCGATGGCGGCCTTGCCGGCGGCGTCGAAACCGGTGGTGCCGATGATCATCTTGATGCCGTGCTCGGCGCAATAGGCCAGGTGCTGCAGGCTGCCTTCCGGACGGGTGAAGTCGATCAGGAAGTCGGCGCCGGCCAGGCCCTCGGCCAGTTCGGCGCTGATCAGCACGCCGCTCGGCTTGCCGAGGAAGGCGGCGGCGTCGCTGCCGACGTTGGCCGAGCCCGCGCGGTCGAGCGCGCCGGACAGGGTGGCGTCGGGCGCGTCGAGCACCGCTTCGATCAGGATGCGGCCCATGCGGCCGCCGGCGCCGGCGATTGCTATTTTCAGTTCAGTCATCGTTGTTCTCTTCGGGTTATTGGCTCACCGCCGGCGCGGCCGTGGCCGGCGTGGCCGGCGCGGCGGCGGCCGGTTCGACCGGGGCGACCG
>JANXSQ010000009.1 GCA_025356595.1 Janthinobacterium sp. | reverse complement strand
CGCTCGACGGCGCGCAGCGCCGCCGCGTTGGGACGGGGCGCCGCCAGCATGGCCGCGCGCAGCCCGTCCAGCGCCTGTTCGCTGGCGCGCCGCGCCTGCGCCAGGCGCAGTTGCGCGTCCGCCGCGGGATGGTCGGCGCCGCCCAGCAAAGCGTTCGCGGGTCCCCGCTCCAGCGAGACTTTTTCCGCCGCCAGCATGGCCTGGTAGACCAGTTGCAGCGCCTGCACGCCGGCCCGGGTGGCGCGGTAGTGCTGCCATTCGCCGGCCAGGATGCGCGCCAGCATGGCGCCGACCAGCAGGGCCAGCAGCAGCGTCGCGAGGGCGAACAGTTTACTCAGTTTCATGGCGGCCCGATGGGGGAGGGGGGCGGCGGCGCGGCGCCGCCCGGTCTGCGCCCATGCTACACCAGCGGCAGGGCCGTGGTGTCCTTGATGCGTTGCAGCGCGAAACTCGATTTCACGTCCAGCACGGCCGGGTGGCGCAGCAGCGTGGCCATCATGAAGCGCGAAAAATGCTCCATGTCCTGGACGTGGACGCGCAGCAGGTAGTCCATTTCGCCGGTCATCGCGTAGCAGGCCACCACTTCCGGCCACTGTTCGACGGAGACGGCGAAGTCGGCCCGCGGCGAGGTGGCCGGGGTCAGCGCCAGCGCCCGCGCGTTGCTCTGCGCGCCGGCCTCGCTGTGTTTTTCCAGGCGCACGTTGACGTAGGCCAGCAGGCCCAGGCCGATCTTGTCCGGGTCCAGCAGCGCCACGTACTGGCGGATCACGCCGGCCTCCTCGAGCCGCTTGATGCGGCGCAGGCAGGGCGAGGGCGACAGGCTGACCTGCTCGGCCACGTCCTGGTTGGACAGGCGCCCGTCGGCCTGCAAAATCGACAAGATTTTGCGGTCGGTTTTGTCCAGTGTAATCTTGGTCATCAATCTCTCAATAGGGTGAAATGCACGCAATATTATTGCTCAAATTCCGGCCTCGTGGGAAGTGTTTGGCATTTAATGCCTCCCCCGCCGGACTATACTGGGCGCTAATTATTGGAGGAGTTCAGACATGAAATTGCAAACTTGGGATAACCCGATGGGTACCGACGGTTTCGAATTTGTCGAGTATGCCGCACCCGATCCGAAGGCGCTCGGCGCGCTGTTCGAGCGCATGGGCTTCACGGCGATCGCCCGCCACCGCCACAAGGACGTCACCCTGTACCGCCAGGGCGAGATCAATTTCATCATCAACGCCGAGCAGGATTCCTTCGCCCAGCGTTTCGCGCGCCAGCACGGCCCGTCCGTGTGCGCCATCGCCATCCGCGTCGACGACGCCGCCTTCGCCTACCGGCGCGCGCTGGAGCTGGGCGCCTGGGGCTTCGACAACAAGAACGGTCCGATGGAGCTGAACGTGCCGGCCATCAAGGGCGTCGGTGATTCCCTGCTGTACTTCGTCGACCGCTGGCGCGGCAAGGGCGCCGGCCAGGCCGGCGCCGCCGCGCCCGGCGGCATCGGCGACATCAGCATCTACGACGTCGACTTCGTCGCCATCCCCGGCGCCGTGCCCAATCCGGTCGGCAACGGCCTGACCTATATCGACCACCTGACCCACAATGTGCACCGCGGCCGCATGAAGGAATGGGCCGAGTTCTACGAGAACCTGTTCAACTTCCGCGAGGTGCGCTACTTCGACATCGAGGGCAAGCTGACGGGCCTGAAGTCGAAGGCGATGACTTCGCCGTGCGGCAAGATCCGCATTCCGATCAACGAATCCTCGGACGACAAATCGCAGATCGCCGAATACCTCGACCAGTACCACGGCGAGGGCATCCAGCACATCGCCCTGGGCACGGACGACATCTACCATTCGATCCAGGCCATGAAGGACAGCGGCATCGTCTTCCAGGACACCATCGAGACGTACTACGAGCTGATCAACCGGCGCCTGCCGGGCCACGGCGAAAACCTGGAGGAGCTGCGCCGCCTGCGCATCCTGGTCGACGGCCACAGCACGGAAACGGAGCGCGAGCTGCTGTTGCAGATCTTCACGCAGACGGTGATCGGGCCGATCTTCTTCGAGGTCATCCAGCGCAAGGGCGACCAGGGCTTCGGCGAGGGCAATTTCCGCGCCCTGTTCGAGTCCATCGAGCTGGACCAGATCAAGCGCGGCGTGTTGAAGGACACCAGCGCCGCCTAAGCAAGCTTGGCAAGAAAGAAACCACGCTTGCAGCGCCGCCCAGAAAGGCGCGCAAGCTTGTGCTACCCTGTAAAAAGCAGTCATTTTTTCCGCACCGCAGCGCCCACAAGGCGCAAGGAGCGCGCGAGCGCGGCCCATCCGGCCGGCATGCAATGCAAATAATGGAGACAAGCAATGAACGCACCAATCAAAGGCTCACACCTAGAGCCAGGGCAGCCGTCGAACGAAATTTCGCTCAACGATAAATACACGCTGGAGCGCGGCCGCGCCTTCATGACGGGCACGCAAGCCCTGATCCGCCTGCCGATGCTGCAGCGCGAGCGCGACCTGAAGGCCGGCCTGAACACGGCCGGCTACATCACCGGCTACCGCGGTTCGCCCGTCACCAGCGTCGACATGACGGCGGTGAAGGCGAAGAAATACCTCGACGAGCACCACGTCAAATTCCACCCGGGCCTGAACGAGGACCTGGCGGCGACGGCCGTCTGGGGCACCCAGCAGACCAATCTGTTCCAGGACGCCAAGTACGACGGCGTCTTCGGCATGTGGTACGGCAAGGGCCCCGGCGTCGACCGCTGCGGCGACGTCTTCAAGCACGCTAACAACGCCGGCAGCGCCAAGCACGGCGGCGTGCTGGTGCTGGCCGGCGACGACCACGCGGCGAAATCCTCGTCGACGGCGCACCAGAGCGACCATATCCTGAACG
The DNA here is from genome assembly GCA_025356595.1 of Janthinobacterium sp. Lineage (GTDB taxonomy): Bacteria > Pseudomonadota > Gammaproteobacteria > Burkholderiales > Burkholderiaceae_D > Janthinobacterium. The sequence goes on along the minus strand of JANXSQ010000009.1, from coordinate 13,143 downwards.
CCTGCGGCATCCCGGTGCTGTATCCGTCCTCGGTGCAGGAGTACATCGACTACGGCCTGCACGCCTGGGCCATGAGCCGCTACACCGGCCTGTGGGTGTCGATGAAGTGCGTCACCGACATCATCGAGTCGGGCGCCGCCGTCGACTTCGACCCGGACCGCGTGCAGATCGTCACGCCGGACGACTTCGAGCTGCCGCCGGGCGGCCTGAACATCCGCTGGCCGGACACGGTGCTGGACATGGAAGTGCGCATGAACAGCTACAAATGGTACGCGGCGCTGGCCTACGCGCGCGCCAACAAACTGAATAAAATCATCTGGGACAGCCCGAAGGCGCGCATCGGCATCATCACCGCCGGCAAGTCCTACCTGGACACGCGCCAGGCGCTGGCCGACCTGGGCATCGACGAGCAGGTCGCCTCCGACATCGGCATCCGCCTGTACAAGATCGGCATGACCTGGCCGCTGGAGTCGGACGGCGTGCACAACTTCGCCAAGGGCCTCGACGAGATCCTGGTGGTCGAGGAGAAGCGCCAGATCCTCGAGTACGCGCTGAAGGAGGAGTTGTACAACCTGAAGGACGGCGAGCGCCCGCGCGTGGTCGGCAAGTTCGACGACACCGGCGAATGGAGCAACGAGCACCGCACTGGCCACGGCGACTGGCTGCTGCCGGCCACCTACGAGCTCAATCCGGCCCTGATCGCGCGCGCCATCGCCAGCCGCATCTCGCGCTACTACGCCGGCCATCCGGTCGAGCAGCGCGTCAAGGAGCGCATCGCCTTCCTGGAGGCGAAGGAGAACGTCCTCAAGAGCATCAGCGTCAAACCCGATCCGAACAAGGACCGCACGCCGTATTTCTGCTCCGGCTGCCCGCACAACACCTCGACCAAGGTGCCGGAAGGCTCGCGCGCGCTGGCCGGCATCGGCTGCCACTACATGGTGCTGTGGATGGACCGCGAAACCTCGACCTTCACGCACATGGGCGCGGAGGGCGTGACCTGGGTCGGCCAGGCGCCGTTCACCAACGAGAAGCACGTCTTCACGAATCTGGGCGACGGCACCTATTTCCACTCCGGCATCCTGGCGATCCGCGCGGCCGTCTCGGCCAATGTCAACATCACCTACAAGATCCTCTTCAACGACGCCGTGGCGATGACGGGCGGGCAGGAGTTCGACGGCCCGCTGTCGCCGGCCATCATCTCGCGCCAGATCGCCGCCGAGGGCGTCACGCCGATCATCGTCGTCACCGACGAACCGGACAAGTACCCGGCCGACTACGCCTGGGCCGAGGGCGTCACCGTGCGCCACCGCTCCGAGCTGGACGCCGTGCAGCGCGAGTTGCGCGAGCAGCCCGGCGTCTCGGCCATGATCTACGACCAGACCTGCGCGTCCGAGAAGCGGCGCCGCCGGAAACGCAACGAATACCCGGACCCGGCCAAGCGCGCCGTCATCAACGAGGCCGTCTGCGAAGGCTGCGGCGACTGCAGCGTGCAGTCGAACTGCCTGTCGGTGGAGCCGCTGGAAACGGAACTGGGGCGCAAGCGCCAGATCAATCAATCCTCCTGCAATAAGGACTTTTCCTGCGTCACGGGCTTCTGCCCGAGTTTCGTCACCGTCGAGGGCGGCGCCCTGAGGAAGCCGAAGAAGGCGGCCGCCGGCGATGCCGCGATGCCGGTCCTGCCGACGCCGCAGATTCCGTCCACGGCGGAGCCTTTCGGCATCCTCGTGACCGGCATCGGCGGCACCGGCGTGGTCACCGTCGGACAGATCCTGGCCATGGCGGCCCACGTCGAGGGCAAGGGTTGTTCGGTGCTGGACATGAGCGGGCTGGCGCAAAAAGGCGGCCCGGTGATGTCGCACGTGCGCCTGGCCGACCGCCAGGAGGACATCCACTCGACCCGCGTCGGCACCGGCGCGGCCGATCTGGTGATCGGCTGCGACCTGATCGTCACGGCCAGCCGCGACGCCCTGTCGCGCATGGGCGAGGGGCGCACCTACGCGATGATCAATTCGACCGGCTCGTCGACGGCGGCCTTCGTCAAGAACCCGGACTGGCAATTCCCGGGCGCCTCGTCGCAGCAGGAGATCCAGAAGGCCTGCGGCGCCGAACGGGTCGACTTCATCGACGCCGGCCAGATCGCCACCGCGCTGATGGGCGATTCGATCGCGACGAATATGTTCATGCTCGGCTACGCCTGGCAAAAAGGCCGCGTGCCTTTGAGCGAGGCCGCCATCATGAAGGCGATCGACCTGAACAACGTCTCGGTGGCCTTCAACAAGGCGGCCTTCAACTGGGGCCGCTCGGCGGCGCACGACGCGGCGGCGGTGGTGAAACTGGCCACGCCGGCGAAGGTGATCGAATTCAAGCGCACGCAGACGCTCGACGACATCATCAACAAGCGCGTCGAACTGCTGACCGCCTACCAGGACGCCGGCTACGCGCGGCAGTACCAGGACTTCGTCGCGCAGGTGCGCGCCGCCGAGGCCAAGCTGGGCAAGGGGACCCGCCTGAGCGAGGCGGTGGCGCGCTACTTCTACAAGTTGATGGCCTATAAGGACGAGTACGAAGTGGCGCGGCTGTACACGGACGGCGCCTTCAAGGCGAAGATCGCCGCCATGTTCGAGGGCGACGTGCGCATCAAGTTCCACCTGGCGCCGCCGCTGCTGGCCAAGACCGACGCGCAGGGCCATCTGGTCAAGCAGGAATTCGGTCCGTGGATGATGAAGGCCTTCGGCGTGCTGGCCAAGCTGAAGGGTTTGCGCGGCACCGCCCTGGACGTGTTCGGCTACACGGCCGAGCGCAAGATGGAACGGGCCCTGATCGGCGAATACCGCCAGACCCTGGGCGCGCTGCTGCCGAAGCTGACGGCCGACAACCTGGCGCAACTGGTGGCCATCGCCAGCATCCCGGAGGACATCCGCGGCTATGGTCATGTCAAGGAGCGCCACCTGAAGGCGGCCAAGGAGAAGGAGGCGACGCTGCTGGCCGCCTTCGGCGCGCCGCCGGCGGGAGCGGCGCACCGCGTGGCCTGACGGCCGCTCTGACGTAGTGTGCGATGGCGCCCCTTGCGGGCGCCATTTTTTCGCCCGCCTTTTGCGTCAACTACGCGTCCTTACGCGCCGGCGGCGAAGACGCGCAGGCGGTGGCCGTCCGGGTCGAGGGCGACGAAGGTGTAGCCGAAGTCCATCTGCAGCGGCGCCTGCAGCATCGCCAGGCCGCGCCCGCTCCAGTCGCGGTGCAGGGCCGTCACGGCGTCCCGGTCGGCGACCGAGAAGGCCACTTCGGCGCCGCCGCCGCCGACCGCCGCCGCCGGCTCCACGGTGTGCTTCGACCACAGGCCCAGCATGACGCCGGAGTCGAGCGGGAACAGGGCGAAGGTGGGCGAGACTTCGACGGCCTCGCGGCCCAGCAGGGCGGCGTAGAAGGCGGCGCTGGCGGGCGGATGGTCGACGTAGAGGATGAAGAAATTGGGATGCTGCATGACGTGGCTCCTGATGGGGGCTGCTCGTCGGCGCGCGGGATGGCGCCGATCCGATGCCAGCCATAGTAGACGGCGGCACTGTCAGTTTCCGTCAGCAGCGGCTACTGCGCGGCGATGTTCTGGCTGGCGCGCCATTCCTTGAGCAGGGCCTGGCGCCGCCGCGGGTAGCGCTGCGCCGTCGTCGTCAGCGCGGCGATGCGGTCGGTGCGGAAATGGCGGAAGCCGCCGCGCAGGTCGCGGTAGACGATCCCGAGCTTGAGTTCGGCGCGGATGGCGGCGCGCATCTGCGCCAGTTCGGCGTCGCCCGGCGCCGCCGCCGGCGCCGGCCCGACCAGCAGGGCGGCCGCCTCCAGCTCGTGGCGCAGCTCGGCCGGCAGCACGGCGGCGATCTTCGCCATCAGGTCGCGCGCCGCCTCGCCCAGGCGCCGGTCGGCGCGCCGCGCCACCCAGCGCGCGCCCAGCGCCAGCGCCTCGAGCTCGTCGGCGGAAAACATCAGAGGCGGCAGCAGGAAGCCGGGCCGCAGCAGGTAGCCGACGCCGGCCTCGGCGTCGATGCGCGCGCCCTGCGCCTGCAGGGAGGCGATGTCGCGGTACAGGGTGCGCAGGCTGATCTTCAGTTCGGCCGCCAGCGCGGCGCCGCCGACGGGCTGGCGCTGGCGGCGCAGCACTTGCATCAATTCGAGCAGACGTTCGGCGCGGGACATGGCGGTTTCCTTGTAAGGCGGGGCGGCGGCGGGTCGATCTTGTGTTTGCGCAAGATGGGCCCGCTTGCGTCGGTTCCCATAAAAAAAGAGAATATAATCGACTTTCTTGTTCATTCTCTAATTTTCGTATCGATACCGGTTCCCGCCGCCACTCTGTGTTCCCGCTTACGAGGTGGAAATGTCGCAGCGTTCAGATGCAATCCCTCCCCTCCAGGCCCCCACCGCCCTGCGCCTGAACCTGTCGCGCAGCAGCGCCGTCGTGCTGGCCGGCTTCGGCCTGACGGCGCTGCTGCTGTTCCTGGTCGGCTACCGCGTCTATCCCTTCCTGCACACCATCCTCAACACCGGCGTGTTCCTCGCCTCGGGCGTGCTGGCGCTGCTGCTGTGGGACTTGGGCGCCGGCCGCGGCCGGCCGCTGTTGCAACCCATCGCCATCAGCTTCGCCGTCTCCTCGCTGTTTCATTTTTTCCACGCCATCGTCGAAGTCGAATGGTTCGGCGCGCTCGAGCCGATCGCCCACGCCCAGCCCTGGTTGCGTCCGGCCACCTGGCCGCCCGCCGTCTACATCCTGCCGATGGGCATACTGTGGGCGCTGCGCCCGGCCCCGGGCGGCCTGTCGGCGGGCCGCCTGGGCCTCTTGCTGCTGCTGCTGGGCGCCGTCCTGATGCCGCCCTTCTTCCTGCTGCCCAAGTACACGCTGCCGGTGCTGCACGGCGTGACCCGCCCGACGCTGCTGTTCGTGCCGCCGCTGTGGGCGCTGGTGGCCTGGGCCTGCTGGCGCCAGCGCGCCGCCGACCGCCTGCTGCCCTCGCTGGCGCTGATGGCGGCGGTGCTGGCCTGCGCCCACCTGGCCATGCTGTATTCGCACGAGACGGCCGACACGCCGGCGCTGGCGGCCCACCTGATCATCGTCGCCGCCTATCTGACCCTGCTGTTTTCGCTGATGCAGCACGCCGCCACCGACATGCGCGAGCGCAGCCGCGCCGAGCGCGCACTGGCGCAGTTGAACCAGATCCTCGAGCAGCGCGTCGGCGAGCGCACCGGTGAGCTGGAGCTGGCCAACCAGTCGCTGCAGGGGCAGATCAGCGTGCGCCTGCAGGCCGAGCGCAAGCTCGAGACCCAGCTCAGCCGCCTCGACCTGCTGAACCGCATCACGCGGGCGATCGGCGAGCGGCTCGACCTGAAGAGCATCCTGCAGGTCGTGGTGCGCAGCCTGGAGGACAATCTGCAGGTCGATTTCTGCTGCATCTGCCTGTACGACGCCCAGACCGAGCAGTTGCGCGTGAGCTGCGTCGGGGTGCGCAGCGCCGAACTGGCGCTGGAACTGGCGATGGGCGAGCAGGCCGTCATCGGCATCGACCAGAACGTCCTGTCGCGCTGCGTCCACGGCCAGCTGGTCTACGAGCCGGACATCGCCGGGCTGGCGTTGCCGTTTCCGCAGCGCCTGGCGCGCGGCCAGTTGCGCGCCCTGGTGACCGCCCCGCTGCAGATCGAGAGCACGGTCTTCGGCGTGCTGGTCACGGCGCGCAAGGCCAGCGCCAGCTTCAGCGCCGGCGACTGCGAATTCCTGCGCCAGCTCAGCGAGCACGCGGCGCTGGCCGCGCACCAGGCGCAACTGCACGCGGACCTGCGCCAGTCCTACGACGAGTTGCGCCGCACCCAGCAGATCGTGCTGCAGCAGGAGCGCCTGCGCGCGCTCGGCCAGATGGCCAGCGGCATCGCCCACGACATCAACAACGCCATCTCGCCGGTGGCCCTGTACACCGAATCGCTGCTGGAGACGGAGCCGGCGCTGAGCGGGCGGGCGCGCGCCTATCTGGAGACCATCCAGCGCGCCATCGACGACGTGGCCCAGACGGTGGCGCGGATGCGCGAGTTCTACCGCCAGCAGGAGCCGCAGATGGCGCTGGCCCCGGTGGCCCTGAACGACCTGGTCGAGCAGGTGCTGGGCCTGACGCGGGCGCGCTGGCAGGACATGCCGCAGCAGAGCGGCGTCGTCATCGAACTGGTGACGACGCTGGCGGCGCAACTGCCGGCGGTGATGGGGGTGGAAAGCGAGATCCGCGAGGCGCTCATCAACCTGGTCTTCAACGCCATCGACGCCATGCCGGAGGGCGGCGTGCTGACCCTGCGCACGCGCGTGGTGGCCGACAGCGGCGCCGGCGCGCAGGTCTGCATCGAAGTGGCCGACACCGGCGTCGGCATGGACGAGGACACGCGGCGGCGCTGCCTGGAACCCTTCTTCACCACCAAGGGCGAGCGCGGCACGGGCCTCGGCCTGGCGATGGTGTACGGCGTGGCGCAGCGCCACAAGGCGGCCATCGAGATCGACAGCTGGCAGGGCGCCGGCAGCGTGCTGCGCCTGCTGTTCGCGGCGGCCCGCCCGGCCGAGGCGCCGGCCGCGCCGAGCGCGCAGGCCTATTCGCTGCCGCCGCGCCTGCGCCTGCTTGTGGTGGACGACGATCCGGTGCTGCTGAAGTCGCTGCGCAACATCCTCGAGACGGATGGCCACCTGGTGAGCAGCGCCAACGGCGGCGCCGAGGGCATCGCCGCCTTCGTCGCCGCGCAGGCCGGCGCGGCGCCCTTCGCGGCCGTCATCAGCGACCTCGGCATGCCCTATGTGGACGGGCGCCAGGTGGCCGCCGCCGTCAAGCACGGCGCGCCGGCCACGCCGGTGATCCTGCTCACCGGCTGGGGCGCGCAACTGCTCGAGGACGACGACATTCCGCCGCACGTCGACCTGGTGCTGAGCAAGCCGCCCAAGCTGCGCGACCTGCGCGCCGCGCTGGCCGGCTTCCGGCTGGCGGCGGCCGGGGACGGCGGATGAGCGCGCCGGCGGCGGTCCGCATCCTGGTCGTCGACGACGAGGCCGCGCACATGCAGGCGCTGTGCGACACGCTGCGCGACCACGGCTACCAGACGCTCGGCTTCACGGCCGGCGAGGCGGCGCTGGAGGCGCTGGCCGGGGGCCGCTTCGAGCTGCTGCTGGCCGACCTGATGATGCCGGGCATGGACGGCATCACCCTGTTGCAGGCGGCGCGGCGCGCCGATCCCGACCTGGCCTGCCTGATCATGACGGGCGCCGGCACCATCTCCAGCGTCGTCGAGGCGATGCAACTGGGCGCGCTCGACTACATCCTGAAACCGTTCAAGCTCAGCGTCATCCTGCCGGTGCTCAAGCGCGCGCTGGCGATGCGCCAGTTGCGGCTCGACAAGGCCAGCGCCGAGCAGAGCCTGCGCGAGCGGGCCGCCGAACTGGCCGAGGCGAACCGCGCGCTCGACCTGGCGCGGGCCCAGGCGGAACTGGCCAGCCGCGCCAAGTCCTCCTTCATCTCCAGCATGAGCCACGAACTGCGCACGCCGCTCAACGCCATCCTCGGCTTCTCGCACATCCTCAGCTCGACCACGCTGCCCTCCACGGCGGCGCAGAAAAAGGAGTTCGCCGCGCACATCCTGAAGTCCTCGAAACACCTGCTGGTGCTGATCAACGAGATCCTCGACCTGGCGAAGGTCGAATCGGGCACCATGGAACTGGAGCTGCGGGCGGTGCCGCTGCAGGAACTGATCGGCGAATGCGCGGCGCTGATCGAACCGATGTGCGCGGCGCGCGGCGTGCACCTGGGCACGGGCGAGGCGACGCCGCTGAGCGTGCACGCCGACCGCACCCGCCTCAAGCAAATCCTCCTGAACCTGCTCTCGAACGCGGCCAAGTACAACCGCGCCGGCGGCAGCGTCGGCGTCGAATGCCGCCGCGGCGGCGCCGGACGGGTGCGCGTCAGCGTGCGCGACACCGGCGCCGGCCTGCGCCCCGAGCAGATCGGCGAGCTTTTCCAGCCCTTCAACCGCCTGGGACAGGAGGGCGGGCTGGAGGAGGGCACCGGCATCGGCCTGGTCGTCACGCGGCGCCTGGTGGAGGTCATGGGCGGCGCCATCGGCGCGGCCAGCGCGCCGGGCGAAGGCAGCGAGTTCTGGATCGAACTGCCCGGCGCCAATTGAACCTCCCTGGCCGGCAATCTTGCATTTTGCGCGCGCCGCCACAGTTCGTGGGACGAGCGCTTCAATCTGTATCCGGCGCCGCGCGGCGCGGCCGTATACTGCGCCGCGCCGCGCTCAGACGGCTTGCAGGGGGATGGTGCCGGGGAAGGTGGCCGGCATCGAGCAGGGCTCGTCGTCGAAGGCGATGTCGCCCATCGGATTGGCCACGCCGTCCGTCTTCAGGTCGCTGAAGTTGAACAGGGCGCGGTCCATCAGGTGCGACGGCGCGACGTTCGACAGGGCCGAGAAGATGCTGTCGACGCGGCCGGGGAATTTCTTCTCCCATTCGCGCATCAGGTTCTTGATCTGCTTGCGCTGCAGGTTCTCCTGCGAGCCGCACAGGTCGCAGGGGATGATGGGGAAGCCCTTCACCTCGGCGTAGCGCTCGCTGTCGGACTCCTTCACATAGGCCATCGGGCGGATGACGATGTGGCGCCCGTCGTCCGATTGCAGCTTGGCCGGCATGCTTTTCAGCTTGCCGCCGAAGAACATGTTCAGGAAGAAGGTCTCGAGGATGTCGTCGCGGTGGTGGCCGAGGGCGATCTTGGTCGCGCCCAGCTCGTCGGCGACGCGGTACAGGATGCCGCGGCGCAGGCGCGAGCACAGCGAGCAGGTGGTCTTGCCCTCGGGGATGACGCGCTTGACGATGCTGTAGGTGTCCTGGTTCTCGATGTGGAAGGCGACGCCCAGCTTGGTCAGATAGGCCGGCAGTATGTCGGCCGGGAAGTTCGGCTGCTTCTGGTCGAGGTTGACGGCGATGATGTCGAAATGGATGGGCGCGCGTTCGCGCAGCGTCATCAGGATGTCGAGCAGGGCGTAGCTGTCCTTGCCGCCGGACAGGCAGACCATCACCTTGTCGCCCTCCTCGATCATGTTGAAGTCGCCGATGGCCTGGCCGACCAGGCGGCACAGGCGCTTGTGCAGCTTGTTGTTTTCCAGGGCGACCTTCTCGGCCTGCTTCACGCCGCCGACGGCCGGCGCCTCCATCACCGCGGCGCCGCTCATACGCCGTCCTTGATCTGGAACACTTCGACGCCGACGCCTTCGCAGTCCGGATACACGTCCGGCTTCATGGTCGAGACGCGCGCGGCGCGCACCCGCGGGTGCGCCAGCATGGCGGCGACGACGTCGTCGACCAGGCTCTCCTGCAGATGCACATGGCCCTTGGCCATGCGTTTGGCGATGGTTTCGCGCATGAAGTCGTAGTCGACCACCTCGTCGAGGCTGTCGTCCTTCGGCGTCGACAGCGCCAGCGGGATGTACAGGTCGACGTTGATGAGGACGCGCTGCTCGCCCTTCTTCTCGAAGTCGTGCACGCCGATGTTGATCAGCACTTCGTAGTTGCGCAGGAACAGGCGGCGGCAGTCGGTCAGGCGGGGGTGGGACAGGGCGGACAACATAGTTTTACCTTTTATGGGAATGCGCGATTAATTTGCCTGGGCGACGAACATCACGTCGCGCTGCAGGGACATCAGGTGCTGGCCGCCGTCGACCAGCAGGGTGGTGCCGGTCAGCGCGCGCGCCCCGGCCACGTAGCAGACGGCGGCGGCGACGTCGTCCGGGGTGCTGGAGCGGCCCAGCGGGGTGGCCTGGTGCGCCTTGGCGAAGTCGGCTTCGCTCTGCGCGCCCGACACCAGGGTGATGCCGGGCGCGACGCCGACCACCCGCACGGTCGGCGCCAGCGCCTGGGCCAGCAGCGTCGTGGCCGTGTGCAGGGCGGCCTTGGACAGGGTGTACGATAAAAAATCAGGATTGAGATTGTACAGTTTTTGGTCGAGCAGGTTGATGACGACGCCCTGGCCACCCGCCGGCGTGGCCGCGTGCAGGGCCTGCGCCAGCAGGATGGGCGCGGCCAGGTTGGCGCGCATGTGGGCGTCCAGGCGGGCGTGGCCGAAGTCGGCCGCGCTGTCGTAGTCGAACAGCGAGGCGTTGTTGACGACGCAGCCGACCGGGCCCAGCGCGGCGCCTGCGCGCGCCAGCAACTGGCGCGTCTCGGCTTCGTCGGCCAAGTCGCAGCGCAGGGCGACGGCGCGCCGGCCCAGCGCGGCGACGGCGGCCACGGTAGCCTCGGCCTCGGCGCGCGAGTCGCGGTAGTGGACGGCGATGTCCCAGCCCTGGCGCGCCAGGGCCAGCGCGATGGCGCGGCCGATGCGCCGCGCCGCGCCCGTGACGAGGGCCACTTTGGCCGGGTTCTCTTGTGCTGCCTGCTTCATATGGTGTCTGCTTGAAAGTTGATGCCCGTCGCGGCATAAAGTGCCGGCGCGCCGCGCCGATTCGCTACAATGCCGGAATGTCCCTACCCGCACCCACTAGCGACGCGCTGGCCGCGTCCCACGCCCTGCAGCAGCGCATCGCCGCCGAGATCGCCGCCGCCGGCGGCGCCATCCCCTTCGAGCGCTTCATGGAGCTGGCGCTGTACGCGCCCGGGCTCGGCTACTACAGCGGCGGCGCCGCCAAGCTGGGCAGGGACGGCGATTTTACAACCGCGCCGGAAATCACGCCCCTGTTCGGCGCCGCGCTGGCCCAGGTGGCAGCCGCTATTATGGCGCAAAGCGCGCCGCGCATCCTCGAATTCGGCGCCGGCACCGGCAAGCTGGCGCGCGACATCCTGAGCGAGCTGGCGCGCGCCGGCGTGGCCGTCGAGCAGTACGCGATCGTCGAACTGTCGGGCGAATTGCGCGCCCGCCAGGAGCTGGCGCTGGCCGCCTTCCCGCAGGTGGTGTGGTTGGACGGCTTCCCGGACGCCTTCGCCGGCGTGGCGATCGGCAACGAGGTGCTCGACGCGATGCCGGTCAGCCTGGTCAGCAAGGGCCCGGACGGCTGGTGCGAACTGCATGTCGGCCTCGCCGACGGCCGCTTCGCCTTCGTCGAGCGGGCCGCCGGCGCGGCGGCGCTGGCGCAGATCGCCGCCCAGGTGCCCGAGGCGGACGCGCTGCCGGTCGGCTACGTCAGCGAAATCCACGGCGTCGCCTGCGCCTTCATGCGCACCCTGGCGCGCACCCTGGAGGCCGGCGCGGGCGGCGCGGCGATCCTGCTCGACTACGGCTTCCCGGCGCACGAATACTATCTGGGCCAGCGCGCCGCCGGCACCCTGATGTGCCACTACCGCCACCACGCCCACGCCGATCCCTTCTATCTGCCCGGCCTGCAGGACATCACGGCCCACGTCGACTTCACGGCGATGGCGCTGGCGGCGCAGGACGCCGGCCTGGACGTGCTCGGCTATATGAACCAGGCCGCCTTTCTGCTCGGCGCCGGCGTCGGCGAACTGCTGCTGCGCACCGATCCGGCCGACGCGATGGCCTATCTGCCGCAGGCGAACGCGCTGCACAAGCTGCTCTCGCCGGCCGAGATGGGCGAGCTGTTCAAGGTGCTGGTGGTGGGCAAGGGCGTGGCGCTGGCGCCGGCCCTGCTGGCGGGCGACCGCAGCCACCGCCTGTAGGGGCGGCGCGGGGGCGGTTCCTGGCCGGCCGGATCGGCTATGATGGACAATTCGGCGACAAACCGTCGCGGCGCGGCTGGCATAATTGGAACGATGGCAAAGATACACACTCACTATGACAATCTGAAGGTGGCGCGCATGGCGCCGCCGGAGGTCATACGTGCCGCGTACAAGGCGCTCAGCCAGAAGTACCATCCGGACAAGAATCCCGGCGACGAGAAGGCGGCGCGCATCATGGCCATCCTGAACAGCGCCTACGGCACCCTGGCCGACCCGCAGCGGCGCAGGGAGCACGACGAGTGGATCGCCGCCGAGGAGTGGGAGATCGAGTGGCTGGAAAGCACCCACCAGGAGGAGCACCGCGGCAAGCCGCGCAACGAGCCCTACCAGCCGGACGCGCAGGCGCCCGCCGCCGCGCCGTACGCCCGCTGGCGCGACTGGAAGTGGTGGTGCGGCCTGCTCTGCTGCCTCGGCCTGGGCTGGTCGGGCGCGCTGCTGACGCTGAACCGCGCCGTCCCGGCGGCGCAGGTCGAGGCCGCCGCGCGCGCGCACCCGGACGGCCGGGTCGACGCGCGCACCGTGGCCCAGGCGGAGCCGAAGGGCGACGCCGACGCCTGGGCCGTCGGCAAGGCCCAGCTCCCCGAGGCGCCGGCCGCCGCGCCGGCGCCCGACATCAAGGTGCTGGCCGTGTCGCAACTGCTGCTGCCGGCGGCGGCGGCGCCGGCCTGCGACGCCGACGGCCAGGCCGCGCTGGCGCCGAACGGCGAGGCCTGGCCGCTGCGCTCCGGCTACATCGAAGGCTTCCCGGTCAGCAACAAGGGCGCCGAGCTGCAATTGACGCTCGACAACGCCAACAACAACGCCCCCGTCTTCATCAAGCTGTACGACCTGGAGCGCCGCTCCAACGTGCGCTACCTGTACATCCTGGCGCACGACAAGCTCACCGTCGAACAACTGGCCTTCGGCAAGTACGAGGTGCGCTACCAGCGCGTCGAGGCGGGCGGCGAGGCGTGCGCGGCGCCGTCCGCCAGGTGAGGGCGCGCGCCGCCGCGGCGGCGCGCGTCAGCCGGGCTGGACGTCGGTGAGGCCCATCTCGGGGCTGGACATCAGGCGGTCGATGTCGATCAGGATCAGCATGCGTTCGTCGATGGTGCCCAGGCCGATCAGGAAGTCGCTGCCGAAGGCGCTGCCCATCTCCGGCGCCGGCCTGACCTGCTCCGGCCTCAGGGTGGTGACGTCGGAGACGCTGTCGACCACCATGCCGACGATGCGCCCGCCGATGTTGAGGATGATGACGACGGTGAACTGGTCGTACACCGGCGTGCCCAGCTTGAACTTGATGCGCATGTCGACGACGGGGATGATGATGCCGCGCAGATTGATGACGCCCTTGATGAAATCGGGCGCGTTGGCGATGCGCGTGACCACCTCGTAGCCGCGGATCTCCTGCACCTTCAGGATGTCGATGCCGTATTCCTCGG
>JANXSQ010000005.1 GCA_025356595.1 Janthinobacterium sp. | reverse complement strand
GCCGGGGCGGGCGGCGCGACGCCGGGCGCCGCCCCGCCCTCCCCCGTGTGGAAATAGGCGCCGGCGCCCACGCCGGCCAGGATGGCGCCGCCCAGCAAGAACCGCCACGTCATGCCGGCGCCCCCGGCGCGGCGGCGAAGTTGCCCTTGATTTCGATGTTGGCCTCGCGGCGCAGTCGCTCGCGCAGCGCCTGCAGTTGCGCCGCCGCCTTCTCGCGCGCCAGCGCCTTGCGCGCCGCGTACTGGACGGCCTCGGAATCGGCCGCCTGGTAGCCCTGCACCTTGCGTTCGACGAGGACGATTTCCCAGGGCGCCGCCTGATTCGGCCCGAGCGGCGCGCGGTAGGGCCGCGACACCTCGCCCTCGGTCTGCATGAAGACCAGTTGCTGCAACCAGCTCAGTTTGCCCTCATGCACGATCCAACCCAGTTCGCCGCCGGACGCGGCGTCCTCGGCCGTCGAATAACGCCGCGCCAGCGCGCCGAAATCCTCGCCGCGCGCGGCGGCGGCCAGCACCACCTTGCCGGCGCCCTCGTCGGCGACGCGGATGTGGCGCGCCCTGACCCGTTCGATGCGCGTGAATTCGCTCTTGTGGGCCCGATAGTAGGCGGCGATCTCGCCGGCGCCGACCTGTTGCGCCAGACGCCCGAGCAAGGCGCTTTCGCTTTCGATATCGTCGCCGACGCCGTGCATCGCCAGCAGCGCCCGCACCTCGTTCTGCTCATCCAGCGTCAGGCGCAGATCCTCGACCGCCGCCGCGCCGAAGCGCTGTTCGGCCCAGCGGCGCGTGAACAGGCCGGCCAGTTGCAGGCGCGCCTGTTGCGCCATGAAGGGCTGGTTGCGGTTGAACAGCTCCACGCGGCCCTGCACGTTCTGGCGCCGGTAAATGTCGTACAGGCTGATGCCGCCCTCGGTGCCGGCGGCCAGGCTGTAGCGCAGCAGCACGATGCCCTTCGCCTGCGCGATTTGCTGCGGATTCAAGGTGTAGGCCAGTTGCAGAGCGCCGGCCTTGCCGAAGACGCGCTCCAGGGCCGCCGCGTCGGGCGCGGCGGAGGCGCGTATCAGGCCGTCGAGCGTGCCGCCCGGCAAGGCGCGCAAGGCCGCCTCCAATTCCTTGCCGTACTGGCCGCGCAGGCTGGCCAGCAATGTATCGTCGGCGGCGACGTCGCGCGCGAAGGTGACGCGCGTGGCGGGATGCAACTCGGCGTCCTTGAACTCGCGCCGCCCGGCCGTCGCCAGCAGGCGGTTGTTGATCGCCTGCCGCAGCGCCGCGGCGCGGCCGGCCGACGCCGTCTGGCCGGGCGCCTGCTGCGCCAGCGCGTCGACGCTGAGCGCGTACAAGGGCGCGCCGTCGATGCGCGCCGCCACTTCCGGCGCGCCCAGCGCCGCCCCGCTCAGCGCGGCGAGCAGCACGGCCAGGCAGCGGACGCGCCTCAATTGACCAGGCGCTCGGCGGCGCGGTTCAGCACGTGCACGACCATGGCGATCGAGTGCGGGATCATTTGCTTGCCCACGCGCAGGCGGTCGTTTTGGTCGCTCGAAGTCAGCACGATGCCGCCGTTGGCGTAGGAATAGGTGCCGCCCTGTGTCAGCAGCGCGCGGATGTCGACCGCGCCCGGCGCCAGCGGCGTGAAGTCGGCCAGCGCGGCGCGCACCAGCGCCGGGTCGTTCAGGCGCTCGGACGCGTAGTGGTCGTTGACCCAGGTTTCCCAGCCGCCGTGGTTGTGCGCCGACGAGGTCCAGGTGTGGTGCGGCTGTAGCAGGTCGGTGGTGTGCAGCACGAAGCCCAGGCTTTGCGCGGTCGGGCGGGCCAGGAATTGCTGGAACCAGTACTGGCCCAGGTTGTCGATCGGCTGGAAGGGCATGGTTTCGAAGTCGGCGTACTGCTCCGGCGTCGAGACGCCCTTGAAGCGGTAGTTGGCCTCGGTCAGGGCGTAGCTATTGTATTTGCTGCTGTCGCCGAACCAGCCCTTCAGGCCGCCCGCACCGTCGTCCAGGTAGTCGCCGACCAGCCAGGCGGCCGCCATATTGTCGATGTCGCCGGCCATGCTCAGCTTGGCGTAGTTGTAGCCGCCGAAGGGATTGCCGTGCACGTCGGGACCGGCGGTGTGGTTCTGGAAGTGCCAGTACGAGGTGTATTTGACGACGCTGGCGCCGGCGCCCCAGACCGGCGCGAACTGGCAATTGCCGGTCGAGGCGCCGCAGATGTAGGTGTCGACGAAATCGTCGACGTCGTAGGCGCCCTGGCCCAGGGCAGTGGCGAACTGTTCCATCGTGTAACCGGCGCGGGTGACGCCGGCCAGCAGCTTGGTGTAATTGGTCTGGTCGGGATTGTTCTTCATGAACTCGACCGCGTCGAGGACGATGCGGCGGTGCGTTTCCTGCGCCCAGGCATGGGCCGGCGCGTTGACGAAGAGGACGGATGCCATGGCGATAGCTGCGGCGATAAGATTTTTTTTCATGGCGAGCCCTAAGATATGCAGGATGGAGGACGGCGGCAAGCGCTGCCGCGCGGCCGGCGCGCCGGGAAAGCGGGGGGCGCCGGCTGGCTTGGCCGTCGCTTCATTCTACGATAAATTAGTTTCCCTACGGAACTAATTACTTAGAGTTAACATTCAGCTTCATTTTTTATAGTGCCCCGGCCGCTGCGGAGATGTCGTTGGCGTCAGAACGTCGAACTCAGCGTGAGGCGGAAGGAGCGCGACTCGATCGGGTGGAAATGCACGTCGGCCACGCCTTGCGCCGGCTCGCCCGGCAGGCGCGAGGTGTAGTAATAATCGATGGCGGAGTCGCGCCGCTGCGTCAGGTTGAAGCCTTCCAGCTCGATTTTCATGCGCCGGTTGATCTTGTAGCCGATCCGCCCATTCAGCGTCGCGGTCGCCTTCGAGCGCACGCTGTCGTCCTCCAGCAAGGGGCGCGGGCCGAAGTAGCGCAGTTGCAGCGCGCCGAAATACGCGCCGACATTGTCCACCGCCAGGGCCAGCGAGGCGACGCCCTCGACCGCGCCGGGAATGCGCTGGCCGGCCGCGTCGGCGTCGCGGAAGCGCGCCCGCGCGAAGGCCACGTCGGCGTCCACCGTCAGCCAGTTGTTCGGCTTGTAGTAGTTGGAAAACTCGAAGCCGGTGCGCCGGCTCGGCCGCCCCGCCTCGGTGCTGCCGGCGTCGCCGACGAACAGCAGTTCCGAGTCGAAGTCGAGGCGGTACAGCGAGAAGGAGCTCTGCAAACCCTTGATCCACTCGCTGCGCACGCCCACCTCCATGCCCTCCGAGCGCACCAGCGGCGTCACCTTGTCGGCCGCCGCGCCGCTTTTCGGGTCGAGCGCGATGGTGCTGCCGCGCGCGTCGTTGCTGTGGAAGCCGGCGCCGGCGTTGACATAGAATTCGGTGCGCCGCCACGGGCCGAAGATCAGGCTCAGTTTCGGGCTGAACTTGCGCTCCGAGGCGCGCCCCGAGTTGGCGTCCAGGTCGCTGGCGACGTCGAAGCGGTACTGGTCGACGCGCACGCCGGCGACGCTGCGCACGCTGTCGCTCCAGCGCGTGCTGTTGTCGAAGAACAGGCCCAGGCTGGTTTCGACGATGTGGTCGGCGCGCGTGGTGGCGACGCGGCGGCGCGCCACGGTGCTGTACAAGCCGTTATGGATATTGTCGTTCTGGAATTGCAGGCCGACGCGGTTTTCCGCCGCCCGCCCGAACACGCTGGCCGGCCAGGTGCGCGTGGCGTTGACGCCCGTGGTGACGCGCCGGTCCGGCTGGCTGAACTGGTCGCCGTTGAGCGGGTCGTCGAGGAAGTAACTGAAGTTCGAATACAGGTCCAGTTGGTTGCCGATGATGTAGGCGTTGACCTTGCTGGCGCCCGCCGCGTCGTCGCCGCGCCATTCGCCCGACAGGCTGTAGCGGTGCGCGCCGCCGCCGTCGCTCTTGTCGACGGTGTCGAAACGGCCGGCCACGGCGCCGCTGGCCAGGCCGCGCAAGGGGATCTGGTCGCTGGCGTTCCAGCTCGACTGGTAGGCCATCGCCGTCACGTTGAAGCCGCGGGCGGCGCCGCCCTCGCTGTAGCGCAGCACGCCGTTGACCTTGCGGAAGTCGTCGCCGCGCAGGAAGGGGCCGTCGTTGTGGAACAGTTCCAGCGCGTACAGCAGATGACCCCGGCCCAGTTGCGGCGCATCGGCCAGCAAGCTGCGGCGGAAACCGTTCTGGCCCAGGCCGACGCTGGCGATGCCGGCGGCCAGCTTGTCGGCGTAGCGCACGCTGACGGCGCCGGCGGCGGCGAAGTCGCCCTCTTCCGCGTAATACGGGCCCTTGCGGTATTCCAGCCGGTCGGCCAGTTCCGGGATCAGGAAGTTCAAGTCGGTCCAGCCCTGGCCGTGGGCGTGGCTGCGCTGGTTGACCAGCATGCCGTCGACGCTGGTGCGCAGGTCGGTGCCGTGGTCGAGGTTGAAGCCGCGCAGGTAGAACTGGTTGGCCTTGCCTTCGCCGCTGTGCTGGCTGACGATCAGGCCCGGCGTCGCCTCGAGCAATTCGCCGGGACGGTAGACGGTGCGCGCCTCCAACTGCTGGCCGGTGACGACGCCGGCGTTGGCCGAGTCGGCGATGCCGATCTGGCTGGTCCGCGAGGCGCTGATCACGACCGAAATGGGCGGACTGCTGCCGTCGGCGCTGGCGTCGGCGAGCGCGCCGAACAGGGCCGCGCCGAGCAGCAGGCGGGAATGGCGGAGATGGCGGTGGCTCATGGTCGTTTTATCAAAGTTATCAATCAGGCGAAAGCGCAGGATACAGGCTGCTGCTGCGCGCCACCACTGTTCATCGCAACCGCCGCGCATCTGGATTCAATCCACGGGCGACGCGCATGAAAAAGCCCCGCGCGGCGGCTGCCGGCGGGGCTGTGACCGGGCTGGCGGACAAGCCGCCGAAACGCCGATTATTTTTTCATTTCTTCTTTCTTGGCTTTGCCGGCCTCGGCGCTGACGGCCGGCTTGGCCATGTCGGCCGCCGGTTTGGCGTCTTTTTTCATGTCGCCGGCCGGTTTCGCTTTCGCTTCCATGGCTGGCTTGGCTTCCTTGGCCGCCATCGCTGGTTTGGCTTCTTTGGCGGCGGCGGGCTTGGCGGCGGCGCCGGCTTTCGCCTGGCCGTTCACCTGCAGGCCGGCTTCGGACAGCTTGACGGCGTTCTTCGCGCCTATGCCTTTGACGCGCTTTTCAAAATCGGCCCAATCCTTGAATTCGCCGCCTTTGCTGCGCTCGTCGATGATCAATTTCGATTTCGCCGGGCCGATGCCCTTGACACTGTCGAGCGCGGCCGCGTCAGCCTTGTTGACGTCTACTTGTGCGAATGCAAAACCCATCGTGGCGATCAGGGTTGCAACGGCCAGCAATAATTTCTTCATCATGTCGTATCTCTCCGTGTGTGGTTTCAAGTTGACTCGAACGCAAGAAAGCGCAGCGCCTTGGCCACTTTAACGCATCGCAAAATGATACGGTTGACAATCCGAATACCGGGACAGCAAGAAAAGCTTGCTATGCATCAATGCCGGCGGCTTTCCCCACGCCCCGCCGCCCGGATGGAGGCCGGTGCCGGCGCGTTCAGCAGATTGCCGTGCCATGGAAAAACACCCTGACGGCGATCAGCAGGAAGAGGTAGGCGACCAGCAGCGCCGCCGCCACGGCCAGCAGGGCGCGCATTTGCCAGCCCTTGCGCAGCTTGCCTTGTTCATCGAAAAAAAAGGATTTCATGACTTTCCCGTCCCTATCGTTTAAAACGGCGTTTCGCAACGCAAGGAGGGAATTGTACCGGAGGCTGGTTTTATTTTCTTGACAATAAAATCGCTGCCGTGTGCGGGGCGCGGGCGCGCCCGCTGTGCCGCCCTTGCCTTGACCGACAAGGGCGTGCGGAGAGAGCGTCGCGGGCTATTCGGCGAACAACTCGGCGCGCGTCACGGTGGCCGTGCCCAGCTTGCCGACGACGATGCCGCCGGCGCGGTTGGCCGTCTGCACGGCCTCGCCCAGGCTCATGCCGGCGCCCAGCATCGCCGCCATCGTCGCGATGACGGTGTCGCCGGCGCCGGAGACGTCGAACACTTCGCGCGCGTCGGTCGGCATGTGCAGCACCTCGCCCTCGGTGTACAGGGACATGCCCTCTTCGGAACGGGTCAGCAGCAAGGCTTGCAGTCCCAGCTCGCGGCGCATCTGCTGCGCCTTGGCCGTCAACTGCTCTTCGCTGCTCCAGCCGCCGACCACGCGGCGCAACTCCGACTTGTTCGGCGTCAGCACCGAGGCGCCGGCGTAGCGCGCGAAGTCGTCGCCCTTCGGGTCGACCATGACGATCTTGCCGGCCGCGCGGGCCGCCTTGATCATCTCGGCCACGTTCACCAGGCTGCCCTTGGCGTAGTCCGACAGGACGATCACGTCGTAGTCCGGCAGCAGGGCGTTGAACTGGATCAGTTTGTCGCGCAGCACGGTGTCGCTGGGCGCGTCCTCGAAGTCGATGCGCAGCATCTGCTGCTGGCGGCCGATGACGCGCAGCTTGATGATGGTCGAGATGGCCGGGTCACGCTGCAGATAGCTGTGGATGCCGCCGCTGAGCAGCAACTGCTCGACTTGGCCGCCGGCCTCGTCGGCCCCGACCACGCCCAGCAGCCCGGTGTGGGCGCCCAGCGCGGCGGCGTTGCGCGCCACGTTGGCGGCGCCGCCCAGGCGCTCCTCGCGTTTTTCGATGCGCACGATGGGTACCGGCGCCTCCGGCGAGATGCGGCTGACGTCGCCGAACCAGTAGCGGTCCAGCATCACGTCGCCCACCACCAGCAGGCGCACGGCGTCGAGCGCCGGCGCCTTGGGCGCCAGTGTCACGACGCCGCCGTTCATGCGCGCGTCAGGACCGAGCGGCCGATCCCATGGTATTCGATGCCCGCCTCGGCCATGATGGCCGGCTCGAACAGGTTGCGGCCGTCGAAGATGACGGGATCCTTCAGGCGCGCCTTGATCTGCTCGAAGTCCGGGCTGCGGAAGGCCTTCCATTCGGTGACGATGACCAGCGCGTCGGCGCCCTCCAGGGCGTCCATCGGATTGGCGGCGAAGCGCACGCGCGCCAGTTGCGCCGCGTCCAGGTCCAGTTCCAGCACACGCTTGGCTTCGACCATGGCGACCGGGTCATACACGGCCACCGTGGCGCCGCGCGTGAGCAACTCGGCCAGCAGCACGCGCGCCGAGGCTTCGCGCATATCGTCGGTGTTCGGCTTGAAGGCCAGGCCCCAGACGGCGAAATGGCGGCCCGTCAGGTCGGCGCCGTAGCGCGTCGTGACCTTCGCGCCCAGCACCAGCTTCTGGCGGTCGTTGACGGCCTCGACGGCGCGCAGGATCAGCAATTCCTGACCGTAGCCGCGCGCCGTGCGCTCCAGCGCCTGCACGTCCTTCGGGAAGCAGGAGCCGCCGTAGCCGCAACCGGCGTACAGGAAGCTGTGGCCGATGCGCGGGTCCGAGCCGATGCCGTGGCGCACCGCCTCGATGTCGACGCCGACCTTGTCGGCCAGGTTGGCCAGCTCGTTCATGAAGGAGATGCGCGTGGCCAGCATGGCGTTGGCGGCGTATTTGGTGAACTCGGCCGAGCGCACGTCCATCCAATGGGTACGTTCGTGGTTGCGGTTGAAGGGCGCGTACAGGGTCTTCATCAGTTCGCGCGCGCGCTCGCCGTCGGCGTTGCTGTCGCAGCCGATGACGATGCGGTCGGGACGCATGAAGTCCTCGACCGCCGCGCCCTCTTTGAGGAACTCGGGGTTCGAGGCCACCGAGAAGGCGGCCTTGACGTCGCGGCCGTCGAGCTGGGCCTGGACGGCGGCGCGCACGCGCTCGGCCGTGCCGACCGGCACCGTCGACTTGTCGACGATGACCTTGAACTCCGTCATGTACTTGCCGATGTTGGCGGCGGCGGCGACCACGTACTGCAGGTCGGCCGAACCGTCTTCGTCCGGCGGCGTGCCGACGGCGATGAATTGCAGCTTGCCGTGGGCGACGCTGGCGGCGATGTCGGTGGAGAAGCGCAGGCGGCCGGCGGCGCGGTTGCGCGCCACGACCTCTTCCAGGCCCGGCTCATGGATGGGGATGCCGCCGCTGTTGAGCATGGCGATTTTTTTCTCGTCGAGGTCGAGGCAAAAGACGTCGTTGCCCAACTCGGCCAGGCAGGCGCCCGTGACGAGGCCGACATAACCGGTACCGATGATCGTAATTTTCATGCTTTAAATCTCCAAAATTAGTTCATGACATTGAGTTCTTCGGTGCGCCGCGGCGGGTAGGTCTCCCAACGGCTGCAACCGGGGCACTGCCAGTAGAACTGGCGCGCCTTGAAACCACAGTGGCTGCACTGGTAACGCGCCAGCTTCTGCGTGTAACCGTGCACCAGGTTCTTCACCATCGACAATTCCGACCACAGCGCGGCCGGGGCGTCCATCAGGCGCGCCTCGAGCAGCTTGTCGAGGCCCAGCAGGGTCGGCGTGCGGCGCAGCTCGGCGCTGACCAACTGCTTCGCCGCCTCCACGCCGTCGAGCTCGATGACGGCCTTGAAGACGACCTCGATCAGGTCGATCGACGAGGCCTCCTCCAGATACGACTTGAGGAGGTTGACGCCCTCCTGCGCCCGGCCCACCTTGCGGTAGCCGTCCATCAGGCGCTGCGCCACCAGCGCCACATGCGGCACGCTTTGCTGCTCGACGCGGCGCCAGGCCAGCAGGGCGCCCTCGACGTCGTCCTTGGCCAACAGGGCGTCGCCCGTCAACAGCGTGGCGCGCACGTTCTTGCGGTCCGTCAGCAGCGCCTTTTCCAGCAGCGGCAGCGCGTCGTCCGGATGCATGTGCACCAGGGCGTCGTGCGCCAGCTCGCAATAGAACTGGGCGATCTCCTTCTGGCGCGCGCCGGCGCCCGATTCCTGCAGGCCCAGCGCCGCCTCGATGGCGCGCGGCCATTCCTTCTCGCGCTGGAAGATCTCCAGCAGGGCGCGGCGCGCCTGCACCGCGTACTGCGTCTGCAGCAGGCGGTTGAAGGTTTCCTCGGCGCGGTCGAGCAGGCCGGCCTTCAGGTAATCCTGGCCCAGCTCGTACTCGGCGTGCAGCTTCTGCTCCTGCGGCAGGTCGGGGCGCGACAACAGGTTTTGGTGGACGCGGATGGCGCGCTCGGTCTCGCCGCGGCGGCGGAACAGATTGCCCAGGGCAAAATGCATGTCGGCCGCCTCCGGGTCCAGCTTGACGATGTCGATGAAGGCGTCGATGGCCTTGTCGGGCTGCTCATTGAGCAGATGGTTCAGGCCGGTGAACTAGCCGCGCGGCAGGCTGCGCGACTCCGACACCAGCTGCTTGATGTCGACCCGCGCGGCGATCCAGCCGAGCGCGAAAAAAACAGGTATACCCAGGAGCAACCAGAGTTCAAATTCCATGCGATTTTATTATTCTTGATGTGTGGTTGGCATTACTGCTGCGTGTTGACGCTGTCCGGCTGCGGCTGGGCGCTGCCCTGCTGCGCGACCGTCTGCAGGGTCTGGATGGTCGATTTCTGCTGGTGCGCCTCGCGCCGGTGGCGGAACACGGTGGGCGTCAGGGCCAGCACGCCGAAGCTCGCGCCGGCGACGAAAAAGCCCAGCAGCATCAAGACCAGGGGACCGCGCAATTCATAGTTGAGGAAGAAGCGCAGATCGACTTCCTGGGTATTTTTCAGCGCGAAACCAAAAAACAGGACGAACAGAACAAATCCAACGATGGAGGAAATAAATTTCATCAGCCAAGTCCAGTTTGTGGTTTACGAGTGCCAGTGTGGCACAAGAAAACGGCTAGGGCAAAAAAGAATATAAAGAGTACAAGATTCGTCGCGGGCGCCATTATCGCCGAAAACGCGCGCGAACCCCGCGCGCTTGCCAAACGCGTCGCGTAACGGCAAAAAAAAGCGGCATCCAAGGACGCCGCTTCTTGCTGCCGGCCCCAGAGTCAGCATAGCATTCTCTGGGGCCGGCAGGCTTAGTCACCTTTCAGCAAACGAGCTCAATCCTCGATGATCGGCTGGCCGACCATCGCGTCCACCCGCTCGCGCAACTGCTTGCCCGGCTTGAAATGGGGCACCCGTTTTTCGGGCACCATCACCTTGTCGCCGGACTTCGGATTGCGGCCGATGCGCGGTGGCCTGCTGTTGAGGGCAAAGCTGCCAAAACCGCGGATCTCGATGCGCTGGCCGGTCGCCAGGGCGCTGGTCATGGCATCGAGAATGGTCTTGACGGCGTATTCCGCATCTTTGGCCACCAGCTGAGAATAACGCTCAGCGAGGCGGTTGATCAACTCGGATTTAGTCATCTACTGATCCGCGGACTGTCTTAGTTCTTGTTGTCGAATTTCGCTTTCAACAAGGCGCCCAGGCTGGTGGTGCCCGAAGCTGCGTTGTTGTCGGTCGATGCCATCTTCTGCATGGCTTCCTGGGTTTCGACATTGTCTTTCGCTTTGATCGACAATTGGATACCACGGGCTTTGCGGTCGATGTTCAGAACCATCGCTTCAACGACGTCGCCGACTTTGAAGTGGGTGCCGGCATCTTCGACGCGGTCACGGGAGATTTCGGAGGCGCGCAGGTAGCCTTCGACTTCTTCCGACAACTGGATCACTGCGCCTTTAGGCTCGACCGACTTGACCGTACCCGTTACCAGGGAGCCTTTGTCGTTCATTGCAGCGAAATTGTTGAACGGGTCGCCTTCGAGTTGCTTGACGCCCAGGGAAACGCGCTCGCGCTCGACGTCGATGGCCAGAACGATGGCTTCCAGCTCGTCGCCTTTTTTGAAGCGACGCACTGCTTCTTCGCCCGTTTCGGTCCACGACAGGTCGGACAGATGCACCAGACCGTCGATGTTGCCGGCCAGGCCGATGAAGACGCCGAAGTCGGTGATCGATTTGATCGCGCCGCGGACTTTGTCGCCCTTCTTGTGGGTAACGCCAAAGTCATCCCAAGGGTTGGCTTTGCACTGTTTCATACCCAGCGAGATGCGGCGACGCTCTTCGTCGATTTCCAGAACCATCACTTCAACTTCATCGCCCAGTTGGACGACTTTGTTCGGCGCTACGTTCTTGTTGGTCCAATCCATTTCGGAAACGTGGACCAGACCTTCGATACCCTGCTCGACTTCAACGAAGGCGCCGTAGTCGGTCAGGTTCGTGACTTTACCGAACAGACGGGTGCTTTGTGGGTAACGACGGGACAGACCGGTCCAAGGATCGTCGCCCAGTTGTTTCACGCCCAGCGAGACACGGTTCTTCTCTTGATCGTATTTCAGGACCTTGGCGGTGATTTCCTGGCCAACCGTCAACACTTCCGACGGATGACGGACACGGCGCCATGCCAGGTCGGTGATGTGCAACAGACCATCGATGCCGCCCAGATCGACGAAGGCGCCATAGTCGGTGATGTTTTTGACGACGCCGGTCACGACCGTGCCTTCTTTCAGCGTTTCCATCAGTTTCTGACGCTCTTCACCCATCGAAGCTTCGATGACGGCGCGGCGGGACAGAACGACGTTGTTGCGCTTGCGGTCCAGTTTGATGACTTTGAATTCGAGGGTTTTGCCTTCGAATGGAGTCGTGTCCTTGACCGGACGGGTGTCGACCAGCGAACCCGGCAGGAAGGCGCGGATGCCGTTGGTCAGAACGGTCAGACCGCCCTTGACTTTACCGTTGACGGTACCGACGACGATCTCGCCCGATTCCATGGCTTTTTCCAGTGCCAGCCACGAAGCCAGACGCTTGGCCTTGTCGCGCGACAGGATGGTGTCGCCGAAACCGTTTTCCAGCGATTCGATCGCCACGGAAACGAAGTCGCCGACTTGGACTTCCAGTTCGCCGTGGTCGTTTTTGAATTCTTCGATTGGGATGAAAGCTTCGGATTTGAGGCCGGCGTTGACGATCACGAAATTGTGGTCGAGGCGCACGACTTCAGCGGAAATAACTTCGCCGGAGCGCATATCTTGACGCGACAACGATTCCTCGAAGAGCGCGGCAAAACTTTCCATACCTGTAAATTCTGTAGATGTAGCTGTAGACATAGGGTTCACACAAGTTAACCAGCAGAGTTCGCACGACGCGACTTAAACTGGGTTAGGTTTGACACACGCCCGGGGCCGGACTGCGCCGCCGCGGGCACCACGGTAGTACTGCTTCGTACTACTTTACTGCCGCCGCATGCCATTTCAACAGCAAATCGACGGCCTCATCGGCCGTCATATTCGAGGTATCGAGCACATGCGCCCCCTCTGCCGGCACCAAAGGCGCGATCGCACGGTGAGTATCACGTGCGTCTCGCGCATTCAAATCCATCAGAAGGTCTTCCATACTAGCAGAAAATCCCTTGTCAATCAATTGCTTATATCGGCGTTGCGCGCGCGCCTCAACGCTTGCCGTGAGGAACACCTTCAACTGGGCGTGCGGGAAAATCACCGTGCCCATGTCGCGTCCGTCGGCGACCAAGCCGGGCGCCTTGCGGAAACCCAGTTGCAGGGCGAACAGCGCCTGGCGCACGGCCGGCAGGGCGGCGATCTTCGAGGCCGTGTTGCCGACCGCCTCGGCGCGGATCGCCTCGCTGACGTTCTCGTTGGCCAGCAAAATCTCGCCGCCGGCGAAGCTGCAGGGCAGATGCTCGGCCAGCTTGGCCAGCGCGTGCTCGTCGTTGAGGGCGGTGCCGCGGCGCAGCGCCATCAGCGCCGTCAGGCGGTACAGCGCGCCCGAATCGAGATAATGAAAACCGAGCCGGTCGGCCACGCGGTGCGCCACCGTGCCCTTGCCGGAAGCGGTGGGACCGTCGATCGTGATGACTGGAACGTTGGATAGGGTCATGTTAAGGCTTCGTAAAATGGGGAAGACGCCGGGTAGAAAACCGGGGTCGGAGCACGATTTCAGGGAAAGAGTTCCCGGAGATCGTGCCCCGTCCCCCGGTTTTCCCGGTTTAAAACAGGTCGGCGCGGGCGATGCCGGCGAAGGCCGCGAAGTAGTCGGGGAAGGTCTTGGCGACGCATTGCGGGTCGTTGATGCGGATCGCGTTGCCGCGCCGCGCCGCGCCGTCCAGCGAGGCCAGCGAGAAGCACATCGCCATGCGGTGGTCGTCGTAGGTGTCGATGGCGGCGCTGCCGATGACGGCCGGCGGCGTCACGCGCAGGTAGTCGGCGCCCTCCTCCACTTCGGCGCCCAGCTTGCGCAGCTCGCAGGCCATGGCGGCGATGCGGTCGGTCTCCTTGACGCGCCAGCTGGCGATGTTGCGCAGCGTGCTGGTGCCGTCGGCGTACAGGGCGGCGATGGCGATCGTCATGGCCGCGTCGGGGATGTGGTTGAAGTCGGCGTCGATGGCTTTCAGGGGGCCGTTCGAGCGCGCCTCGATCCAGGTGTCGCCCATGGTGATGCTGGCGCCCATCTGCTCCAGCGCGGCGACGAAGCGCACGTCGCCCTGGATGCTGTCGCGCCCGACGCCCTCGACCCGCACCGGCCCGCCGGCGATGGCGCCGGCGGCCAGGAAGTAGGAGGCCGAGGAGGCGTCGCCCTCGACGTGGATGCGCCCCGGGCTCAGATACTTTTGCCCGGCCGGTACGGTGAAGGATCGCCAGCCGTCCTGCTCGACGACGACGCCGAAGCGGCGCATCAGGTTGAGGGTGATTTCGATGTAGGGCTTGGAGATCAGCTCGCCGACGACGTCGATGCTGACGCTGTGTTCGCGCGCCATCAGCGGCGCGGCCATCAGCAGCGCCGTCAGGAACTGGCTCGAGACGTTGCCCGCCACGCTCATGCGCTGGGCGTGCAGGTGGCCGCGGCGGATGCGCAGCGGCGGGAAGCCCTGGTTGCCCGTGTATTCGATCTGCGCGCCGACCCCGTTCAGGGCCTCGACCAGGTCGCCGATGGGCCGCTCGTGCATGCGCGCCACGCCGTGCAGCGTGTAGTCGCCGCCGATCACGGCCAGGGCCGCCGTCAGCGGCCGGATCGCCGTGCCGGCGTTGCCCATGAAGAGGTCGGCCGAGTGCTTCGGCAGCACGCCGCCGCAACCGCGCACGTGGTGCACCTGGTGCAGCGTCTCGGGGTGCTTTTGCTCCTCCTGCGTCCAGTGCACGCCCAGCGCGGTGAGCGCGCCCAGCATGACGAAGGTGTCGTCCGAGGCCAGCAGGTCGACGATCTCGGTGTCGCCCTCGGCCAGCGCGGCCAGCAGCAGCACGCGGTTCGAGATGCTTTTCGAGCCGGGCAGGCGCACCACGCCCTCGACATGCATGACCGGCTTCAGGTCGATATGGTGGGGATAGTGTTTGTGCTGCGTCATGCGATGTCGTCCTTAACTATTATTCTGCGTTGTCGGTGGGCTGCGGCGCCTCGGCGCTTTCGATCGCCTCGATCCACTGCCGGCGCGCCCGCTGGGCGTTGGCGTAGACCGCTTCGATGGCGGCGCCGTCGCCGCCGGCCAGGCTGGCGCGCAGGCCCGTCAATTGTGCCATATAGGCGTCCAGCTCGCCCAGCAGGGCGGCCTGGTTGGCCAGGCTGATGTCGCGCCACATCTCCGGCGAGGAGCCGGCGATGCGCGTGAAGTCGCGGAAACCGCTGGCGGCGTACTGGAACAGCAGATCCGCGTGCGGCTTCCTGGCGATGTCGTCGACCAGCGCGTAGGCCAGCAGGTGCGGCAGGTGGCTGACGGCGGCGAAGACCTTGTCGTGCTCCCGCGGCGTCAGGCGGTGGATCAGGGCGCCGCAGGCGCGCCAGGCGTCCGCCACGCGCTCGACGGCGGCGGCGGCGTTCTCCGCCAGCGGCGTCAGCACCGTCTTCTTGCCCTGGTAGAGATCGACGATGGCGGCGTCCGGCCCGTTCGACTCGCGCCCGGCGATCGGATGGCCCGGCACGAACTGCCCCACCTTCCCGCCCAGCGCGCGGCGCGCCGCCGCCACCACGTCGCCCTTGGTGCTGCCGGCGTCGGTCAGCACCGTGCCGGCGCCCAGATGCGGCAGCAGCGCGGCGAGGATGCGTTCGGTCTGCGCCACCGGCGCGGCCACCAGCACCAGGTCGGCGTCGCGCATGGCCTCGGCCAGGTCGGCGCCGACGCTGTCGATGATGCCCAGCTCGAGGGCGCGCGCCAGCGGCGCCGCCGAGCGTCCCATGCCGACCACGTGGCCGACCGCGCCGGCGTGCTTGAGGGCGCGCGCGAAGGAGCCGCCGATCAGGCCGACGCCGAAGATGACGACTTTGTTCAGCATGGGCGTCAGGCCAGCGCTTGCTTGAGCGCGGCGATCAGCAGCGCGTTCTCCTGCGGCAGGCCGATGGAGATGCGCAACCACTGCGGCAGGCCGTAGCTGCCCACCGGGCGCACGATCACGCCCTGCTTGAGCAGCGCCAGGTTGACGCGCGCGCCGGCGCCGTCGTCGTCGCCGACCTTGACGAGGACGAAGTTGCCGAACGAGGGCACGTACTGCAGGCCGAGTTCATCGAAGGCCTCGGTGAATTGCACATAGCCGGCGGCGTTGTTGCGCGCGCCCTTGGCGAGGAATTCCGTGTCGTTCAGCGCGGCGATGGCGGCCGCCTGCGCCATCGAGTTGACGTTGAAGGGCTGGCGGATGCGGTTCATCAGATCGGTCAGGGCCGGCTGGGCGATGCCGAAGCCGACGCGCAGGCCGGCCAGGCCGTAGGCCTTCGAGAAGGTGCGCGAGACCAGCAGGTTGGGATACTGCTTGACCCAGGCGGCCGATTCGTACTGCTGCTCGGGCGTCAGGAATTCGTTGTAGGCCTCGTCCAGCACCACCACGACATGGGCCGGCACCAGCTTCAGGAAGGCCTCGATCTCGGCGGCCGGCAGGAAGGTGCCGGTCGGGTTGTTCGGGTTGGCGATGAAGACCAGGCGCGTCTCGGCGTCGATGGCGGCGGCCATGGCCGCCAGGTCGTGGCCGTACTCGCGCGCCGGCACGACGATGGCGCGCGCCCCCAGGCCTTGGGTGGCCAGCGCGTACACGGCGAAGGAATACTGCGCGTAGACGATGGCCTGGCCCGGCTGCACGAAGGCGTGCGCGGCGATTTCCAGGATGTCGTTGCTGCCGTTGCCCAGCGTGATCCAGTCGGCCGGCACGTCGTAGCGCGCGGCCAGCGCCGCCTTCAGGTCGAAACCGTTGGCGTCGGGGTAGCGGCCCAGGTCGGCGACGGCGCGCAGCATGGCCTGCTTGGCCGATTCCGGCACGCCGAAGGGATTCTCGTTCGAGGCCAGCTTGACGATGGACGCCTCGTCGAGGCCGAACTCGCGCGCCACTTCGGCGATCGGTTTGCCGCTCTGGTAGGGAGCGATGGCGCGGACGTACTCGGGACCGAATGGTGTAGGCATGGGGATAGCTCCAGAAAGGTTAGAGGCTGACCGGGTAGGAACCCAGCACCTTGAAGAATGCGGCGTTGTCCTTCAGTTCGGCCAGCGCCAGGGCCACCGGCGCGTCGTGCACATGGCCTTCGACGTCGACGTAAAAATAGTATTCCCAGGAGCCCATGCGCGCCGGGCGCGACTCGAAGCGCGTCATCGACACGCCGTGCCGGGCCAGCGGCGCCAGCAACTGATAGACGGCGCCGGCCTTGTTGGGCACGGCCAGCACCAGCGAGGTCTGGTCGCTGCCGGACGGCGTCGTCTGCAGATGGCCGATGACGGCGAAGCGCGTGCGGTTGTGCGGATCGTCCTGGATGTGCGCCTGCACCACGCCCAGCTTGTACTGTTCGCCGGCCATCTCGCTGGCGATCGCCGCCACGCCGGCGTCCGCGCCGGCCATGCGCGCCGCCTCGGCGTTGGAGGCCACGGCGCGCCGCTCGAGGTTCGGATAGTGCTGGTTGAGCCAGGCCTGGCACTGCGCCAGCGCCTGCGAATGGGCGCAGACGACGCTCACGCCGTCCATGTTGCCGGTCTTCGTCATCAGGCTGTGGTGCACCTGGATGGCCACCTCGCCGCTGATGATCAGGTTCGTCTGCAGCAGCATGTCGAGGGTGCGGTTGACGGCGCCCTCGGAGGAGTTCTCGATCGGCACGACGCCGAAATCGGCGGTGCCGGCCTCGGTGGCGCGGAACACCTCGTCGATGGAGACGCAGGGCATGCCCTCGACGGCGCTGCCGAACTGGGTGTAGACGGCCTGCTCGGTGAAGGTGCCGACCGGGCCCAGGAAGGCCACGGTGACGCGCTTTTCCAGCGCCCTGCAGGCCGACATGATCTCGCGGAAAATGGTCTGCACCTCGCCGTCGCCCATCGGGCCGGGGTTGCGCTCGGCGACGCCGCGCAGCACCTGCGCCTCGCGCTCGGGGCGGAACACGGGGGCCTTGGTTTCGGCCTTCACGTGGCCGACCTCCTGGGCCAGGCGCGCGCGCCGGCTCAGCAGGTCGAGAATTTCGGCGTCGATCGCATCGATCTGCTCGCGCAGCGGTTTTAATTTGTCTGTCATGGTCTGCGTAGGTGTCAGTGCTGGATTGCGATCGTTGTTGCGGGACGGCGGCGGCGCAGCAGGCGGCGCGAAGGCCGCGCCGCCGCGGCTTACTTGCGGCCCGCGAACTCGTTCAAATAGGCGACCAGGGCTTGCACGCCCTCGATCGGCATCGCGTTGTAGATCGATGCGCGCATACCGCCGACGGACTTGTGGCCCTTCAGTTGCAGCAGGCCGCGCTGCTTGGCGCCGGCCAGGAATGCTTCGTTCTTGCTTTCGTCGCGCAGGAAAAACGGGATCGTCATGCGCGAGCGGTGCTCCTTGGCGATGTGGTTCTGGTAGAAATCGTCGGCGTCCAGCGCCGCGTAGAGCAGCGCCGCCTTCTCGATGTTACGCTGTTCCAGCGCCGCCACGCCGCCCTGGCGCTTGAGCCACTGGAACACCAGGCCGGCGATGTAGATCGCGTAGGTGGGCGGCGTGTTGTACATCGATTCGTGGGCGGCGACGATGCCCCAGTCGAAGGCCGACGGGCAGATCGGCAGGGCCGAGCCGAGCAGGTCTTCGCGCACGATCACCAGGGTCAGGCCGGCCGGGCCGATGTTCTTCTGCGCGCCGCCGAAGATGACGCCGTACTGGCTGACGTCGATGACGCGCGACAGGATGTGCGAGGACATGTCGGCGACGATCACGGTGTCGTCGGCCAGCTTGGGCGCACACTGGAATTCGACGCCGTCGATGGTTTCGTTGGTGCAGATGTGCAGGTAGGCGGCGCCGGGCGTGAGGCGCCACTCGGACTGCGGCGGCACGCCGGCGAAGCCGTCCTCCTGCGCCGAGGCGGCCACGTTGACGGTGGCGTACTTGGCGGCCTCCTTGATCGACTTGCCCGACCAGGAGCCGGTGTGGATGAAGTCGATGGTGGCCGGCTGCGCCTTGCGGCCCACCAGGTTGAGCGGAATGATGGCGTTCTGACCCAGGCCGCCGCCCTGCAGGAAGAGGATCTTGTAATTCTCGGGCACGGCCAGCAGCTCGCGCAGGTCGCGCACGGCGGCCTGGTAGATGGAGATGAATTCCGGGCCGCGGTGGCTCATTTCCATGACGGACATGCCGCTGCCGTGCCAGTCGAGCATCTCGGCGGCAGCTTGCGCCAGCACTTCTTTCGGCAGGACGGCTGGGCCGGCGGAGAAATTGTAGATGTGCGTCACGGGTCTATCCTTGTTTGGTTGGAGGCGAATCAGTTGGTTGGCGCTTCAGCGAATTGTGCTATTACCCTGGCGATGGACGGCACCATGACCTGTTCGACGATGCTCATTGATTCGTACATGATCTCGGGCGCAACGTTACGCATTTTTTCAGCGATCGGGGAGGCCTCAAAAGCCTTGGACTGATCGATTTCGGCCGCCGCGGTAATAGGCACGTCGGCGAGCACTTTGACACCGACCGGAGTAGCGTAGTAGCCGGCGAGCTGGTCGATTTCGGGCGCCGTAAAAAGGCGGGCGTACAGCGACGCGATCTGGCCCATCGCCTCGCCGATTATCCAGTCGGCCAGCTTGGGATCAGAAAAAGTGCTTTGCACCGCGTGCATCACCTCCGGCATATTTTTTTCGACCTTGGCCAGCGCGTCCTTTTTTTGGGTGGCATTCAACTTTGGGTCGGCATGCACGGATCGCGCGGCAATCCGGCGCACCATTTCCACGTTCGCGCTCATTGCAGTGTCCGGCAAAGGTTGCGACAGGTGCGCCATCTCGGCGCGCAACTTCTCGCCGGTATGCAATCCCGCCAGCAAGTCGCGCGCCGCCAGCAAGGTGGCCGGGTCGATGGCCGGCGCGGACGCGGCTGCGGGCGCGGCGGTTTGCGCGAACCCGGGAATGCCCGCGACCAGGGCCAGCGACGTCAGGGCGCTGCAAAGGATTTTTTTCATCGCGTGTGCATGAAGGTTGAGATGGAGCGACAAAAGCGATTCGAGAACGGCGACACGCAGAACCGGCTCGGACGGCCCATTTTCGCACGAAACCGCGCGACGGGCCGCCCTCCCCCTTAGTCTTACTCCGGCGTCGCGTCCGGCGCCGCCGGCGGCGCCGCTTCCGGCGTCGTTTGCGGGCCCGCTTCCAGCTCGACGTCGTCGACGTCGGCCTCGACGATGCGCTGCAGACCGCTCAGCTTGGTGCCGTCCTCGACCGCGATCAGGGTCACGCCCTGCGTGGCGCGGCCCATTTCGCGGATCTCCGCGACGCGGGTGCGTATCAGCACGCCGCCGGTGGTGATGAGCATGATTTCATCGCTCTCCTCGACCAGCGTGGCGGCCACCACGCGGCCGTTGCGCTCGCTGGTCTGGATCGCGATCATGCCCTTCGTGCCGCGGCCGTGGCGCGTGTACTCGGTGATCGGCGTGCGCTTGCCGAAGCCGTTCTCGGTCGCCGTCAGCACCGACTGCTGCTCGTTCTCGGCCACCAGCAGGGCGATCACGTGCTGGCCCTCCTCCAGGTTCATGCCGCGCACGCCGCGCGCCGTGCGGCCCATCGGACGCACGTCGTTCTCGTCGAAGCGCACCGCCTTGCCGGAGTCGGAGAACAGCATCACGTCGTGCTGGCCGTCGGTCAGCGCGGCGCCGATCAGGAAGTCGCCGTCGTCCAGGTCGACCGCGATGATGCCGGCCTTGCGCGGATTGCTGAAGTCCTTCAGCGGCGTCTTCTTGACGGTGCCCAGGCTGGTCGACATGAAGACGTAATGGTCTTCCGGGAAGACCCTGTTTTCGCCCGACAGCGGCAGGATGACGGTGATCTTCTCGTTGTCCTGCAGCGGGAACATGTTGACGATCGGCTTGCCGCGCGAGTTGCGCGAGCCCTGCGGCACTTCCCACACCTTCAGCCAGTACATGCGGCCGCGGTCGGAGAAGCACAGGATGTAGTCATGCGTGTTGGCGATGAAGAGCTGGTCGATCCAGTCCTCTTCCTTGGTTGCCATGGCCTGCTTGCCGCGGCCGCCGCGCTTCTGCGCGCGGTACTCGGAGATCGGCTGCGCCTTCATGTAGCCGGTGTGCGACAGGGTCACCACCATGTCCTGCGGCGTGATCAAGTCCTCCGTCTCCAGGTCGGTGGCGTTGAGTTCGATCTGCGAGCGGCGCACGTCCTTGTTGCCCTCGCCGTATTCGTTCTTGGCCAGCGTCATTTCGTCGGTGATGATGACGGTGACGCGCTCCGGCTTGGCCAGGATGTCCAGCAAGTCGGCGATGTGCGTCATCACGTCCTTGTATTCGTTGACGATCTTGTCCTGCTCCAGGCCGGTCAAACGCTGCAGGCGCATCTGCAGAATCTCTTGCGCCTGGTCGTCCGACAGCTTGTACAGGCCGTCGGCCTGCATGCCGTAGTGCTTCGGCAGATGCTCGGGACGGAAGGCGTCGATGCCGCCGACGGTGGTGCCGTCGCCGGTGCGCGCCAGCATCTCGCGCACCACCGAGGAATCCCAGGGGCGCGACATCAGTTCCAGCTTGGCGATGGGCGGCGTCGGGGCCGCCTTGATGATGGCGATGAAGTCGTCGATGTTGGCCAGCGCGACGGCAAGGCCCTCCAGCACGTGGCCGCGCTCGCGCGCCTTGCGCAGCTCGAACACGGTGCGCCGCGTGACCACTTCGCGGCGG
This sequence comes from Janthinobacterium sp., assembly GCA_025356595.1. GTDB lineage: Bacteria > Pseudomonadota > Gammaproteobacteria > Burkholderiales > Burkholderiaceae_D > Janthinobacterium. The sequence continues at coordinate 8,000 of JANXSQ010000005.1, read as the reverse complement.
TGCGCCAGGAAGCATTGCAGCATCTGCTTCAGGTTCAGCAGGCGCGGCTGGCCGTCCACCAGGGCCACCATGTTCATGCCGAAGGTGTCCTGCAACTGGGTCTGCTTGTACAGATTGTTGAGCACCACCTCCGGCACTTCGTTGCGCTTCAGTTCGATGACCACGCGCATGCCCGACTTGTCGGACTCGTCGCGGATGTCGGAGATGCCGTCGAGCTTCTTGTCGCGCACGTTCTCGGCGATGCGCTCGAGCAGGGACTTCTTGTTGACCTGGTAAGGCAGCTCGTCGACGATGATGGCGATGCGGCCGCCTTCCTTGCCGAATTCCTCGAAATGGGTCTTGGCGCGCATGACGACGCGCCCGCGCCCGGTGCGGTAGCCGTCGCGCACGCCGGAGACGCCGTAGATGATGCCGGCGGTGGGGAAGTCGGGCGCCGGGATGATCTCGATCAGCTCGTCGATCGTGCAGTCGGGGTTGCGCAGCACGTGCAGGGCGCCGTCGATGACCTCGGTGATGTTGTGCGGCGGGATGTTGGTCGCCATGCCGACCGCGATGCCGGAGGCGCCGTTGATGAGCAGGTTGGGGATCTTGGTCGGCAAGACCGACGGTTCCTTTTCCTTGCCGTCGTAGTTGGGCACGAAGTCGACGGTGTCCTTGTCGATGTCGGCCAGGATTTCGCTGGCGATCTTGTCGAGGCGGCACTCGGTGTAGCGCATCGCGGCGGCGCTGTCGCCGTCGACGGAGCCGAAGTTGCCCTGCCCGTCGACCAGGGTGTAGCGCAAGGAGAAGTCCTGCGCCATGCGCACCAGCGTGTCGTAGATCGAGGCGTCGCCGTGCGGGTGGAATTTACCCATGGTTTCGCCGACCACGCGGGCGCACTTGACGTAGGGGCGGTTCCACACATTGTTCATTTCATGCATCGCGTACAGGACGCGGCGGTGCACCGGCTTCAAGCCGTCGCGCACATCCGGCAAGGCCCGGCCGACGATCACGCTCATCGCGTAATCGAGGTAGCTCTTGCGCATCTCTTCTTCGAGGGAAATAGGGATTGTTTCTTTTGCGAATTGATCCATTGGCGGTTCGACTGATCTCAGGCTGTGGTTAACTTATCTGTTACGCAATGTGTGACGCAATACTGCATATCCGGGGCGGCTGTTGCTGGCTGGCGGGCGGATGGGGCTTGCTACCATGTTTTCAACAGTCAAGCATGGGATTTTAGCATGCGCGCCCTGTTCCCAGCGCAATTCCGGCGCCCCGGGCTTGCCCGTGGGCACCGTCCGTCCCCGCGCGGCGGCGGCTCCGGGGCGGCATGTCTGCTTAGCAAACAGGCAAAATGGAGGAAAGTTGTCATAAGAGTGTAACAAACCCTTACGATCGTTGCACAAAAACAACGAGAAGCTTAAAATCCCGGAAACTTTGATTTAACCACCGGCGTGTGCGTCAGATGCCTGTGGCAAAATGAATGAGAAGTTAATTGCTAGTTTCGCAATCTGGAACGAGCGTTGCTAACCTGCATGTTAAGATAGAGTTTATGCAGGTCCAGTCGCGCAGTATATTTCTGCGGATATCACCCCCCGAAAGGAAAAAAGAATGAATAAATTTGTAACCCTGATTTTCGCTGCATCCGCAGTGATTGCTGGCTCGGCTTCGGCACAAACCCCGACCTCGCCACCATTCGCTCCAGTGACCACGGATCTCCAGGCGGCAACGCCAAAAAGCGCCTACGTGCAAGATGCACGCGGCGTGATCGCGCGTGACCCGTTCGGTCTGTGCTGGCGCACCGGCTACTGGACACCAGCTGACGCGGTGCCAGGTTGCGACGTTCCACTGTGCGTCGCTCCAGAAACCCTGCAAGACGGCAAATGCGTCGCTCCTGTCGTGGCCGCACCGGCACCGGCACCAGCCGCTCGTCCAGTCGCACCAGTCGCCGTCGCGCCGATCTCGGAAAAAGTCAGCTTCGCCGCTGATGCGTTCTTCGATTTCGACAAAGCTGTTCTGAAACCAGAAGGCAAATCGAAACTGGACGACCTGAGCTCGAAACTGGGCGGCATCAACCTGGAAGTCATCATCGCTGTCGGCCACACCGACTCCGTTGGTACCGATACCTACAACCAAAAACTGTCGATCCGTCGCGCTGAAGCTGTCAAAGCGTACCTGGTATCGAAAGGTATCGAAACCAACCGCGTGTACACCGAAGGCAAGGGCGAAAAACAACCTGTTGCTGACAACAAATCGGCAGCTGGCCGCGAAAAAAATCGCCGCGTAGAAATCGAAGTCGTCGGTACCCGCAAGTAATTTGCTGGTCCGCCCCGCGCGCCCAGGCGCGCGGGTGACGCACACAACGCCCCGGCCGCTTGCGCCCGGGGCGTTTTCGTTTCCGGCGCAAAGTTCCCGTCCGCCGCCCTCTCTCGCGCCGCGCCTGATCTGAGGCAAGCGCGGCGCGCGCCGCGACGCCGCGCCACGTCCAGCGCAGAATGCGCCGCGTCGAAATCGCGTAAAAGTGTCACATTGTCCACTTTCCGCACCGCCGACGCCGCCATCGCCGCGCCGCCGCGGGCACCGCCGCCATGCCACACTCCCCCGCCCTCCCCCTGCCGCGCGGCCCCGTGCTGAGCCTGGCCGCCTTCGCCGGCGCCCGCCGGGGCGGCGCGCCATCCATCCTCGCGCTCGACGGCCTGGCCTACACCACCAGCGCGCGCGCCGGCATCGGCAACGCCCTGCGCCTGCTCGGCGTCGGCGCCGGCGACGAGGTGCTGATTCCCGCCTACCACTGCGCGGCGATGGTCGAGCCGGCGCTGTGGCTGGGCGCGCGGCCGGTCTTCTTCCGCCTGCGCGCCGACCTCGGCGTCGACCTGGCGGACATCGCCGCCAAGCTCGGCCCGCGCAGCAAGGCCCTGCTGGTGCCGCACTACTTCGGCTTCCCGCAGGACATGACGCGCATCCGCGCCTTCTGCGAGCGGCGCGGCCTGGCCCTGATCGAGGATTGCGCGCACGCCCTCTTCGGCAGCCACGCCGGCCAGCCGCTCGGCAGCTTCGGCGACTTCGCCGTCGCCAGCCCATGGAAATTCCTGCCCCTGCACGACGGCGGCTGCCTGCGCGCGCGCGATCCGCGCCACCGCCCGGCGCTGCGCCACGGCGGCCTGCCCTTCCAGCTCAAGGCCGGCCTGAACCTGCTCGAACACGCCTTCGCGCACGGCCGCCTGGGCGGCCTGCGCCGCGCGCTGGCGCCGGCGCTGGCGCTGAAGGACGCGCTGTGGCGGCGCGCCAAGGCGGGCGGCATGGCCGGCGCCGCCAACGGCGCGCCCGACTCCGCCGCCGGCGGCGAACAGTTCGAGGCGGCGTGGGTGGACACCCGCATGTCGCTGGTGTCGCGCCTGCTGCTGGCGCGCCTCGGCCTGCGGCGCGTCATCGAGCTGCGGCGCAGCAACTACCTGCGCCTGGAACAGGCCTGCCGCGACCTGCCCGGCTGCAGCCCCCTGTTCGCCGCCCTGCCCGACGGCGTCGTGCCCTATGTGTTCGCGCTGCGCGTCGCCGCGGCGGCGGCGCCGGCGGCGGCGGCCGAGCTGAACCGGCGCGGCGTGCCAGTCATCCGCTTCGGCGAACGGCTCTGGCCCGGCGTCGACGCCGCCACCTGCGCGGTGGCCGCCGAGCTGTCGCACTGCCTGCTGCAATTTCCCATCCACCAGGAATTGACCCCATCGGAACTGGCGCGGATGAGCGCCGAGATCGGTCGCGTCTTCCGCCCATAAAGGCCACCGCCATGCTCACACTCCGCCCCCTTGCCGCCGACGGCTTCCAACGCCACGCCGCCGAATGGGACCAGTTGAACCGCGCCCGCTACCGCACGGCGCTGCTGGAAAGCCACTTCATCGCCCCCCTGATCGACTGCTTCGGCGCCACCGACCTGCACCTGCTGCTGGCGCGCGACGGCGCCGGCACGGTCGCGGCCGGCCTGCTGCAGCACCACGGCCCGGGCCACTGGGAAACCTTCCAGCCCTCGCAGGCGCCGCTGGGGCCCTGGCTGCAAACGGCCGAGGCCGGCGCCGGACTGGCCCCGCGCGCCCTGCGCCAACTGCCCGGCTGCGCCCTGCTGCTCAGCCTCACCCAGCAAGACCCGCGCCTGCTGGCGCGCCCGGGCGCCGGAGCCGGCCTGCACGTGCTCGACTACATCGAGACGGCCCACATCGACATCGATTGCGGCTGGGACGAATACTGGGCGCGGCGCGGCAAGAACCTGCGCCACGGCGTCAAGAAGCAACTCAAGCGCCTGGAGGAGGAGGGCGTCGCCCTGCGCGTCGACTGCCTGCGCGGCGCCGCCGAGATGGCGCAGGCGATCCGCGAATACGGCGCGCTGGAACAGGCCGGCTGGAAGGGCGGCGGCGGCACCGCCGTCGGCGCGGACAATCTGCAGGGCAAGTTCTACCGCCTGATGCTGGAGAACTTCGCCCGCCAGGGGCGCGCCCGCGTCTACCGCCTGAGCTACGGCGGCCGGCCGGTGGCGCTCGACCTGTGCATCATCGGCGAGGACGACGCCATCGTGGTGCTGAAAACCACCTACGACGAATCGATACGCGCCAGCTCGCCGGCGATGCTGCTGAAATACTTCTACTTCGCCGAGCTGTTCCGCGCCGGCCAGCTGCGCCGCATCGAATTCTATGGGAAGGTGATGGACTGGCACGGCAAATGGACCGCCGCCACGCGCACCCTCTACCACGTCAACCAATACCGCTGGGGCTTCCTCGGCGCCCTGTCGGCGCGCCGCCGCGGCAGACGGGCGGCGGCGCCGGGCGGCGCGCACTGAAGGATGCGGCGGGCCGGCGTTTTTTTGCCTTCCGGTCTATTGAATCGGCCAAATAGCCGTTATCATTCGACCTATGAACGCCGACCCTATCGAAATCCAAAAATTCAGTGAGCTGGCCCATCGCTGGTGGGACCCCACATCCGAGTTTCGTCCTTTGCACGAAATTAACCCCCTGCGCCTGGAGTGGATCAACGCCCGCGCGCCGCTGGCCGGCCGCCGCGTCATCGACATCGGCTGCGGCGGCGGCATCCTGACCGAATCGATGGCAAAAAAGGGCGCCCAGGTGACCGGCATCGACCTGTCCGAAAAAGCCCTCAAAGTGGCCGACCTGCACAGCCTGGAATCGGGCGCGCAGGTGCGCTACGAGCTGATCGCGGCCGAAGCCATGGCCGAGCGGGAGGCGGGCCAGTACGACATCGTGACCTGCATGGAAATGCTCGAGCACGTGCCGGACCCGGCCTCCATCGTCCAAGCCTGCGCGACCCTGGTCAAGCCGGGCGGCCACGTCTTCTTCTCGACGCTGAACCGCAACCCGAAAGCCTACCTCCACGCCATCCTGGGCGCCGAATACCTGCTGCGCATGCTGCCCAAGGGCACCCACGACTACGACAAATTCATCACCCCGGCCGAACTGGCGCAATACGCGCGCAGCGCGCAACTGGACGTGGATGGCTTGAAAGGCATGGGCTACAACCCGCTGAGCAAGTTTTACTCGCTCAACGACGACACCAGCGTCAACTACCTGGTCGCCTGCAGCCGAGCGCTGTGACACGATAAACCGCATGGCGGCCACGGCCGCCAGCCACGCAGAAACCCGCCCATGAGCCCCCCAAGCACCCCGAGCGCGCCGCGCGCCATCCTGTTCGACCTCGACGGCACCCTGGCCGACACCGCGCCCGACCTGGCGGCGGCCGTCAACCTGCTGCGCACCAGCCGCGGCCTGGAGGCGACGCCCTACCCCGTGCTGCGTCCGACCGCCTCGGCCGGCGCGCGCGGCATGATAGGCGCCGCCTTCGGCCTGACGCCGGACGACGCCGACTACGAAGCGCTGCGCGTCGGCTTCCTCGACAACTACGAAGCGGCGCTGGCGGTGCGCAGCAGCCTGTTCGAGGGCGTGCCGGAACTGCTGGGCGGGCTGGGCGAACTGGGCCTGGCCTGGGGCGTCGTCACCAACAAGGCGGCGCGCTTCACCGACCCCTTGGTGGGCCAGATCGGCCTGGGCGCGGCCGGCTGCGTCATCTCCGGCGACACCATGGCGCACGCCAAGCCGCACCCGGCGCCGCTGCTGGAAGCGGCGCGGCGGCTGGGGCTGGCGCCGGAGGAATGCTGGTACGTCGGCGACGACCTGCGCGACATCCAGGCCGGCCGCGCGGCCGGCATGCTGACGGTGGCCTGCGCCTGGGGCTACTGCGGCGAAACCGAACCGCAGCACTGGGACGCCGACCACCTGCTGGCGACGCCGCAGGCGCTGCTGGCGCTGGTGCGCGCCGCCGTCGGGGCGGCCGGGTCGGGCGCGCTGGCCGCCTGAAACGCGCCGGCGAATCAAGGCAGCGCGCCGGCGGGAATTGGGGTAGAATGAAGATTCTGTGGGGACGACCAGGTTTCGACGTGGGTTGCAAAGCAGCGCAGGGCATACCGAGGGCAGGCTACCTCGTAAATACAACCTGAAAAAACTTAACTGCAAACGATAACTCGTACGCACTAGCAGCTTAATTGCTGTTAGCTCTACAACACTTCTTCCCTGGGGTGGGCCGTCAAAAGCTGTAGAGTCATTTACAGGGAATCGTGTTCTGTCGGGTCACTTGGCAAAACACTAAATAATAGGTGACTCGCCTGTCCGCAGCGTGCGCGTCCGCGTCGTACGGGTTAAATTAAATGGCAGCGCTAAGTATGTAGAACTGTCTGTAGAGTGCTTGCGGACGCGGGTTCGATTCCCGCCGTCTCCACCACTGAATATGATAAGCCGCTGATTCGTCAGCGGCTTATTTTTTGTCTGTCCGGTTTGCCTCCCCTAAAACCAGCCCCAATCATGAACGACTCGGAATCCCAATTCATGCACCGCGCTGTGGGACTCGATCCTAAAATCGCTTTGTAGCATTGTGAGATGACGCGAATATTCAGCTCATATCTGTAGGTGGGCCGGTAGTTAGACTCAGGCTCGACAGCATCGTCAACACCAGGCCATGGCGGTAGTTTCGCAGGCGGCAAGGAAGCACATGGTCTAGCCTGACACACCCGAGCATGATACCGTCGCCAAGTGAACACCCGATGTGGGTAGCCAAGAAAATGGGATATACCGACTGGACAGTGATCGCAAAGATATATGTATGGTCAATGGATGCCTGACGCTGATCTTTCCACAGAGAAAAAAGCCGAGACATTTTTTGGATGGACGCGTGAAAAATGACTCATGGCACTCAGAAAATATTTACAATATTGATTTTTTGACATTCAATTGGTATCAATCACATCATTTGATGTCCCACCTACAGAGCAGTTAGAAAGACTAAAGGTCAGACTTGGCCAACAGTTATAATCAGACGCAACATGTAAAAAAAATCACAAAAAAACAACATTGCAAGAATGCACTGCAGTTGAGTGACGAAGACAACTTGAACTTCACTCCGCTTAACTGAAATTTCGATTTCATGATAAGTCATCATGGAATTATCACAACTAAAAACGGTAATTATGTCTCAATTTATTCCAACAATCGAAGCCATAGATTTGTTCTGCGGCGCCGGCGGACTGAGTTTCGGTTTAAAACAAGCTGGGGTACAAGTGAAACTTGGCATTGACTTAGACCCCGCATGCGCATATCCGTACGAGGAAAACACGCAAGCAAAATTTCTAAAAAGAAATATTTTTGATGTTAAAGGTAGTGAATTAGAGAGCTATTACTCGCCGAATGCCATACGTCTTCTCGCCGGTTGCGCCCCTTGCCAACCATTTTCCACGCTGGCAAATGGCAGAGATACTTCAGCCGACCAAAAGTGGGGACTACTAGGCGAGTTTGCTAGATTAGTAAAAGAGTTAAAGCCAGAGTTGGTGACTATGGATGAGGTACCCTGACTTTTTCGGACACTCTAGTTTGGTAAACTTCACCAACTGGAGAACTTATGACACGTTCAAAAACATATACACCGGAGCTTCGTGAAGAGGCTGTAAAGCTGGTCCTGACGCAGGGCCTGACGCTGGA
>JANXSQ010000390.1 GCA_025356595.1 Janthinobacterium sp. | reverse complement strand
CGGCGCGCGCAACCGGGGCCGCAAGGCCGCCGCGCGCGCCGGGAGGGGAGGATTTAAGCGAACGGCGCCAGCAGGGCGACCATCTGGCCGAAAATCTTCGGACTGGCGGCGATCACGTCGCCCTTGTACAGGTAGTCCGACTCGCCGCTGAATTCGCCGACGATGCCGCCCGACTCGGTGATCATCAGCGCGCCGGCGGCGATGTCCCAAGGTTTCAGGCCTTTTTCGTAGAAGCCGTCGAGGCGGCCGCAGGCGACGTAGGCCAGGTCCAGCGCGGCCGAACCGGCGCGGCGCACGCCTTGCGCGCGCTCGCCGATGATCTGATACATCTTCAGGTATTCGTCCAGGGCGCGCACGCTGCCGGCCACGTAGCCGTTGCCGATCAGGGCGTTCGAGATGCGGTCGAGCTTGGTGACGCGGATGCGCTTGTCGTTCAGGTAGGCGCCGGCGCCCTTGCTGGCGGTGAACAGGTCGTTGCGCACCGGATCGTAGATGACGGCTTGCGTGACGACGCCGCGCTGGGCCAGCGCGATCGAGATGCAGTATTGTGGGAAGCCGTGGATGAAGTTGGTGGTGCCGTCGAGCGGATCGATGATCCACTGGTATTCATTCTCGTCGTGCGTGTTGGCGGAAGCGCCCGATTCCTCGGCCAGGATGGCGTGCGAGGGGTAGGCCTTGGTCAGCACCTCAATGATCGCCTGTTCGGCGGCCTGGTCGACGTCGGTGACGAAATCGTTATGTTGTTTTTCGGTGACGACGACGCGGTCGAGATCGAAAGAGGCGCGGTTGATGACGGTCGCGCCGCGACGGGCGGCTTTGATCGCCGTATTGAGCATTGGGTGCATTTTGAGCTTCCGGTAAAAGAACGCTAACGCCCAGCGGGTCGTTTCCGGCCCGCAGAGTGGTAGAGTACAAGAATGAATTAAAGAGCGGAGCGGTGCCGAAATGGTTAAAATCCCGGCCTGGAGCTGGCGTTTTGCCGTCCAGCTGTCCGTCTTTTTTCCGTATCGATACCGCGCAATAGCGCTATTTTAAATGAACCTGCCCGAAATCAACACGTCTCTTTTCAAACGCCTGCGATTTATCCTCGTCCAGACCAGCCGTGCCGGCAATATCGGCGGGGTGGCGCGGGCCATGAAGACGATGGGATTCTCCGAGCTGGTGCTGGTCAATCCGCGCTTTCCCGACGCCCTGCAGGACGCCGAGGCGGTTGCCTTCGCCAGCGGTGCGCAGGACATCCTGGCCGGCGCGCGCATCGTCGGTTCGATGGCCGAAGCCCTCGAGGGCTGCAATTTCGCCGCCGCCGTGTCGGCCCGGCTGCGCGAATTCTCGCCGCCGGTGCTGGCGCCGCGCGCCCTGGCGACCCAGTTGGCCGGCGACGCCGGCCTGAACGGGGCGCTGATCTTCGGCAACGAACGCTTCGGCCTGCCGAACGAGATTGTCGAACAGTGCAATGTATTGATCAACATCCCGGCCAATCCGGCGTATTCCTCGCTGAATCTGTCGCAGGCCGCGCAGGTGCTGGCCTATGAATGCCGGGTCGCCGCGCTGGGCGACGCCCAGGCCGCCAGCGACATCGGCTTCCACGGCGAGGCGGCCGGGCTGGCGCAGATCGAGGGCATGTACGAGCATCTGGAGCGGGCTCTGGTGGCCATCGACTTCCTCGACGCCGCGCAGCCGAAGAAGCTGATGCCGCGCCTGAAGCGCCTGTTCTCGCGCACCCAGCTGGAAACGGAGGAGGTCAACATCCTGCGCGGCATCGCCCGGCAGATTCTGGCCAAGGCCAAGCCCTGAGGCGGCCCTTCGGGCGCGCCACGCTTACCAGATCCGCCTAGACTGCAGACTCTATTTTTTGCGCGGCGCCGCCACGCCGGCTTGACGTACACTGGTTTTTTGCCACGATACGACGGACACCCCCATGCAGACAGGGCGCAGGAGTTTTTTCAAGCTGGGCCTGGCCGGCGCGCTGGCGCTGGCCGGCGGCGGCGCTGTTTACCGCTACGCGCGCGGGCCGGCCTTGCCCGGCCGCTTCGTGCTCGACGGCGAGGCGCAAGCCGCCTTGCGGGCCATCGCGCCGGTGATGCTGGGCGCGGCCGTGCCGGGCGAGGCGGCGGCGCGCGCGGCCGCCATCGCCGCCGTCACCGAGCGGGTGCGCCTGGCCATCCTCGGCTTGCCGCTGGCGACGCAGAAGGAGGTGCAGGATCTGTTCGGCCTGCTGGCGCTGGCGCCGGCGCGGCGCTTCCTCGCCGGCGTCAGCGCGCCCTGGTCCGAAGCCAGCCCCGACCAGGTGGCCGCCTTCCTGCAGGGCTGGCGCCTGCACCGCTACGCCATGCTGCAGAGCGCCTACCACGCCCTGCACGACCTGATCGTCGGCAGCTGGTACGCCGACCCGTCCAGCTGGGCGGCGATCGGTTACCCCGGTCCGATCAGGGAGCTCGCATGAGCGCGCGCCGTTTCCCTTTCCCTTTGAGAGCAGCAGCATGAGCGATTCCAGCGGCGTCATCGCCGATCCCATCCGCGCCGGCGTGGCGGCCGGCTGGCGCGTCATCGACGCCTCCATCCTGGCGGCCGACCGCGTCATCGAGGCCGACGTCGTCATCGTCGGCAGCGGCGCCGGCGGCGGCGTCACGGCCGAGATCCTCAGCCTGGCCGGCTTGCGCGTGGTGATCGTCGAGGAGGGCGCGCTGAAGTCCTCGGCCGACTTCAAGATGCGCGAGGCGGACGCCTATCCGGCCCTGTACCAGGAATCGGCGGCGCGCAAGACGCGCGACAAGGCCATCAACATCCTGCAGGGGCGCACGGTGGGCGGTTCGACCACCGTCAACTGGACGTCGAGTTTCCGCACCCCGCCCGGCACGCTGGCCTACTGGCAGCGCCACTTCGGCCTGAAGGAGTACAGCGAGGCCGGCATGGCGCCCTGGTTCGAGCTGATGGAGCGGCGCCTGAGCATCGGTCCATGGAACGTGCCGCCGAACGAGAACAACGATCTGCTGCGCCGCGGCGCCGGCAAGCTGGGCATTCCGGTGGCCTCGATCCGGCGCAACGTCAAGGGTTGCTGGAACCTCGGTTACTGCGGCATGGGGTGCCCGACCAACGCCAAGCAGTCGATGCTGGTGACGACCATCCCCTCCGCGCTCGAGCACGGCGCGACGCTGCTGACGCGGGCGCGCGCCGAACGCTTCCTCTTCAAGGGCGACAAGGTCGAGCAACTGCAGTGCGTGGCCCTGGACGGCGCCGGCCTGGCGCCGACGGGACGCAGGATCACGCTGCGCGCGCGCCACTTCGTCGTCGCCGGCGGCGCCATCAATTCGCCGGCCCTGCTGCTGCGCTCGATGGCGCCGGACCCGCACGGCCTGCTCGGCAAGCGCACCTTCCTGCATCCGACCCTGATCTCGGCCGGCCTGTTCGAGCAGCGCGTCGACGGCTACGCCGGCGCGCCGCAGACCATCTATTCCGACCACTTCCTGCACACGGCGCCGATCGACGGGGCGATCGGCTACAAGCTCGAGGCGCCGCCCCTGCATCCGCTCCTGCTGGCGACGACGATGGCCGGCTTCGGCGACGAGCACGCGGCGCTGATGCGCCAGTTCAGCCACACGCAAGCCCTGCTGGCGCTGCTACGCGACGGTTTCCATCCCGACGCGCCGGGCGGCAGCGTGGCGCTGGACGGCGCCGGCGCGCCCGTGCTCGACTATCCCTTCACGCCCTTCATCTGGGACGGCGTGCGGCGCGCCCTGCTGTCGATGGCCGAGATCCAGTTCGCCGCCGGCGCGGCCAGCGTCTACCCGGTGCATGAAATGGCGCGCGGCTACCGCAGCTGGGACGAGGCGCGCAAGGGCATCGCCGCGCTGCCGCTGCAGATCCTGCGCACGCGCGTCGTCTCGGCGCATGTGATGGGCGGCTGCGCGATGTCGGACGACGCGCGCCTCGGCGTGGCCGGCGCCGACGGCCGCTACCACGGCATCGCCAATCTGTCCGTGCACGACGGCTCGCTGTTCCCGACCTCGGTGGGGGCCAATCCGCAGTTGTCGATCTACGCCGTGGCGGCGCGCCTGGCCAGCGGCCTGGCGCAGGCGCTGACGGGGCGTCCGGCCCCGGTGCCGCTAGCCTGAGGGGGCGACGGTGATCGCGCGCGTCCTGAAACTGCTGCTGGCGCTGCAATTGCTGGTCGCCGCGCTGCTGTGGCTGGCCCTGCGGCGCCATGCCGGGCCGTACGGGGCGGCGGCGCTGGCGCTGGCGGCGCTGGCGCTGCTGCGCCTGCTGCTGACGGCGAACAGTTTCTGGCTCAGCTGGCGCGCCCGCAGCGCCACGCCGGCGCCGCTGCGGCCCTCGGCGGCGGCGCGCTGCCGGCTGTTCCTCGGCGAGTTCGCCGCCACCCTGCTCAGCTCCTCCTGGGACATGGCCTGGCCGCGTCTGGCCGGCCAGCGCGGCGCGGCGGCGGCGCCGTCGGCCCTGCCGGTGCTGCTGGTGCACGGCTATGTCTGCAACGGCGGTTATTGGGCCCAGCTGAGCCGGCGCCTGGCGCGGGCCGGCGTGCGCCACGCCGCCGTCGACCTGGAGCCGCCCGGCGCCGGCATCGACGCCTTCGTGCCGCAACTGCACCAGGCGGTCGAGGCGCTGTGCGCCGCCAGCGGCAGCGCGCGGGTGATCATCGTCGCCCACAGCATGGGCGGCCTGGTGGCGCGCGCCTATCTGCGCGGCCACGGCGCGGCCCGCGTGGCGCGCGTCGTCACGCTGGGCACGCCGCACCACGGCACCGCGCTGGCCGGCCTGGGCCCGGGCCTGAACGCGCGCCAGATGCGCCGCGGCGGCGCCTGGCTGGAGGCGCTGGCGGCGGCCGAGGGCGCGCCGCGGCGGGCCCTGTTCACGTCGATCTTTTCGCACCACGACAACATCGTCGCGCCGCAGACCTCGGCCCGCCTGGAGGGCGCGAAGAACATCGAATTCGCCGGCGTCGGCCATGTCGCGCTGGGACGCGATGCGGGCGTGCTGCGCTGTGTGCTGGAGGAAATCGCGCTGGCCTCCGCCGAGCGCGCCGAAAGTGTCTTTTTTTAAACTCAAAATTGCCCCTCGTCAATTGAAAGGCGAGTGACAGTGCGGCCTTCTATCGGTAGACTCCATTAAAGGCGAGCAAGCGATAGTGTTTCCTCTAGCCACCCCGCCGGCCGTGATGTTTGGTGAGATTTTCGGCCGGCGCTTGCTGTATGGTTCTTCATAGGCGATGATGGGAGGCCGAGACGCGCGGCAAGCGCGGCGCCGCCCTGAAGCCCGCGCGCGGCGCCGCCGCGCCAGCGGCCCGTCTTGGGCGCGGCGAACGCATATGCATTTTTTACGGGAGCGCAACAGTGTCCGCACGCATCCTTATCATCGAAGACAACGCCACCAACATGGAGTTGATGGTCTACCTGCTGGGCGCGTTCGGCTATACGCCGCTGACCGCCTATGACGGCGAGGAGGGCGTCAAGGTGGCCCTGCGCGAAGTGCCGGACCTGATCATCTGCGACGTCCACCTGCCCAAGCTGGACGGCTACGGCGTGGTCGCCGCGCTCAAGGCCGACCCGGCCCTGCGCGCCGTGCCGACCCTGGCCGTGACGGCGCTGGCCATGCTGGGCGACCGCGAGCGCCTGCTGGCGGCCGGCTTCGACGGCTACATCGGCAAACCCATCGAGCCCGACGCCTTCGTCGCGCAACTGGAAGCGTTTTTGCCGGAGGCGTTGTCGGCGCCGGTTAAAAGCGACATTGCCACCATCCTCATCGTCGACGACCATGTGCTCAACCGCGAGTTCCTGATGGCCCTGCTGGGCTACGGCGGCCACCGCCTGCTGCAGGCGTCGAACGGCGCCGAGGGCCTGAAGCTGGTGCGCAGCGAGCGCCCCGACCTGGTCATCTCGGACATCCTGATGCCGAACATGGACGGCTACGAGTTCGTCACGCGCCTGCACGAGGACCCGGAGACGGCCGACCTGCCCATCATCTTCTACACCGCCACCTACCGCGAGCGCGAGGCGAACGTGCTGGCGCAGGCCTGCGGCGTGCGCTGGGTGCTGCCCAAGCCGTCCGACCCGGACGTGATCCTGCGCACCGTGCACGAGGCGCTCGGCCTGGGCAAGGAGAGCGAGCCGCGCGCGCTGCCGGCGTTCGCGCCGGCGCCGCCCGCGGCCGGGCATTTCCGCGGCATCGACAACAAGGTCAACGAATACCTGGTGGAGCTGGAGTCGAGCAGCCAGCTGATCACCAATTTCGCCCGCCAGGGCGAGGGCATGGAACCGTCCCAGGAGCACCTGGCGCTGATGACGGAGCGCCTGTCGCGCTCGCTGTCCAGCCTGCAGGCCGTCAGCCTGCGCCTGACCGCCCTCATCGAGCTGGGCATCGAGCTGGGCGCCGAGCGCGATCCGCAGGCCCTGATCGGCATCGGCTGCCGCGTCGCGCAAAACATCTGCGTCTCCAAATACGCCTGCATCGGCGTGCTCGAGGAGGACGCCGAAGTGCTCAGCTATTTCGCCTCCTGCGGCAACGAGCAGCAGGCCAGCCAGATCGCGGCCACGCCGCGCGCCGGCATCCTGAGCCGCGTGCTGGAGCAGCGCCAGCCCTGCCGCGTCAACGACCTCGACGGCGATCCGGCCGCGCTCGGCCTGCCGGCCGGCCATCCGCCCGTGCACTCCTTCCTCGGCGTGGCGATCGCCTCGCGCGAGCGGGTGCATGGCTGGTTGTATCTGGTCGACAAGCTCGGCGCCAGCGAATTCAGCGAAGTCGACGAGCGCGTCGCCGCCACGGTGGCGGCGCAGATCTCGGTGGCCTACGACAATCTGCTGCTGTACGAGGAAATCAAGCGCCACCACGCCCAGCTGACCCTGGACATGTCGGCGCGCATCCGCCTCGACGAGGACCTGCGCCGCTTCCGCCTGGCGATGGACGCCACCGCCGACGCCATCTTCCTGGTCGACCGGGCCGGCATGTGCTTCGTCGACGTCAACCTGACGGCCTGCCGCATGCTCGGCTACGAGCGCGAGGACTTCCTCAAGGTCGGCCCGGGCCGCTCCAGCCAGGCCACCGACAGCAATCTGGAGGATCTGTACGTGAAGCTGCTGGCCGGCGACCAGGGCGGCGCCATGGCCGAGCTGCTGCTGCAGTGCAAGGACGGCAGCGCCCTGTCGGTCGAGGTGCAGCGGCGCACGCTGCGCTCGGGGCAGAGCTGGATCCTGGTGGCGGTGGCGCGCGACATCACCGAGCGCAAGGAGGCCGAGCAGCGCCTGCTCAAGCTGGCCCATTTCGACACCCTGACGGGCTTGCCGAACCGCACCCAGTTCTACGATTCGCTGAGCCACTCGCTGTCCCAGGCGGGCGAGCACGGCTGGTCGGTGGCCGTGCTCTTCCTCGACGTCGACCGCTTCAAGAACGTCAACGACACGCTCGGCCACACCATCGGCGACGAGCTGCTGCGCCAGTTCTCCAGCCGCCTGGTCGACTGCCTGCGCGTGCGCGACACGATAGGGCGCTTCGGCGGCGACGAATTCGCCGCCATCCTGATCCTGCCCGAGGGCGCGCAGAACGCCATCGCCGTGGTCGACAAGATCCGCGAGGCGATGCGCCGGCCCTTCGACCTGAAGGGCCACGAGGTGACCGTCACGGCCAGCATCGGCATCTCGGTGTACCCCGACGACGGCCTCGACGCCGACACCCTGATCCAGTACGCCGACACGGCCATGTACCGCGCCAAGGAGGCCGGGCGCGACGCCTTCCGCTTCTTCACGGCCGAGATGAACGCGCAGTCGCTGGCCCGCCTGGACCTGGAGAACGCGCTGCGCCGCGCCATCGAGAACGAGGAGTTCGTGCTCTTCTTCCAGCCCAAGGTGCACATCGGCTCGGGGCGCATCAGCGGCGCCGAGGCGCTGATACGCTGGCGCCGTCCCGGCCACGGCATGGTGTCGCCGGCCCTGTTCATCCCCATCCTCGAGGAGACCGGCCTGATCGTGCGGGTCGGCACCTGGGTGCTCAACGAGGCGTGCAAGAAGATCAGCCAGTGGGGCGGCAGCAAGACCGGCGCCGTGCACCTGTCGGTGAACGTGTCGGGCATCCAGTTCTTCGTCGGCGGCCTGGAGGAGGAGGTGCTGAAGGCCATCAAGCGCTACGACATCGCCCCCGAGCTGCTCGAATTGGAGTTGACGGAAAGCTCGCTGATGTCGAACGCCGAGGAAACCATCAACGTGCTGCGCAACCTGAAGGCCCTGGGCATCCAGATTTCGATCGACGACTTCGGCACCGGTTACTCCAGCCTGGCCTACCTGAAGCGCTTCCCGATCGACAAGCTGAAGATCGACATCGCCTTCGTGCGCGAGGTGACCAGCAACCCGGACGACGCCGCCATCGTGCTGGCGATCATCAAGATGGCGCACAGCATGAAGCTGCAGGTGATCGCCGAGGGCGTCGAGAAGGACGCGCAACTGGCCTATCTGCGCCGCCACGGCTGCGACGAGATGCAGGGTTATTACTTCAGCCGGCCGGTGCCGGAGGAGGAGTTCGAGCTGATGCTGCAGACCGGCAAAACGCTGCAGGCGCCGCTCGACGACGGCCCGCCGGGCCAGCAGACGCTGCTCATCGTCGACGACGACGCCTTCATGCTCGACGTGCTCAGCGACTTCCTGGCGCAGGACGGCTACCGCATCCTGACGGCGCAGACGGCCGCCGAGGGCTTCGACCTGCTGGCGCGCCACCGCGTGCAGGTGATCCTGTGCGACCAGTGCATGCCCTTGATGAGCGGCACCGAGTTCATGGAGCGGGTCAAGAACCTGTGCCCGGACACTTTCCGCATCATGCTCTCGGCCTACGCCGATCTGACGCCGATCATGGCGGCGATCAACCGCGGCGCCGTCGACCGTTTCTACACCAAGCCCTGGAAGGGCGCCGTGCTGCGCGAAAACATCCGCGAAGGCTTCCGCCTGCACAGCCTGCTGCACGGCGCCAACGCCATCGCCGCCTGAGGCCCGCCCTTGTCGCGCTGATAAAACGGCGCATGGCGCCGTCCGTTCGTGATGGATGGCGTTAAATTGCCGGAGCATCGCAATGCGACCGGGCAATGCCAGGCTGGCTCATTGGCGCCCGCGGGCCGGCTCTTTCGCTGTGGCGGCGTTTCCAATCGAATTAGACTCCTTTCTCTAGTTTTGCTGCCTAAAATGGTTCCACTAAATGGATTTTTCATATACGGAGCTGAGCATGGCGAAGAAACTCAAGACACAGGCGAAAGACGAAGAGACGCAATTGGCGAACGCCGTGCGCTCCTCCGCGCAGCAAATCTGGCAAGCCGGCTTGGGCGCTTTCGCCAAGGCGCAGGAAGAGGGCGGTCGGGTGTTCTCGAAATTGGTCAAGGAAGGCACGGAATTGCAGAAGCGCGCCGAGGATCGCGTCGCCGACGCGGGCGGCACGGCGAAGCAGATGGACGACGGCGCCGGCAAGCAAGCCTCCGGTCCGTGGGACAAGCTCGAACAGGTCTTCGAGGACCGCGTCTCGCGCGCGCTGAGCAAGATCGGCGTGCCGACGCAGAAGGACATCCAGGCGTTGAGCAAGCGCATCGAGCAGTTGAGCTTGGCCATCGCCGAATTGTCGGGCAAGACAGCGGCGCCTGCGGCAGGCACCCCGCTCGCCAAGACAGCGGCCAGGAGGGCGGCCAAACCGGCGCCCAAGGCAGCGGCCAGGACAGTTGCCAGGCCGGCGCCTGAAGCGGCGGTGAAAACGGCGGCCATCAAGCCGCTCGCCAAAGCCAAACCCGCCTCCAAGGCGGCGCCGAAGGCCGGCGTGAATTTCCCGACGGCGGCGTCGGTCGCCAAGTCGGCGCCGAAGGCCGTTGCCAAGAAAGTCGCGGTGAAAAAGGCCGCCGGGAAAGGTGCCGCCACCGCGGGCGCGGCGACGGATACGCCGTCGACGTAAAGCGGCGCCGGCGCGCGCCGCCCTAGTCTTTTCCGCTCTTCCACCCTGGCAGGGCGGGCCGGCGCGCAAACCGGCCGGCGGCGCGCTTGCGCGCGGTGCTGTCGCAAACACATCCCCCATCCTGTATTCGCGCCTGAGACGGGCATGCCCGCCGCCTGTTGCGGCCCGCCGCGCGCGACTATTTGGCGCGCCACCTGAAAGTCGGCGCCGGCGCCGGGGCGGCAAAGTCGCTCTATTCCCGCCAACAGGAGTTTCTTGTATCGCTTCTTCGGTGTTATGCTTGCAGCAGAAAAAAACAGAGATCGCCCGCTATGCTACAAAAAGCACCACGCCGTACCCGTGAACGCATTCTGGAATTATCCCTGCGCCTATTTAATGAGTTCGGCGAGCCGAATATCACGACTACCGTGATCGCGGAGGAGATGAATATCTCGCCGGGGAATCTGTATTATCACTTCCGGAATAAGGACGACATCGTCAATTCGATTTTCGTGCAGTTCGAATCGGAAATCGAGCGTATCCTGACGGTGCCCGACGGCCGCCGCTCGAATATCGAGGATGTCTGGTTGTACCTGCACCTGATGTTCGAACTGATCTGGCGCTACCGGTTTTTCTACCGCGACCTGAACGACTTGTTGTCGCGCAACCGCAAACTCGAGCTGCATTTCAAGCTGATATTGGCGCATAAAATCAAGGTGGCCAAGCAGTTGTGCGAGGATCTGCGCAGCGAGAAGTCGCTGGAAGCGTCGGACATGGAAATCAACGCGATGGCGACGAATATGGTGGTGGTGGCGACCTATTGGCTGTCCTACGAATATGTGCGCAATCCGCGCAAGTACACGGAGCAGCAGTCGATGGCGGACGCGCTGGCGCGCGGCTGCTATCAGGTCTTGTCGCTGATCGGCCCCTACTTGCGCAATGAAACGCATCTGCTGTTCCAGAAACTGTCCGAAGAGTATGTCCGACAATTAAAATAAGGAGGGCGCCGTGGCATGGAATAAATTCCGCTATCCGGAGAGCGTGTATGTGTACACCGCGGCGTCCCTGGAACAAGCCTGGAGCCGGCTGCACGCGGGCGACGCCGAACCATTCCCGGCCAACCCCGAGCTGCTGCGGGCCTGGATCGCCTTCCATGCCGGCGACTTCGAGCTGGCGGCCGACATCGGCCTGGCGAGCGGCATCGACGGCTATTCGGTGGCGCACAAGGCCACCTGCATCCACGCCCGCTATCTGGAACTGGACGACCAGGCCAGAATCGCCACCTTCGAGGCCGTCGCCGAGCGCTGCGCGAACCAGCAGGGCGAGCAACCGGAGAATCCGGCCGCCTTCTACTGGCACGCCTACAGTCTGGCGCGCTACGCCCAGGGCATCTCGGCGGTGAAGGCGCTGGCGCAGGGCGTCGACAGCAAGGTGCGCGACAGCCTGGAGGCGACGCTGGCGCTGGCGCCGCGGCACGCCGAGGCGCACATCGCCTACGGCGCATTCCACGCGGAAATCATCGACAAGGTCGGCGCGATGATGGCCAGCCTGACGTACGGCGTCAAGAAGGCCGAGGGCATCCAGCACTTCAAAACGGCGCTGGCGCTCAACCCCGCGTCGGCGATCGCCCGCATCGAATTCGCCAACGCGCTCGTCCTGTTGGACGGCAAGAAAAAGATGGCCGAGGCCATCGGTTTGTATGAGGAGGCCGCCGTCTGCGAGGCGCTCGACGCGATGGAGCGTCTGGACGTCGAGGCGGCCAAAGAGGAATTGCAGGATTAACAGGGATTATCAATGAAATCGGTTTGTGTATATTGCGGCGCCAACGCCGGCGCCACCCCGCAGTACGCCGAGGTGGCGCGGGCGATGGGGCGCGCGCTGGTCGAGGAGAATCTGGCGCTGGTGTACGGCGGCGGCAATGTCGGCCTGATGGGCATCATCGCCGACGAGGTACTGCGCCTGGGCGGCGACGTCACCGGCGTGATTCCGACCGCGCTGGTGGAGCGCGAAGTGGGCCACACGGGCTTGACGCGGCAGTTCATCGTCAAGGACATGCACGAGCGCAAGGCGATGATGGCGCAACTGGCGGACGGCTTCATCGCCATGCCGGGCGGCATGGGCACGCTGGAGGAATTGTTCGAGATGCTGACCTGGTCGCAACTGGGCATCCACGCCAAGCCCATCGGCCTGCTGAACGTCGACGGTTTCTACGACGGCTTGCTCGGCTTCATCGAGCACGCCCGGGGGCAGGGCTTCGTGCGGCCGCAGCACGCGGCGCTGATGCTGTCCGAGACCACGCCCGACGCCTTGTTGCGGCGACTCAAGTCCGCTTCCGCCTGAGCGCGCAGGCGCCCGCGCACCCGCGCGCGGCGCGCGGGCGCGGCGAAAAAAAACCGTTCAGCTCGCGTTGAACGGTTTTTCTGTTTTTGCAGCCAACGAGCCTTAGCCCCACAGGCGCTGGCCGCCGGCGATGTCGAGCTGGGTCAGGTACAGGCGCAGGTCGAATTCGTACTGGTGATAATTCGGTTCCATGTACGCGCACAGCTTGTAGAAGGGCTTGTCGTGCTGCTTTTCCTTCACATGCGCCAGCTCGTGGACGGCGATCATGCGCAGGAACTCCAGCGGCACGTCCTTGAACATGCTGGCCACGCGGATTTCGTGCTTGGCCTTGAGCTTGCCGCCCTGGACCCGTGAAATCGAGGTGTGCAGGCCGAGCGCATGGTTGATCACATGGATCTTGCTGTCGAACTCGACCTTGTTGATGGGATCGGCGTTGCGCAGGAACTCGCCCTTCAGATCCTGCACGTATTGATACAGCGCCTTGTCGTTGCGGATCTCGTGCGCCTTCGGATAGCGTTTGAGCAAGACCTCGCCCAGTTTGTTCTGGGCGATCAGTTGGGCTACCTGCTCTTGGGTCTGCTGGGAATAGGCGCTGAGATACTTCAGGGGTGGCATGGCGGGCTGGGGCGGGTCGGTCGAGGCGAGAATGTACCACACAAACCCGCCCGGCCTTATCTAAGTACCCTAGCTAAGTACCCTAGCGCCGGCGCGCCGCCTCCGCGTCCTCGCGGGCGCGCTCGAAGCTGGCCCGGGTCTGTTCCTCGTCGCGCTGGCCGAAGGCGTAGTTCGACTCCAGCCACATGACGTTAATGATGGCCAGCGCGACGGCCACGTTGATGCCTAAAATCCAAGTGAAATACCACATGCTTGCTCCTGTTCTGTCGGGTTCTTAGTAGGCGGTGTGTTCGTTGGCGTGGATGTCTTCGACGGTCACCTTGCCGCGCACCACGCTGTACACCCAAGTCGTGTACATGATGATGATGGGCAGCATGACGACGACGACCCAGAACATCACACCCAGGCTCTTGTGGCTGGCCACGGCGTCCCAGGCCGTCAGGCTGCTGCCCGGCGCCAGCGAGGACGGCATGACGAAGGGGAACATGGCGGCGCCGGCCGTCAGGATGATGGCCGCCACCGCCACGCCGCTGGCCAGGAAGGCGCCCAGCGTGCGGCGGCTCAGGCTGAGGACGATGACGGCCAGCGCGGCGAGGAAGGCGGCCGCCGGCAGGGCGATGGTGGCCGGCCAGCGGCTGTAGTTGTCGAGCCAGGCGCCGCTGGCGCGCACCACGGTTTTCGCCACCGGCATGAAGGCCGTGTTGACGTCCGGCATGGCGGTGATGCGGTAGCCGTCCATGCCGTAGGCGACCCACAGGCCGGCCGCGGCGAAGGCGGCGATGCTGACGGCGGCCGCCGCCACGGCCATCCGGCGGGCCCGCTCGGCGATGGCGCCGACGGTTTTCTGCTGCAGGAAGGTGGCGCCGTGCATGGCCAGCATGGCCACGCTGAGCACGCCGGCCAGCAGGCCGAAGGGATTCAGCAGGGTGAAGAAGTTACCCGTGTATTCCATGCGCATGGTGTCGTCGTAATGGAAGGGCACGCCCTGCAGGAGGTTGCCGAAGGCGATGCCGAAGATCAGCGGCGGCACGAAGCCGCCCGTGAACAAGGCCCAGTCCCAGGAGTTGCGCCAGCGCGGGTCGGCGATCTTGCTGCGGTAGTCGAAGCCGACCGGGCGGAAGAAGAGCGCGAACAGCAGCAGCATCAGGGCGATGTAGAAGCCGGAGAAGGCCGCCCCGTAGACCAGCGGCCAGGCCGCGAACAGGCAGCCGCCGGCGGCGATGAACCAGGTCTGGTTGCCTTCCCAGGTCGGGCCGATGGTGTTGATGATGACGCGCCGCTCGGTGTCGTTCCGGCCCAGGAAGGGCAGGCTCATGCCGACGCCGAAGTCGAAGCCGTCGGTCAGCGCGAAGCCGATGATGAGGACGCCGACGAAGCACCACCAGATTACTTTCAGGGTCATATAGTCGAAGAGCATGGCCGTTCCTTAATGTTGTTGTTCCCAGTGGTACTTGCCGGTGTGCAGGCTGCTCGGTCCGAGGCGGGCGTACTTGACCATCAAGGTCATCTCGATCACCAGCAGCAGGGTGTAGAAGCCGACGAAGCCGGCCAGGCTGAAGTAGAGATTGCCCACGCTCTGCGTCGAGGCCGACAGATGGGTCGGCAGGATGCCGGCGATGGTCCACGGCTGGCGGCCGTATTCGGCCACCACCCAGCCCAGTTCGGCCGCGACCCAGGGCAGGGGGATGGCGCACACGGCCAGTTTCAGCAACCAGCGCTGCGAGGCCAGCTTCTTGCGGATCAGGAAGTAGAACGAGGCGCTGAAGATGAACAGGAACAGCAGGCCCAGGCCGACCATCGCGCGGAAGGACCAGAACAGCGGCGCCACCTTGGGCACCGTGTCGTTGACGGCCAGCTTGATCTGCGCCTCGCTGGCGTCGACCACCCGGGGCGTGTATTTCTTCAGCAGCAGGCCGAAGCCGAGGTCGGCCTTCAGGCGGCTGAACTCGGCGCGCGCCTCGGCCGATTTGTCGCCCCCCTTCAGGCGCTCCAGCGCCGCGTAGGCCAGCATGCCGTTGCGGATGCGCACCTCATGGCCGGCCTTCAAGTCCTTGATGCCGGTCACCTGCTTGTCGGTGGAACGGGTGGCGATCAGGCCCAGGGCGTAGGGGATCTTGACGGCGTAGTCGGTGCGCTGCTCCTTGTCGTTGGGCAGGCCGATCACGGTGATGCCGGCCGGCGCCGGCTCGGTTTCCCATTCGGCCTCGATGGCGGCCAGTTTCACCTTGTTGACCTCGCCCGCCGTGTAGCCGGACTCGTCGCCCAGCACGATCACCGACAGCGTCGAGGCCAGGCCGAAGCCGGCCGCGATGGCGAAGGAGCGCAGCGCGAAGGGCACGTCGCGCGCCTTCAGCAGGTAGAGCGCGGAGATGCCCAGCACGAACATCGACGCCGTCACGTAGCCGGCGGCGACGGTGTGGACGAATTTCACTTGCGCGACCGGGTTGAAGATCACGTCGACGATGCTGACCAGCTCCATGCGCATGGTCTCGAAATTGAATTCGGCGCCGACCGGGTTGTTCATCCAGCCGTTGGCGATCAGGATCCACAGCGCCGACAGGCTGGAGCCGAGGGCGACCAGGAAGGTCACGCCCAGATGCTGCACCTTGCTCAGTTTGCTCCAGCCGAAGAAGAACAGGCCGACGAAGGTCGATTCGAGGAAGAAGGCCATCATGCCCTCGATCGCCAGCGGGGTGCCGAAGATGTCGCCCACGTAATGCGCGTAATACGCCCAGTTGGTGCCGAACTGGAATTCCAGGGTGATGCCGGTGGTCACGCCCATGGCGAAGTTGATGCCGAACAGCTTGCCCCAGAATTTGGTCATGTCGCGGTAAATCTCTTTGCCGGTCATCACGTAGACCGACTCCATGATGACCAGGATCCAGGCCAGGCCCAGGGTCAGGGGGACAAACAGGAAGTGATACATCGCCGTGGCGGCAAATTGCAGCCGCGACAGACTGACAACGTCATCAATGGGAATCATCGTGCGCCTTAGAGGGGAGGGTGGGAATGGGGGCTGGCGGGCTCAGCAGATGCTGTTCGACCACGCTGGTGGGCAGGCGCATCTTCTTCGTCGGCGGCGCCGAGAAGAAGGCTTTCCACAGCAGGCTCAGGATCAGCACTTTGACGATCAGTGCCAGCGTGATGGTCAGCGCCAGCGAGGCGCGGGGCGGCCTCGGGCGTGTCATTTCTCATCCCGCCCGGCCGCGTCGGGCAGTGGCTCGGCCTCGGGGGCGGCGCGGGCGAAGCGGAACTTGTCGCGCACGCTGTCGCCGACGACCAGCAGTTTCTTGACGGTGGAACCCATTTTCATCAGCGAGGACAGGGTTTCCGGCGACAGGCGCTGGACATCGTCGAACCAGGCGCTGGACATTTCGATTAAGTCGTACATTTCCCGCAGGCGTTGCTGGGCGACGCGGTCGGCCTCGTTGCTGGGCGTCTCGAGCAGCGCGTCGCGCAGCATCGACAGGGTCGGCTCGACCTCGCGCCGGCGGCGCTCTAGAATCCGAACCGCGTCACCGTGCGCGCCACGTCGCTCACGTAAGATCCACCGAACAGGCGCGCGTGCACCAACAGGGGATAGAGATTGTAGAGGTCGCGCCGCTCCTCGA
>JANXSQ010000376.1 GCA_025356595.1 Janthinobacterium sp. | reverse complement strand
TCTGCTGACCTTGCCCGGCGCGCCGCGCGGGGGCGGCGCGCCGGGCAAGCGCTCGCGGGCTTGACCGTTGCCGGTCTTACCGCCGGTGGGGAATCGCACCCCGCCCCGAAGACGTATTGTTTTACCGGCAAAATTGCCGGCGGCATCAGTGTAGCAGAGAACGCTTGCGTCGGCGGGCAACGCTATTTTGCTTCCGGAAACCGCGCACAAATGAAACGAACGGGTGTACTGTACGCAGATTCCCATTTTCAAGTTTTGCGCACATGAGCCACCCTTTCCTGCGAACTATTTCCGCCGCCGTCCTGCTGGCGCTGTCCTGCCTGGCCCACGCCGGGATCAAATTGAGCGACACCCTGCCGATCGGTCCGCAGGTGAAGGTCGGCAAGCTGGCCAACGGCTTGACTTATTACATACAGAAGAACGGCAAGCCGGCCAACAAGGTCGAGCTGCGCCTGGTGGTCAAGGCCGGCTCCATGCTGGAGGACGAGGACCAGCAGGGGCTGGCCCACTTCATCGAGCACATGGCCTTCAACGGCTCGACGCACTTCAAGAAAAGCGAGCTGATCTCCTACCTGCAATCGATCGGCGTCAAGTTCGGCGCCGACCTGAACGCCTACACCAGTTTCGACGAGACCGTCTACATCCTGCCGATTCCGAGCGACAAGCCGGAAGCGGTCGAGAAGGGTTTCCTTGTGCTGGAGGACTGGGCCCACGGCCTGGCCTTCAAGGACGCCGACATCGACAGCGAGCGCGGCATCGTGCTCGAGGAACTGCGCATGGGCAAGGGCGCCGACGACCGCATGAGCAAGGTCCTGCTGCCCAAGCTGTTCAACGGTTCGCGCTACGCCCAGCGCCTGCCGATCGGCAAGGAAGCCATCCTGAAGAACTTCAAGTACTCGGCCATCAAGCGCTTCTACAAGGATTGGTACCGGCCCGATCTGATGGCCGTGGTGGTGGTCGGCGACATGGAGCCGGCCGCGGCGGAGGCCTTGATCCGCAAGCATTTCGGGCCTTTGCTGAATCCGCCCCAGGCGCGTCCCCGCCTGTACGCCAAGGTGCCGACGCGGGCCAGGACGGAAGGCCTGGTGATCACCGACAAGGAGGCCAGCAACAATATGCTGCTGATCCGCTATCCGGTGCAGGAGGCGCGCGAGGAGGGCACCTTCGCCGACTATCGGGAAAAGCTGATCGAGGGCTTGTACGGCGAAATGCTCGGCGCCCGCATGCAGGAGCTCAGCCAGCAGGACAATCCGCCCTTCATCCAGGGCGGCAGCAGCATGGGCAAGCTGGTGCGCGGCTACCGCTCCTTCAGCGCCTTCGCCCTGCTCGGCAAGGGCGGCGTGGCGTCGGCCGTCGACGCGCTGGTGCAGGAGGATGCGCGGGCGCGCCGCTTCGGCTTCAGCGACGCCGAGCTCGAGCGCAGCAAGAAAAACATGCTGCGCAACGTGGAGCGCGCCTACAAGGAGCGCGACAAGTCCGATTCGGCCGGCTACGTGGCCGAGTACGTGCGCAACTTCCTCGAGCAGGAATCGATACCGGGCATAGAGAACGAGTTCAACTATGTGCAGGAGATGCTGCCCACGGTGACGCTGGCCGAGGTCAACCAGGCCGTGCGCAAGGCCCTGCCGTCGAAGCAGAAGAAGCTGGTGGTCTACATGGGCACGCGCCACGGCGAGGCGGTGCCGACCGGCGCCGGCCTGCTGGCGGCCGTGACGGCGGCGGAAAAACTGCCCGTCGCGGCGCGTCCGGAAAAAGCGCTCGGCAGCACCCTGATGGAGGCGCCGCCCAAGGCCGGCGGCATCGTCGCCGAAAAGGTGGACCGCGCCCTGGGCTTGACCGAGCTGACGCTGAGCAACGGCGTGCGCGTGGTGCTCAAGCCGACCGACTTCAAGAACGACCAGGTGCTGCTGGGTTCGACCCGCTTCGGCGGCCAGTCGCTGTTCGGCGACGCCGACGTCTACAACGCCCGCTACGCCAGCGCCATCGTCGGCCAGATGGGTTTGACCGCCTACACGCCGACGGAGCTGCAGAAGGTGCTGGCGGGGAAAACGGCCAGCGTCGGCGCCTTCCTCGGCAATCTGAACGAGGGCGTCTCCGGCAGTTCCAGCAACGCCGACCTGGAAACCATGCTGCAACTGGTCTACCTGCGCTACGCCGACGCGCGCAAGGACGCGGCCCTGTTCCATTCCTTCATAGGCCGGCAGCAGGATCTGGCGAAGAACACCATGCTGCGGCCGGAGTCGGTCTTCGTCGACACCCTGCAGGGCACGCTCTACAACAACCATCCGCGCCTGGCGCGGGCGGCGCGCCCCGAGGATTTCGAGCACGTCGGGCTGGAGCGGGTGCTGGCCATCTACAAGGAGCGCTTCGCCAGCGCCAGGGGCACGACCTTCTTCCTCGTCGGCAGCTTCGACGTGGCGGCCATCAAGCCCCTGATCGCCACCTATCTGGGCGGCCTGCCGGACGGCGCGGTGCTGGCCGCCTACAAGGATCTGGGCCTGCGCCCGGTCAGCGGCGTCGTCAAGAAGGAGGTGCGCATGGGCGCCGAGGCGAAGAGCACGATTTCGATCAACTTCACCGGCGACGCCGTGTATTCCGAGGATGAGCAGATGCGCCTGCAGGCCCTCATCGAAGTGCTGAACATCAAGCTGATCGAGGTGCTGCGCGAGAAAATGGGCCTGATCTACGGCGGCGGCATGCAGGCCTCGCTGAGCAAGCTGCCGTACGGTAATTACGCGATCGGCGTCAGCCTGCCGACCGGGCCGGAAAACGTCGACAAGGTGATCGCCGCCACCTTCGCCGAGATCGCCGCCATGAAGGCGGCCGGCCCGCTGCCGGCCGACCTGGCGAAGGTGCAGGAGAACTGGCTCAAGAACCACAGCAAGTCGATGCGCGAGAACGGCTACTGGCTGAACCGCCTGCAGGCGGCGCAGGTGCAGGGCAGCGATCCGGCCACCATCCTGGACTACGAGGCAAAGGTCAAGGCCCTGAAGCCGGCCGAACTGCAGGCGGCGGCGCAACGCTATTTCAACATGGATAATTACGTGCAGGTGGTGCTGTATCCGGAGAAGTAGTTTGCCCGGCGCGGCCGCCGGCGGGCTGTTAAACTGTGGCCTGGTTCAAGACATGTAAAAGGTTTTAAGATGGCAAAGAAAGAAGAGCTGGATCCGGAAACGCTGGCCTTGATACATTGGTGCATCGAAGTCGAGGGATTCCTCGTCGCCGGCGGCGCCACCCAGGCGCAGGCGCAGGAGCATATCGAAGAGCAAGTGGAATGGTTCACCGACCAGTTCTACGACGGCTTGACGCCGGAAGAGGCGGCCAAGGAGGCGCTGGCCTAAGCCGCGCTTCAAACTCCGCGGTCCCGGCGGGCGCGCCCTCGCGGCGCCCGCCTTTCCCTCCCCGCGCGCCCCGGCTTCCCGGCTGGACAGGGGCAAGGGAGCGGCGCATACTGGATCGGCTTCCCTTGCGGGGCCGCCCACCGTCCCACCGCCTTCATTTTCTTGCTGCAACGATACTGAAAAAGTCGCGCACGCGCGTTTTGCCTGAGCGAAACGACTACATTTAGTTTATTATAGGCAATTGTTTTGCCACCATGCGGAATGCGCGTGGCGCGGCATCGCGGCCGTTCCGCGCGCCCGGCGGCGCCGCACGCGCCCACAACACCGAACAACCCACCCGCCAAGAGGAAACCCATGAAACTCAGTACCCGCATCCTGCTGCTGTGCGGCAGCACGCTGCTCGGCATTATCCTGATCGCCACGGTCTCGCTGTTCTCCTTGCGCCAGACCATGATGGCCGAGCGCGTCGCGCAGATCAGCACCCTGGTGGAGCTGGCCAATGCCTCCGTCGAGAAGGCCTACGCGCAGGAACAGTCCGGCAAGCTGACGCGCGAGGAGGCGCAGCGCCTGGCCAAGCAGACCGTGGGCAGTTTCCACAAGGACGAGATGTATTTCTTCGTGCGCGACTTCAGCACCGACGTGCTGTACGTCCATCCGAATCCGGAGCGGATCGGCAAGGCGCAGAAGGGTTCCAAGGATTCGGGCGAGCGCTACCGCAGCGTGCTGGCCAAGGAGCGTCTCGGCCTGGTCGAGGCCGAGGGCACGCGCCCCGGCGTCAAGGAAAAAGTCGAAAAATTGTATGCCGTGATCAAGTTCGCGCCCTGGAATTGGGTCGTCGGCACCGGCACCTACATCGACGACATCAACGAGCAATTCTGGCGCCAGGCCGGCATCCTGCTGGCGCTGGGCGCCGCGCTGATGCTGGTCGTCGGCGGCCTGGCCTGGCATATGCTGCGCAAGATCGTCGGCCAGCTGGGCGGCGAGCCGGATTACGCGGCCGGCATCGTCGGGCAGATCGCCAAGGGCGATTTGACGACCGAGATCATCACCCGGGCCGACGACACGTCCAGCCTGCTGTTCGCCATCAAGGCGATGCGCGACAACCTGGCGGGCATCGTCAGCCAGGTGCGCATGGACGCCGATTCGATTTCCACCGCCTCCGGCGAGATCGCCTCCGGCAACCAGGATCTGTCGGCGCGCACCGAGCAGCAGGCCGGCTCGCTGGAGGAGACGGCCTCGACGATGGAGGAGATGACCTCGACCGTGCGCCAGAACGCCGACAACGCGCGCCAGGCCAACCAGCTGGCCATCACCGCCTCGGCAGTGGCGACCCAGGCCGGCAATGTGGTCGGCCAGGTGGTCGACACGATGGGCTCGATCAACGCATCCTCGAAGAAGATCGTCGACATCATTTCCGTCATCGACGGCATCGCCTTCCAGACCAATATTTTGGCCCTGAACGCGGCGGTGGAAGCGGCGCGCGCCGGCGAGCAGGGCAGGGGCTTCGCCGTCGTCGCCAGCGAGGTGCGCAATCTGGCGCAGCGCTCGGCCTCGGCCGCCAAGGAAATCAAGGTGCTGATCGACAGTTCGGCCGAAAAGGTCGAGGCCGGCGAAAAACTGGTCGCGCTGGCCGGCGAGACGATGGAGAAGGTGGTCGCCAGCGTCAAGCATGTGACCGACATCGTCGCCGAGATCTCCTCGGCCAGCCAGGAGCAGAGCTCGGGCATCGACCAGATCAACCACGCCATCGTCGAGATGGACACGATGACGCAGCAAAACTCGGCCCTGGTCGAGCAAGCCTCGGCGGCGGCCCAGGCGATGAACGACCAGGCCGCCGGCCTGGCGCAGATCGTCAGCGTCTTCAAGGTCAACGGTATGGCGCACGCGGCGGCGCCGGCGCGGCGCCTGAACTGAGGACTTCAGAGCCTCAGCGCGTGAGCGGCGCCAAGGCCAGGGTCAGGCCCAGCCCGACCAGCACGGCGCCGATGAGGCGGTTCAGCGTGGCCTGCCAACCCAGCATGGCGGCGCGCAGGCGCGGCTGGGAAAAGAACAGTGCGACCAGGCTGAACCAGAACCAGTGCGCCGCCGACATGAACAGGCCGTAGCCCAGCTGCACGGCGAGGCCGGTGTCGACATGCACCACCTGGGTATAGATGCTGAGCACGAACAGCGTGGTTTTCGGGTTCAGGGCGTTGGTCATGAAACCGGCCCGCAGGGCGCCGCCGCCGGGCGCCGCCCGCTCGGCGGCGGCGTCGGCCACGGGCCGCCGCGCGAAGGTGGTGGCGCCGATGTAGATCAGGTACGCGGCGCCGCACAGCTTGATGGCGAGGAACAGCGCCGGCGAGCGGGCGATCAGCAGGCCGACGCCGAGCATGGTGTAGCAGACATGCACCTGCACGCCCAGCGCGATGCCGGCGGCGGCCAGCAGGCCGGCGCGGCGGCCGTGCAGATAGCTGTTGCGCGTGACCATGGCGAAATCGGCGCCGGGACTGACGACGGCCAGGACGGTGATCAGGGCGACGGCGATCAATTCATTCATCTTGCTTTCCTTGACGGGCTCCTCGGCTGAGGAAAGGCTTATTCTGGTGCCCCGGCGCGGCCTTGAAAAGCGACGTATACTCAAGGAAATACTTGAGAAAAACTCACAGATGACCCAGCACATTCCCTCCCTCAACGCCATCCGCGTGTTCGACGTGGCGGCGCGCCACCTGAGCTTCGTGCGCGCCGCCGAGGAGCTGCACCTGACGCACGGCGCCGTCAGCCGGCAGATCAAGCAGCTCGAGGGGAGCTTGGGCGTGGCCCTGTTCGAGCGCCGCAATCGGGCAGTTTTCCTCACCCGCGAGGGACTGCTCTTCCAGGTCAGTTGCGCGCAGGTGATGGAGCGCCTGCGCGCCGGCATCCGCGAGATCCAACAGGCCGCGCCGGAGCGGCCGCTGGTGCTGTCGTGCGAGCCGACGCTGGCGATGCGCTGGCTGATCCCGCGCCTGGCGGCCTTCCGCGCCAGCTTCCCGCGCATCGAATTGCACCTGTTCGCCGCCGGCGGGCCGATCCGCTTCGAGGGCGGCCACGTCGATCTGGCGCTGCGCCGCAACGATTTCCCCTGGGATCCCGGCCACCACGCCGAGCCGGTCGCGCCGGAATGGATCGCGCCGGTGTGCGCGCCGGCCCTGCTGGAGGACGGCGCGCTGCGCCTGGCGCGGCAATGCCTGCTGCACACCGAGTCGCGCGCCGACGCCTGGCAGCGCTGGGGCGCGGCCAGCGGCCGGCCCTGGACGGCGCGCCGGGCGGCCCGCTACGAACATTTCTACCTGAGCCTGCAGGCGGCCGGCGCCGGCCTGGGCGTGGCGATCGCCTCGCTGTACATGGTCGAGGAGGAGTTGGCGGACGCGCGCCTGGCGGCGCCGGCGGGCGGCTTCGTCGCCGATGGTTCGGCCTACTACCTGTTGTCGCCGACGCCCTTCGCGGGCGACGCGCGGCGCCTGCTCCTGCTGGACTGGTTGCGCCGGGAAATGGCGGCCAGCGCGCTCAAAGCCGGTTTGCCGGCGGCGCAGCCGTAGTTGTCCGCGAGGGCCGGGCGGCCGCGGCGCCGCGCCGGATTGCCGCGGCGCGCGGCGCGCGTGTCGAATCGTCATTGTTGCTTTAATGTGTTGCTCCACGGCTACACATTGCAACAGTATCTGTCATGCGTCACGCAGCGGTCACGAAACTGTTCTTATAATGAGACATCATCGCAACGCTTGTTTTAGGAGACGGTCGTGGGCAATTCCTTACATAATAAAATCTATCTTGGCAGACGCGCTCGCGGTATCAAATCGAAGGGCACGGCGGTGCTGTTCTTCCTCGGCGCGCTGCTCGGCGCGGGCGTCTTGTGGATCGCTTTGCACATGTTGCGCTGAACGGGGCGGCGGCGTAAATGAACGTGCCTGTTGCCCTTGCGGTGCCGGGCGCGTACCATGGGGGCCGAATTGGCTGTCCCTTATGGAAATGTAATGAAGAACGAGAAATTAACCACCGACGAATACGACGCGCTTGAGCAAGTGGCGCGCGGCATCAAGACCGAACGCGTGAGCGCCTGCGTGGCGCGCAACACCAAGCGCCTGTCCGGCCTGAAGCTGCTCAGCTACCGCCAGGACGGCCGCCTCAGCGTGACCGACAAGGCGCAGCAACTGCTGTTCGTGCGCCGCTGCATCAACGGCTTGCGCGCCATCGCCGCCGATCCGCTGGCCCCGCTGGAAGCGGATGTCGCCTATTTCCTCGGCAAGAAGGCGCACATCGTCGCGCGCGCCTCGGGCGAGGGCTACGACATCAGCGACAAGGGCACCGAGTCGCTGGCCGACATCGGCAGCCTGGGCCTGTAAGAGCCCCCGGCGCGGCGCCATTCCGGCGCGGCGCCCCCATCACCACTGGAGAGTTCTCTTGGAAAATCCCATGAGCTGGTCGGCGCACGAGCTGACGATGACGGTCCTGATGACGCCCGACATGGCCAATTTCTCCGGCAATGTGCACGGCGGCACCATCCTGAAATACCTCGACAGCGTCGCCTACGCCTGCGCCAGCCGCTATTCCGGCAGCTATGTCGTGACCCTGTCGGTCGACCAGGTGATGTTCCTGCAGCCGATACACGTCGGCGAACTGGTCACCTTCCTGGCCTCGATCAACCACACCGGCACGACGTCGATGGAGGTGGGCATCCGCGTGGTGACGGAAAACATCCAGCAGCGCCTGGTGCGCCACGCCAACAGCTGCTACTTCACGATGGTGGCCGTGGACGCCAACCGCAAGCCGGTGGCCGTGCCGCCGCTGGAGCTGCTGACGCCGGTGCAAGTGGCCCGCTTCGAGCAGGCCAAGCTGCGCAAGCTGTCGCGCAAGAAGGTGTCGGGCGCCAAGGCCTGACACGCGGCGGGCGGCGCATCGCGCCGCCCGCCCTTTGCCCCGCCGGCGCGGGGCGCCCCCTTCCCGTCCATTCAGCCCGCCTCCAGGAGCGGCGCCTGAGCCGTGGCGCGCCCGCGCTGCAGCAGCAGTTCGCGGAACTGCTCGGCGGCCAGCGGCCGGCTGAAGAAATAGCCCTGCATCTCGTCGCAGCCGCGCAGGCGCAGGTAGTCCAGCTGCGCCTGCGTCTCCACGCCCTCGGCGATGACGCGCAGCTTCAGGTTGTGCGCCAGCGCGATGATGGCCGCGACGATGGCGGCGTCGCCGGCGTCGCTGGCGATGTCGTGGATGAAGGTGCGGTCTATCTTCAGCACGTCGATGGGGAAGCGGCGCAGGTAGGAGAAGCTCGAATAGCCGGTGCCGAAGTCGTCGATCGACAATTGCACGCCGAGCGCCTTCAGCGCGTGCAACTGGCTGACGGCCAGACCGGCGTCGGTCATGAACACGCTCTCCGTCAGCTCCAGCTCGAGGTCGGCCGGCGCCAGCGCCGTCTTGGCCAGCACGGCGCCGATGGCGTCGACCAGGCCGGCCTCGCCGAACTGGCGCGCCGACAGGTTGACGGCGATGCGCAGCGGCCCCAGCCCCGCCTCCTGCCAGGCCTTGTTCTGCGCGCAGGCGCGGCGCATCACCCAGGCGCCGATCGGCACGATCAGGCCGGTCTCCTCGGCCAGCGCGATGAAGCGGTCCGGCGCCACCATGCCCAGTTCCGGGTGGCGCCAGCGCAGCAGCGCCTCGGCGCCGACGATGCGGCCGCTCCTCAGGTCCACCTGCGGCTGGTAGTGCAGCACGAACTCCTCGCGCTCGAGGGCGTTGCGCAGCGCGCCTTCGATGCGCATGCGCTCCTGCGCCGCCTCGTTCATGGCGGCGGCGTAGAAGCGGAAGGTGTTGCGGCCCTCCTTCTTGGCGCTGTACATGGCGATGTCGGCCCGCTCGATGAGCTGGTGCGCGGCCTCGCCGCCGGGCGCGTGGACGGCCACGCCGATGCTGCAGGTGATGAGGAATTCCTTGCCCTCCAGCGTCACCGGCTGCGCCACCCGGTCCATCAGGCGCTGCACGATCTCGCCGCCCAGCGCCTCGTCCGGACGCTGCGACAGGATGGCGACGAACTCGTCGCCGGAAAGGCGCGCCACGGTGTCGCTTTCGCGCAGGCCCGCCTGCAGGCGCGCCGCCACCGTCTTCAGCAGCAGGTCGCCGGCCTTGTGGCCGAGGCTGTCGTTGACGAACTTGAAGCGGTCCAGGTCGATCAGCAGCACCCACAGCGGCTCGCCGGCGCGCTCGGCGTAGGCGATCGCCTGCGTCAGGCGTTCGCGCAGCAGGGCGCGGTTGGGCAGGCCGGTGAGCACGTCGTGGTGGGCGATGTGCTGGATGCGCTGCTCGGCCAGCTTGCGCTCGGTGATTTCCGCGCCCGTGCCGCGGTAGCCCTGGAATGCGCCCTGTTCGTCGAACAGGGGCTCGCCGTTGACGTTGAACCAGCGCAGCGCGCCGTGCCGGTCCGGCATCGCGTATTCGAGGTCGGCGAAGGGCAGATGCGCCTGGACGGTGGCGATGTGGGCGCGGCCCCAGTCGGCCTCGCGCATGGCCGGATGGTTGTCCCAGCGCGTCAGGCCGATGAAGCGCTCCAGCGGCATCTGCGACTTGTCGCTGAAGCCGCTGGTGATGTTGGTGAAGCGGAAGTCGCTGTCCTGCTCCCAGTACCAGTCCGAGGACAGCGCCAGCAGGCGGCGGAAGCGCTGCTCGCTGTCCTGCAGCGCGCGCTCGGTGCGTTGGCGCGCCGCCACGTCGGCGCTGAGGCGCTCGTTGCTCAGCTTCAGGTCGGCGGTGCGCTCCTCGACCAGGCGCTGCACGCGCCGCGAGCGCTGCGCCAGCGTCTGCACGAAGGCCGTCGTCAGCAGCGCGAACAGCAGGCCGCCGAGCAGGGTCGAGAGCGAGCCGGTGTGGTCGGCCAGGAAGGACCGCGGCCGGGCCACCACTTGCAC
Source organism: Janthinobacterium sp. (assembly GCA_025356595.1). Lineage (GTDB taxonomy): Bacteria > Pseudomonadota > Gammaproteobacteria > Burkholderiales > Burkholderiaceae_D > Janthinobacterium. Next base: position 14,063 of record JANXSQ010000376.1, on the reverse strand, counting down.
GTGCCAGGGCCGGCCGGCGGCGCTGAAGCCCAGCTCGCGCCGGTCGCGGTAGTCGAACAGCAACCAGCGCGGCAGCGCCGGCGCGGGCGCGGCGGCGGCGCCGGCCGTGGCGCTGCGGTAGATCAGTTGGCCGGGGTCGGCGGCGCCGCTGGCGTAGACGCTGAGTTCGATCTGGTCGTCCTCGAGCAGGCCGGCGCCCTGCATGATCTTGTGCACCAGTTCGCCCGCGCGGATCACGGCGGCCGTGTCGCCGACCAGGGCGGCGCGCCGCTCGGCCGGGCTGGCCGTCGGCGCGCCCAGCCGGTACACCGGGGCGACGATGACGAAGCCGCGCTGGCGCGTCGTTTCCTGCGCCAGGTTGAGCAGCGCGGTGGCGCACGGGCGGCCGCTGCGCACGGCGGCGTCGAGCGCGTCGAAGGATTGCCGGCTGGGCGTGACGTCCATGCCCAGCGCCGCCTCGTTGCCGGCCAGCGGCTCGAGGTAGTCGACCACCAGGTAGTTGGCGCGCGTACGCACCGGCACCAGCTTGCCGTCCCGCATTTCCTGCATCGCGTAGCCGGGCCGCAGGCGGCGCAGCTGCGCCTCGAAGGCGGCGCGCCCGGCGTGCGGCACGATGCGGTGGAAATTGAAGGCCTGGATGAAGGGGTAGCGCGCCAGCAGCGGCGCGGTGAAGGTGTGGAATTGCTCGCGCGTGACGGGCGCCACCGTGGCGAACAGTTGCTGGGTCACGGTGAGCACCTCGGTGGCGTCGTCCAGGCCCTTGTGCAGGGCCGTCGCGCGCAGGCTGGCGCGCTGCTGGAAGCTGAGCGCCATCTTGTCGTACTCGAGGCGGCTGACGGCGCCGAACAGCAGGGCCGTGACGGACAGTCCGGCGCCCAGCGTCCACGCCGCCGCGGCGGAAATCGAGAGGGGCGGGCGGCGATGCGGCATACAACGTTCCTGGACTGTGCGGTGGCGGGCGCTTGGGTGCGGTTGCCGCTAGTGTGTCATAAAAGCCGGCGTTTGACTGTATTTGACTGTTACTCCCGGGTAAAAATCGCGCAAGCGGAGCGCCTCACGGGCGCGCCGCGCCGTGCCGGCTGAGGCGGCGCACCAGCAGGCGCGCCAGCGCCCCGTTCAGGAAGGCCAGGCCGCAGCGGCGCCACAGCAGCACCAGGCGGCGCACGCGCAGCGGCCGGGCCGGCGCGCCGGCGGCGGCGTTGACGGCGAAGACGATGCGGTTGTTGCCGGCGATGCCGTCGAACCAGCAGATCTGCCCGCGGAAGGTCAGGCGCAGCCGTCCCAGCATGGCGCCGTAGTGGCGGTCGTAGCTGAAGATGTTGGCCACCAGCACGCCGCCGGGGCGCAGGGCGCGGCGGCAGTCGGCGTAGAAGCGCGCGCTGCCCAGCGCCGGCGGCAGGCCGCCGGCGTCGAAGCCGTCGACCAGCAGCACGTCGGCGCAGGCCGGCGCGCCCGCCAGGTAGGCGACGGCGTCGGCGTGGATGACGCGAAAGCGCGCGTCGTCGGGCGGAATGCAGAATTGCTCGCGCAGGGCGATGACGTCGGCGCGCAGCTCGAGCACGGTGATGTCGCTGGCGGGCAGGTGGCGGTAGCAGAATTTGGCCAGCGAGCCGCCGCCCAGGCCGACCATGACGATGTGGCGCGGCCGCGGCAGGAACAGCACGAAGCACATCATGGCGCGGGCGTAGCGCAGCACCAGTTCGTCCGGGCGCGACAGGCGCATCTCGCTCTGGATCATGCCGGGCTGGAATTCCAGCGAGCGCCGGTCGCCGCGCGTGTGGACCAGCGGCGGCGCGCCGCCGTCGGGCGTCTCAGGCATGCGGCCTCCGGGCGCGGCGGGGCCGATATTTTGTTTCGGGCATGGAATTCTGATAAGCTCCTAAGCGCCCCGTGGCGACAGCGCCGCGGTCGGCCGTTCCCGCCAGCATACAGGATTCGGGCGGGACGGCGGAAACGATCAAAAAGGCCGCCGCGCCGGCGCGCGGAACGCCTATACTTGCGGCGTAGCAGGCCGGCGATGCTGGCGGCCCCCATGGAGAGAAACATATGTTTTTGGATCACCCGACGATTACCGCGACAAACAGTTTCACCGAGCCGGACCGCATCGAGCGCCTCGGCCGGGTCTACGGCTACACGGCGGCCCTGGCCGACCAGGCCGGCGACGCCCAGTTCATCGAGAAAGTGGCGCAGATCCACGACCACAAGGGCACCTTGATCGTCTTCTGGCACGAGGCGCCCAGCGAGGCGGAGAAGCAGTTCTTCGTGCAGGCCTGGGCCAGCAAGATCGGCGACGGCAGCAGCAACGTCGAACACGAAATCTAGAGCGCGCGCGGCGCATGCCCGGCCCCGGCGCGCCGCCGCGCGGCTTGAGCGCGCCCCCTTTCCGGCCCCGACATGGACATCAACACTCTGATACTGGTTTTAGCGCTGGGTAACCTGAGCCTGTGCGCGGCGCTCTTCTTCGCCGAGCACGGGCGGCCCAGGCCGGCCGCGCTGGCGCTGTGGACCGGCGCCAAGCAATGCCAGGCGCTGGCCTGGCTGCTCCTGTATTTGCGCGGCGTGATTCCCGAACTGCTGTCGGTGCCGCTGGCCGCCGCGCTGCTCTTCGGCGGCCTGGCGCTGGACGCCGGCGCGCTGTGGCAGGCGGCCGGGCGCGCCGGCTGGCGGCGCTACATGGCGCCGGCCCTGGCGTTGGCGCTGCTGCTCTTCCTGCTCGCCTACGCCCTGGGCCTGGACGCGCCGCGCCGCGGCGGCCTGGGCGCGCTGCTCGCGGCCGGCTTCCTCCTGGCCGGCGCGGCGCCGCTGGCGCTGGACTGGTCCGGCGCGCCCATGCTGCGCCGCTTCCTGGCGGTCAGCATGGGCGCCCTGGCGCTGGCCGTGGCGGCGCGCGGCGCGCTGGCCTGCGCGCTGCCGCAGGGCTGGTCCTGGCTCAGTCCGGGCACGACCCAGGCCGGCGGCCTGCTGGCCTTCTACCTGATGATGCTGGCGAACGGCTTCGGCTACCTGCTGCTGGCGCGCGAGGAGGGCGAGCGCGCGCTGGCGCGCCTGGAGGTGGTCGACCCGGTGACCGACGTGCCGAACCGGCGCGGTTTCTACCAGGCGCTGGCGCCGTGGATGGCGCTGGCGCGCCGGCCCGGCCTGCCGACGGCGCTGATCGTGCTCAATCTGGACCACTTCAAGCGCGTCAACGACGGCTACGGCCATCCGGTCGGCGACGCGGTGCTCAAGGCCCTGGTCGACGAATGCAGGACGCAATTGCGCGACAGCGATCTGATGGGCCGCCTGGGCGGCGCCGAATTCGCCATCCAGTTGCCGCGCACCACGCTGGCCGACGCCATGATGGTGGCCGAGCGGGTGCGCGCGGCCGTGGCGCGCATGCCGGTGAAGACCGAGCGCGCCGTGCTGACCCTGACGGCCAGCCTGGGCGTGACGACCATCCGCGCCGAGGACAGCGCCGTCAGCCTGTTCCAGCGCGCCGACGCGGCGCTGCAGGCGGCCAAGCTGGGCGGGCGCAACCGCGTCGTCGAGGCGCCCGCGCCGGCCGTGCTGGACTCCTGAGCCGGGCCGGGCGTCACGCGCACGTCACACGGGCGGTGTACTGTGTTAGGATTTTCGACGAAACAATATGCCGCGTTGCGCGGCGCCGCGGCCCGGCGCCGCCTGATCCTGGCCGCGCCGCGCGCCGGCAAGCCTTCATTGGCGATGATAAATATAAGAGGCTGGTATGTACGCTGCGGTTGATTTAGGTTCCAATAGTTTTCGCCTGCACATCGGCAAGCACGACGGCGACGCCATCCGCGTCCTGAAGAGCGTGCGCGACCCGATCCGCCTGGCCGCCGGCCTGGACGCGAACGGCAATCTGAGCGAGGCGGCTATGCAGAGCGCGCTGGCCTGCCTGAGGAATTTCCGCGCCATGCTGGCCGGCTACGAGCTCGACGCCGTGCGCGTCGTCGCCACCTCGGCCATGCGGGTGGCGCGCAACGGCGCCATCTTCCTGCCGCTGGCCGAGCAAGCCATCGGCCTGCCCATCGAAATCATTTCCGGCGAGGAGGAGGGGCGCCTGATCTACATGGGCGTGGCCAATTCCCTCGCCGTGCCGGGCGAGCGCCGCCTGGTGCTCGACATCGGCGGCGGCTCCACCGAGCTGATACTGGGGCGCGGCCAGGACATCGAGCGGGTCGAATCGTTCTCCATCGGCACCGTCAAGCAAAGCCTGTCCTTCTTCGTCGGCGGACGCGTCGACGCGCCCTCGTTCGAGGCGGCCATCCTGTCGGCGCGCAGCCACTTCGAGGACGCCGCGCCGCCCTACCATCCGCAATTCTGGAAGAGCGCCTACGGCTCCTCGGGCACCATCCGCACCATCGCCGACATCATCGCCAAGAACGCGCTGGGCGACGGCGCGCTGTCGGCGGCCAGCCTGGACGCGCTGAAGCGCCGCTTCATCGAGTTCGGCCATGTCGCCAACATCGACATGCCGGGCCTGAAGGCGGACCGCGCCGGCACCATCGTCGGCGGCCTGGCGATCCTGATCGCGCTGGTGCGCGAGCTCGACATCGAGGTCATCACGCCCATCGAGGCCGGCCTGCGCATGGGCGTGATGTGGGATCTCTACCTGCGCTCGACCAAGCGCGACCGGCGCGAGCAGTCGGTGCAGGGCTATCTGGAGAAATTCCACGTCGACGAGGGGCGCGCCCGCCGCGTCGCCGAGAACGCCGTGGCCATGTTCAACCAGCTCAAGCCGAGCTCGGACGCGCTGGCCAAATGCCTGCGCTGGAGCGGCCTGCTGCACGAGGTGGGCATGGCCGTGTCGCAGACCGGCTACCACAAGCACGCCGCCTACATCGTCGAGAACGCCGACCTGCCGGGCTTCACGACGCGCGAGCAAAGGATCATGAGCAAATTGATCATGGCGCAAAAGGGCAATCTGCGCAAAATCAGCGACGCGCTGGCCGAGCCGGACTTCGCCAAGGCGGTCCTGGCGCTGCGCTTGGCCATCCTCTTCATGCACGCGCGCATCGAGGCCGACATCAGCGAACTGCGCCTGCGCATGAAGAGCCGCATCGAACTCGACATCAAGCGCGACTGGGTCGCCCACCACCCGACCGTCTCGTTCTGGATGGAGAAGGAACAGGAGATGTGGGACGAGGTCGGGGTCGATTTCAGCATACGCGCCACCGCCTGAGCAAGCTCGGGCGGAAAATACCTGATGTGGATCAAGCAAGTTTTCCATGAATGGTATATATTGTTTATATTATTTACAGAAATGGACACAACATGAACAAAGTCAGCTCCCTGAAAACGACCTCGCCAGCCGCCGTTGCGGTTCCAGCCGGCAACGGCCTGGTATCGCCTTTCCCGACCACCGCGTCGATCGGCGCGCAACTCGGCAAGGCGGCGCCGAAGGCCGCCGTCAAGGCGCCCGCGGCCAAAGCCGCCGCCAAGGCCAAGCCGGCCGCCAAGGTCGCCGCCAAGCCGGCCGCCAAGCCGGCCGCCAAGCTTGCGGACAAGCTTGTCGCCAAGCCGGCCGCCAAGGCCGCCGTCAAGCCAGCCGCCAAGGTCGCCGTGAAACCTGCCGCCAAGCCGGCCGTCAAAGCCGCCGCCAAAGCCCCGGCGAAGCCTGAAGTCGCCGCCGCCAGCAAGGAAAAAGCCCGCAAGCCGAAGCTGGTGCGCGACAGTTTCACGATGCCGGAAGCGGAATACGCGGTGCTGGGTCTGGTCAAGAAGTCTTGCCTGAAGGCCGGCTTCGAGATCAAGAAAAGCGAGCTGCTGCGCATCGGCGTGGCCCTGATCAGCCAGATCGACCTGGCGACGCTGCAAAGCGTGCTGGCGGCCCTGCCGCAGCTGAAAACCGGCCGTCCCAAGAAGGATTGATGCGGGTCACGAAAATGATACGCTGATGTCATTTTCCTGACATATTTTACAAGTACGCTTGCTTCGCCTCTATAACAAAGGATGAAGCATGCAAAACTTAATCGCATCGGCCGACGTCAAGGCCCAGTCGGCCAAACTGGTTCTCAGTATGGCCAGCACTCCGGAAGAACTGCGCGAAGTGCAGCGCCTGCGTTATAAAGTGTTCATCGAGACCATGGGCTTGACGGCGCTGACGCGCGCGGATGGCCTGGACGCCGACGAGTTCGACGAACACTGCGACCATCTGATCGTGCGCGACGCCGACACCCTCAAGGTGGTCGGCACCTACCGCGTGCTGAGCGCGGCGCGGGCCGGCAAGATCGGCCGACTGTATTCCGAAAACGAGTTCGACCTGGGGCGCCTGAACAATGTGCGCGGCCGCATGGTCGAAGCGGGGCGCGCCTGCATCCATCCTAAGTACCGCGGCGGCAGCGTCATCATGCTGCTCTGGTCGGGTCTGGCCGAATACATGCGCCGCGAACGCTGCGACTATCTGGTTGGTTGCGCCAGCATCAGCCTGGCCGACGGCGGCCACAACGCGGTGGCGGTCTACCAGGCGCTGGCGGCCAAGCACATGGCGCCCTCCGAGTACCGCGTCACCCCCCATCTGCCGTTCCCCATCCACAAGGTCGAGGCGGCGCAAAAGCCGCAGGTGCCGGCCCTGATCAAGGGGTATTTGCGCTCGGGCGCGTGGATCTGCGGCGAACCGGCCTGGGATCCCGACTTCGAGAGCGCCGACATGTTCATGATGATGCCGCTGGCGAATCTGGACGGGCGCTACGCCAAGCACTACGGCGTCACCCCGGTGGCCCAGTAAGTTCAAGCCGGCTGCCCGGCGCCGCCGCGCGACGGCGCGGGCAAGCCGGTGCAGGGAGCGGGGCGGGTCCAAGGGGCCCGGCTCCGCCTTCGCGCGCCATCCCCTCCCATGCCTCCCCGGGCCGCGCCATGCGCGCGCCGCGTGCCGCTCCGCGCCGACGGGGAAACGCTCGCCGCGCGCGAACGCGTGCGCATGACTGACTAGTCTGGAATCCGTTTTGGGCAGGAGGCGGTACTTGTGGAATTGGCGCGACGATGGGGTGTTGCCGGGAACTGCTACTGCGGGTCTTGAGATGAGCGTTCAGCGTTGTTTGGGCTGTACGTCAGTGGGTATTGCTGGTTTGCTACAGTGCTATCTTTGTCAAGCGCAATGCTTTGGCGCCGTTGACTTGAAAGCGGACGACTGGTGAGGCAAGGTTCAGATTGTGGCTGATCAGTGCATCGAAGCGGTCGACAACTCCTTCAGTTCACGGATGCTCAGATCCGATTTTTCGTGCATGCGCAACAAGATTGTCGCGCCAACAGACAGCTTCCGGTGTCTGATTTTGCTGATGATAGGCGGTTGAACTTCCAGGATGCGGCATAACTCCGCATCATTTTTCAAGTTCATTTTCTCGATAAGGGTATCGAGCAACTTGTTGGGTACGAAACTCGATGGTTCGAGTGCGCGTGCCCGGTTCATTGCTTCTATCATTTCCAGCTTCTTTTGCCGTACGTTCATTTACTCCTCCTGAAGGTGATGGGAAAAAGAAGGGGTGGCGGCCCCCGTGCTAATACACCAAGCCAGTTTACCGTATGCGTGAGTCAGAATCGGTGCATTATTGATAACGAGGCAAGGATGTTTCAATAATACTACGTTACCAATTTTCAGGGAACATTGTAGTAAAAATTAACTGTTAGTTTGTGTAACAGCCTTGACGAATGTTGTTTTTTGTAGCCCCTCCTTGCTTAGTAGCAACGTATGATCGGCCATCGCGGCCGCCGCGTGGGAATGCGTGACCATGATGGCGCAGGCGCCGTTGGCCTTGATTTCCTCGCGCAGCAGGCACAGCACGCCATGCGCCGTGTCCGGGTCGAGGTTGCCGGTCGGCTCGTCGGCCAGCACCAGGGCCGGCCTGTGCACCAGGGCGCGGGCGATGGCCACGCGCTGCAGTTCGCCGCCCGACAACTGGCGCGGAAAATCGTCGCCGCGTCCGCCCAGTCCGACGGCCTCCAGCATCTGCCGCGCCCGGTCCTGCGGCAAGCCGTTCAGCAACAGCGGCAGGGCGATGTTTTGCAGCAGCGTCAGGTGCGGCAAGACGTGGAAGGCCTGGAAAATGAAGCCCATGCGGGCCCGGCGCAGGCGCGTGGCGGCGTCGTCGTCGAGGCCGGACATGGCCACGCCGTCGATCAGGATCGGACTCGCTTCGATACCGGGGTCGGGGGTATCGAGGCCGGCGATCAGGTTCAGCAGCGTCGACTTGCCGACGCCGGAATTGCCCATGATGGCGACGAATTCGCCGGCGCGGAAGTGGTGCGACAGGCGCGACAGCACCGGATGGCCGCTGGCGTAGGACTTTGACAGGTGACGCAGTTCGAGCATGGGGGCTTTCCGGTTAGCGGGTCAGGGCGCGGCGCATGGCGAAGCTGAGCGCGTCCACCAGCGCCACCAGCAGCAGCATGGCGAGGATGACGGTGGCCGCCTTCTGCATCTGGAATAGCGACAAATGGTATTTCAGCATCTGCCCCAGGCCGCCGGCGCCGACCACGCCGAGAATGGCGGCGGCGCGGATATTGTTTTCCCAACGGTACAGGGTGTAGGACAGCATCTGCGGCAGCGCCTGCGGCAGGGTGGCGTAGAAAAACGCCGCCAGCGCCGTCGCGCCGTTGTTGCGCAGGCTCTGTTCCGGCAGCGGCGCGGCGTTCTCCAGCGCGTCGGCGAACAGGCGGCCCAGCACGCCGGAGGTGTGGAAGGCCAGCGCCAGCGTGCCGGCGAACGGACCCAGGCCGGCGGCGATGAGCAGGATCGAGGCCCACACCAGTTCCGGGATCGAGCGCAGCACGTTGAGCAGGGCGCGCACGGCGGCGCGCGGCGCGGCGCCGAAGCGGCCGGCCGCCGGCAGCGCCAGCAGCAGTCCGGCGCCGACGGCCAGCAGGGTGCCCAGCGCCGACATCGACAGCGTCTCGGCGGCGGCCCAGGCGGTCTTGCCCAGGAAGGGCGGGGCCAGTTCCGGCGGCGCGAAGCCGGCCAGGAATTCGCTGCTGCTGCGCAGCGCCTCGGCGCTGAAGAAGGCCGCCCACTGCAGCGGCAGCGAGGCGAAGCTGGCCGCGGCCAGCGCCAGCAGGGCCAGCGCCAGCGCGTAACTGGACCAGGGACGGGGCGGCGCGGCCGGCATGGCGGGCGGGGCGGAAGGTTTCATCCGAGGCGCTTTCTGAGCATTTTCGAGACCGCGTCGGCCAGCGCCACCAGCAGCACGAACACCAGCAGCATCGAGGCCACTTCGCCGCCGGCCAGCATCTTCATCGATTCGTCCATGCGCTGGCCCAGGCCGCCGGCGCCGACGAAGCCCATCACGACCGAGCCGCGGATCGCGCATTCCCAGCGGTAGACGGTGTAGGACACCAGTTCCGAGGCCGACGCCGGCAGCGCGCCGTACAGCAGGGCGCTCAGGCGCGAGGCGCCGTTGCGCAGCAGCGCGTCGCTGGCCTGGGCTTCCGAGGATTCGAGGATTTCCGCGTAGACCTTGCCCAGCATGCCGCAATAGGTCAGGGCGATGGCCAGCACGCCGGCCGTCGGCCCGAGGCCGACGATGCGCACGAAGAGCAGCGCCCAGACCAGCTCGGGCACGCTGCGCAGCAGGACCAGCGACCAGCGCACGCTCTGGCGCAGCAGGGTGGCCAGCGGGCGCATGCGTCCCGTGCCCAGGCGCGAGATCGACAGGCGTTCGGTGACCAGCAGGGTGGCGGGGATGGCTCCCAGCAGGGCCAGCGTCAGGCCGGCGCTGGCGATGGCCACGGTTTGCCAGGTTTCGCGCAGCAGCATCTGCAGGAATTCGGCGGAATGGGCGGGCGGCGCGAAGCCGGCCAGGAAGTGTCCGGTCGCCGCCAGGCTTTGCCAGTCGAACAGAACGGCGGGTTTGAATTCGCTCACCACCAGCATCGGCCACAGCAGGATCAGGGCCAGCGCGGCCATAGTGACGCGGCCGCGCCAGGCGGGATCGGGGTGGCGCGCGGCGGCGCCGCGCGGGACGGTCGGTCGCATCGGATTAGAAGCAGGCGCCGGCGGCCAGCCGCGGCGACTGCGGCTGCGGCGGGGATGATTCGGCCGTAGCTTCGTTCTGGTACAGCGCCGCGATCATGGCGTCGCTGACCGCCTCGCGCGGCAGGTCGAAGACGATGCGGCCCTCGCGCAGGCCGACGATGCGCGCGAAGTGGGCGCGCGCCATCTCGACCTGGTGCAGGCTGCAGATCAGCGTCGCGCCGCGCGCCGTCGCCTCCTGGCGCAGCGTCGCCAGCGTCAGTTGCGCCAGCGTCGGGTCGAGCGCCGAGAGCGGCTCGTCGACCAGCAGCGCCTGCGCGTCCGACAGCAGCAGGCGCGCCAGGGCGCAGCGCTGGCGTTCGCCGCCGGACAGGCGGTCGACGCGCGAATACAGTTTGTCGCCCAGCTGGAAGCGCGACAGGGCCAGCCAGGCCGCCTCGGGATCCCGCGGCTTGAGCAGCGAGAGCAGCGCCCGCCACAAGCTCCACTGCGGCAGGCGCGCCGCCAGCACGGCCGTGACGACGCGCTGGCACGGCGGCAGCGGCGGCGTCTGCGGCGCCAGGAAGAGGCGCGCGCGCAGGCGGTGGCGCTGGCCTTCCGGCAGCGCCCAGGCGTCCAGGCCGAAGATGGCGAAGCGCCCGGAGGCGGGCCGCTGCGCGCAGGCCAGCGTCGCCAGCAGCGTCGTCTTGCCGGCGCCCGAGGGGCCGATCACGGCGATCTGCTCGCCCCGCGCGACGCGCAGGTCGATCTCGCGCAGCGCGACCGCGCCGGCGCCGGGGTGGCGCACGGTCAGGTTCTCCAGGCTATAGGTCGTCATGCGTCCCGCTTACTTCTTCAGCAGGCCGGCGTTTTGCGCCGCCGCTTCGATGGCCGTGTAGTTCTCGGCCTTGGTCGGGATGAACTTGCTGGCGCGCTGCAGGTCGAGGATGGCCTTGTCCTGCGGATTCTTCGGGTCCAAGGCCAGGAAGGCGTCGCTGATCTTCTTGCGCAGCTCGGCGCTCATGTCCGAGCGCACGCTCCAGTTGTAGTCGTAGTAGCCGGGCGTGGTGTAGAACACGCGCACCACGGCCGGATCGACCTTCTTCTCGGCGATCAGCTTTTCCCACACCGAGATGTTCAGGGCGCCGGCGTCGACCTTGCCGCCGGCCACCGCCGCCACCGTCGCGTCGTGCGCGCCGGAGAAGGCGATGCGCTTCAGGTCGGTGTCCGGATTGATGTTCGCCGCCAGCAGGTAGGAGCGCGGCATCAGGTGGCCCGAGGTCGACGATTCCGATCCGAAGGAGAGGGTCTTGCCCTTCAAGTCCTCGAGCTTGTTGATGTCTTTCTTGGTGGTGATGAAGACCGACTTGAATTTCTCGTCCTCGGCGCGCTGCACCAGCGGCGTGATCTGGTTCTTGCTGCGCTCCTTGGCCTGGATGAAGGTGAAGCCGCCGAACCAGACCATGTCGAGCTTATGGTTGATCAGGCCTTCGACCGAGGCGGCGTAGTCGGTGACGGGGGTGAACTCGACCTTCATGCCGATCTTCTTCTCCAGGTACTCGCCGAGCGGCTTGAACTTGCGCTGCAACTCGGTGGGGGCCTCGTCGGGGATGGCCGAGACGCGCAGCACGGCTTGCGCCTGGGCGTGGGCGGCGCCGAACATCAGCGCGGCGGCCAGCGAAGCGGACAGCAGGGACTTGACGGAGGAGAAGGGGGTCATGGGGTGTGCCTTTAGGTGAGAAGTGGGGCGCGCGGCGGGCGCTGGGCCGCGCCGCTGCGCGCGCGGCCGCAATTTTGATATTCGGCTATGATAACAAAAATGTGAGCATACGCAGCGCCACCGCGCCATTGATGCAAGGATGCGGCCATCCAACCCCAACCGTCAGCCACGCCTATGAGCAACGCCTTGCCCGAAGCCAGCCATCCAGAGCACTCCGCCGACGCCGCCGCGCGCGCCGAAATCAGCGCCGGCCTGCTGGGGCCGCAGGCCGTCACCTCGCCCAAATACCTGTACGACGTGCTCGGCTCCAAGCTCTTCGAGGCGATCACCGCCTTATCGGAATACTATCCGACCCGCACCGAGGCCGGCATCTTCGCCGCCCACGGCGCCGACATGGCGCGCGCCGTGGGCGCCGGCAGCACCCTGATCGACCTGGGCGCCGGCAACTGCGCCAAGGCGGCCAGCCTGTTTCCGCTCCTGCATCCGGCCCAGTACGTCGCGCTCGACATCTCCTACGACTTCCTCAGCGAAGCGCTGGGCCGCCTGCAACAGCGCTTCCCGCACATCGAAATGAGCGGCCACGGCCTGGACTTCTCCAGCCGCCTCGAGCTGCCCGGCACGGTGCGCGCCGAGCGCCGCCTGTTCTTCTATCCCGGCTCCTCGATCGGCAACTTCGCGCCGCAGCAGGCGCGCGCCTTCCTGCGCCGCCTGCGCGCCAACGCCGGCGACGACGGCGCGCTGCTGATCGGCGTCGACCTGCTCAAGGACGGCGCCACGCTGGACGCCGCCTACGACGACGCGCTGGGCGTGACGGCCGCCTTCAACCTGAACCTGCTGCGCCACCTGAACCGTCTGATCGGCGCCGACTTCGAGGTGCGCCAGTGGCGCCACCGCGGCTTCTTCAACGCCGCCGAGGGGCGCGTCGAGATGCACCTGGAGGCGCGCGAGGACCTCAGCGTGCACTGGCGCGGCGGCCAGCGCGCCTTCGCGCGGGGCCAGCACATCCACACCGAGGACAGCTACAAATACACCCGGGCCGGCTTCGTCGGCCTGCTCGAGCAGGCCGGCTTCGGCGCCGTCCAGGTCTGGACCGACCCGGCGCAATGGTTCGCCGTGATCCACGCGCGCGCCATCCGCGGCTAGGCCATGGACAGCGCGCACACCCGTTACGCCGGCGTGCGCAAGCGCTCGCTGATGCTGGCCGAGCCGTTGACGGACGAGGATTGCGGCGCCCAGTCGATGCCCGACGCCAGCCCCGTGAAATGGCATCTGGCGCACACCACCTGGTTCTTCGAGACCTTCATCCTGGAACGCCTGGAGGCGGATTTCCAGCCCTTCCACCCGGCCTTCCGCGTGCTGTTCAATTCCTACTACAACGGCGTCGGCGCCAAGCACCCGCGCGCCCAGCGCGGCCTGCTGACCCGGCCCGGAATGGCGCAGGTGCGCGCCTACCGCGCCGCTGTCGACGCGCGCATGGGGCGCCTGCTGGCCGGCGCCCCGGATGGGGGCCCGGACGGGGACCCGGACGGCGCGCTGGCGGCGCTGCTGGAGCTGGGCCTGCAGCACGAGCAGCAGCACCAGGAATTGATGCTCACCGACGTCAAGCATCTGTTGGCGCAGAACGCCCTGCTGCCGGCCTACAGCGCGGCGTCGTTGGCGGACGGGGCGGCGCCCGGGGCGCAAGCCTGGTTGCGTTTCGACGGCGGCCTGGTCGACGTCGGCCACGCCGGCGCCGGTTTTTGCTTCGACAATGAACTGCCGCGCCACCGCCAGTTCCTCGCCCCCTTCGAGCTGTCCTCGCGGCTGGTGACGAACGGCGAATACCTGGACTTCATCGCCGCCGGCGGCTACGCCGAGCCGGCGCTGTGGCTGGCCGAGGGCTGGGACTGGCTGCGCGCGCAGCAACTGAGCTGCCCGCTCTATTGGGAGTGCGACGGCGCCGGCCGCTGGCACGAATTCACCCTGCAGGGCCGGCGGCCGCTGGCGCTGGCGCAGCCGGCCACGCATCTGTCGCTGTTCGAGGCCGACGCCTACGCGCACTGGGCCGGCGCGCGCCTGCCCACCGAGGCGGAATGGGAACTGGCCGCGCGCGCCGACGCCGCGCCGGCGCAGATGTTCGGCCATTGCTGGCAATGGACCAGCAGTAGTTACGCGGCCTATCCGGGCTTTCGCCCGGCGCCCGGCGCGTTGGGCGAATACAACGGTAAATTCATGCTCAACCAGTACGTGCTGCGCGGCTCCTCGTGCGCCACGCCGCCCGGCCACGCCCGCCCCAGCTACCGCAATTTCTTCCCGGCCGGGGCGCGCTGGCAGTTTTCCGGCATCCGCCTGGCGCGCTGAGGATGCTTGTGGCGCGGCCGCGGCCGGGATCCGGGCGCGCCGCCGCCGACGCCGGCGCCG
>JANXSQ010000356.1 GCA_025356595.1 Janthinobacterium sp. | reverse complement strand
CAGGTCGAGGCCGAGCAGGCCCTGCTCGACCAGCGCCTGCGCGACCAGCAGTTCTACACCCGCTCCCTGATCGAGTCGAACATCGACGCGCTGATGATGACGGATCCGCAGGGCATCATCTCGGACGTGAACGAGCAGATGATGGCGCTCACGGGGCGCAGCCGCGACGAGTTGATCGGCGCGCCCAGCAAGAATTTCTTCACGGACCCGGCGCGGGCCGACGCCGCCATCCAGCGGGTGTTGACCGAAAACAAGGTCCGCAACTATGAGTTGACGGTGCGGGCCTGGAACGGCGACGAAACGGTGGTGTCCTACAACGCCGCCACCTTCTACGACCGCGACCGCAAGCTGCTGGGCGTGTTCGCGGCGGCGCGCGACGTCACCGAGCGCAAGCGTTTCGAGCGCACCCTGGAGGACAAGAACATCGAGCTGGAGCGGGCCAGCCGCATGAAGTCGGAATTCCTGGCCACCATGTCGCACGAGTTGCGCACGCCGCTCAACGCCATCATCGGCTTTTCCGAGGCGCTCAAGGACGGCCTGATGGGGCCCACCAGCGCGCTCCAGCACGAGCACATCGACGATATCTTCAGCAGCGGCCAGCACCTGCTGTCCCTGATCAACGACATCCTCGACCTGTCGAAGGTCGAAGCCGGCATGATGGCCCTCGAACTGGAGGAGGTCAACTTGAGCAGCTTGCTGGCGGGCAGCCTGACGATCGTGCGGGAAAAAGCGGCGGCGCAGCGCATCGCGCTCGAACTCGAGGTGGGCGCGGACTTGGGGCTGCCCCAGTTGGACATGCGCAAGACCAAGCAAATCGTCTACAACCTGCTGAGCAACGCCGTGAAGTTCAGCGCCAGCGGCGCCCGCGTGACCGTGCGCGCGCGGCGCGTGCCGCGCGGCGCGGTGGGCTCGCTGGCCGGCGCCTGGCCGGTGCACAGCTTCCCCCTGGCCGACAACGAATACAACGAGTTCCTGGAAATCTGCGTCGGCGACAGCGGCATCGGCATTTCCCAGGAAAACATGGCGAAACTGTTCCAGGCCTTCAGCCAGATCGACAGCAGCCTGGCGCGCAAATTCGAGGGCACCGGCCTGGGCCTGGCGATGGTCAAGCAACTGGCCGAGCTGCAGGGGGGCGCGGTGGCGGTGGCCAGCGCCGAGGGGGAGGGGTCGCGCTTCGCCGTGTGGCTGCCGCTGCGCACGCCGGCGCAAGGCGCGCGCGCCGCGCCCAGCCATGCCGTCGCGCCGGCGGCGGCCCCGGCCGAGCGCGTCGCCCTGGTGGTCGAGGACAACGACCAGTCCGCCGAACTGGCCCGCCTGCTGCTCGAGGCGGAGGGCTACACCGTGCTGCGCGCGGCCAGCGGCGAGGCGGGCTTGCTGATGGCGCCGCGGCAAACGCTGAGCCTGATCACGCTGGACCTGGACCTGCCCGGCATCGACGGCTGGGAGTTCCTCCGGCGCCTGCGCCAGACGGACGCCCTGGCCCGCGTGCCGGTGGTGATCGTGACCGGCGCCGCCGACGTCAACCCGGCGCTGGCCGGCTGCGCCGCCGCGGTGCTGCAAAAGCCCGTCAGCCGGAGCCAGTTGCGGGCCTCGCTGTTGAGCCTGGGCCTGCAGCCGGCGCAGGAACTCACGCGCACGGTGCTGGTCGTCGACGACGACCCCAAGGCGGTCGAGGCGATCGCCGGCTTCCTGCCCGCGCCCGCCTACGCGGTGGTGCGCTGCTACAGCGGCGCCGAGGCGATCTCGCTGGCGCAGCGCCTGCGCCCGGACCTGATCCTGCTCGACCTGATGATGCCCGGCGTGAGCGGTCTCGACGTCGTCGAGGCGCTCAAGCGCAACAGCGGCACGGCGCGCATCCCCATCCTGGTGGTGACGGCCAAGCACATCACGCAGCAGGACCGGGATTTGCTCGACGGCAATGAGGAGGGGCGCATCCACGTCATCGAAAAAGCGGGCTTCAACCAGGCCAGCTTCATCGCCGAGGTCCGGCGCGCTTTGCTGCCACACTGAAGGGTACCCGAGATGGCCAAGGTCTTAGTAGTAGAGGACAACGCGGCGAACATGAAGCTGGCGTCGCTGTTGTTGCGCAACGCCGGCCACAGCGTGCTGTGCGCCGCCGACGCCGAAACGGGCCTCGTGCTGGCGCGCGCCGAGCTGCCGGAACTGATCCTGATGGACATCCAGTTGCCCGGCATGGACGGCCTGGCGGCGACGGCCTTGTTGAAGCGCGACCCGGCCACGGCGGCCATCCCCGTCATCGCGCTGACCGCGATGGCGATGAAGGAGGACCGGGCCAAGAGCGAGGTGGCCGGCTGCGACGGCTACATCGCCAAGCCGCTGCGCTACCGGGAATTGTACGCGGCGATCGACGCCCTGCTGGCGGCGCGGGCGGCGCCATGAGCCTGCCCGCCGCCGCCACCATCCTCATCGTCGACGACGACGCGCAAAACCGCCGCCTGCTGGCCGTGCTGCTGCGCCCGGAGGGCTATCTGACCACCAGCGCCGCCAGCGGCGAGGAGGCGCTGGCGGCCGTCTCGCAATGCGCGCCCGACTTGATCCTGCTGGACATCATGATGCCGGGGATAGACGGCTACCAGGTGGCCGGCATCCTGAAGGCCGATCCCGCCACCGCCAACATCCCCATCATCATGGTGACGGCGCGGCACGAGCGCGACGCGCGCCTGGCCGGCCTGAACGCGGGGGCCGAGGAGTTTTTGACGAAACCGGTGGACCGCACCGAATTGTGGCTCAGGGTGCGCAATCTGCTGCGCCTGAAGGCCTTCGGCGACCTGCAGAGCCACAGCCACGCGCTGGAGCAGCAGGTGCTGGCGCGCACGGCCGACCTGCAGCGCTTCCGCACCGCCATGGACGCCACCGCCGACGCGATCCTGCTGGTCAGCCGCGACAGCATGCGCTTCGTCGAGGCCAACGCCACCGGCTGCAGGATGTTGGGCTACACGCGCGCGGAACTGTTCGGGATCGGCCCGGCGCAGCTGGCCGCGGCGGGCGGGGCGCCCATGGAGGGCGTCTACGACGCCATCATCGCGGGCCAGTCCAGCGGCGCATTGAGCGAAACGGAGCTGCGCCGCAAGGACGGCTCGCTGGTGCAGGTGGAGGTGCACCACCAGGCCCTGGCCGCCGGCGCCGACTGGATCATCGTCGCCGTCGTGCGCGACATCACCGAGCGCAGGCAGGCGCAGCAACGCCTGCACCACCAGGCCCACCACGACGCCCTCACGGGCCTGCCGAACCGCACGCTGTTCTACGACGCGCTCAAGAAGACCCTGGCGCTGGCGCGCGAGAACGGCTGGCTGGTCGCGGTCCTGTTCATCGACCTCGACCATTTCAAGAACATCAACGACACGCTGGGGCACGCCATCGGCGACGCCCTGCTGGTCCAGTTCAGCGAGCGGCTGACGCAGTGCGTGCGCCTGCGCGACACCGTCGGGCGCCTGGGCGGCGACGAGTTCGCGCTGATCCTGGTGATGCAGGACGGGCAGCAGGGCGCGGCGCAGGTCGCCAAGAAGATCCGCGAGGTGTTGCGCGCGCCCTTCGACCTGCAGGGCTACGAGGTGATCATCACGGCCAGCATCGGCATCACGATCTGTCCCGAGGACGCGTCCGAGCCCGACACGCTGATCAAGTACGCGGACACGGCGATGTACCAGGCCAAGCACGCCGGGCGCGACACCTACCGTTTTTTCACCGCGCAAATGAACGTCGACGTGCTGGCCCGCCTCGAGCTGGAAAACGCCTTGCGCAAGGCGTTCGAGCACGAGGAGTTCGTCTTGCATTACCAGCCCAAGGTGCAACTGGGCAGCGGCCGCATCGCCGGCCTGGAGGCGCTGCTGCGCTGGGAGCGGCCGGGGCACGGCTTGGTGTCGCCCGCCGCCTTCATCCCGGTGCTGGAGGAGACCGGCATGATCGTGCGCGTGGGCAGCTGGGTCATCACCGCGGCGTGCCGGCAGATCGGCCTGTGGCTGCGCTCGCCCGTGGGCGCGGTGCACGTGTCGGTGAACGTCTCCGGGCGGCAATTCGTCGAAGGCGACCTGGACGCCGACGTCATCGGCGCGCTCGGCAGCTACGGGGTGCCGGCCGAGTTGCTCGAACTGGAGTTGACCGAGACGTCGCTGATGGCGAACACCGAGCGCACCATCGCCAGCCTGCGCAATCTGCGGCGGCGGGGGGTGCAGATCTCCGTCGACGACTTCGGCACGGGTTACTCCAGCCTGGCCTATCTGCGCCGCTTCCCCATCGACAAATTGAAGATCGACATCGCCTTCATCCGCGACGTCACCAGCAATCCCGACGACGCGGCCATCGTGCGCGCCATCATCAGCATGGCGCACAGCCTGAACCTCGTCGTCGTCGCCGAAGGCGTCGAGACGGAGGCGCAGCTGAACCACCTGCGGCGCCAGCGCTGCGACCAGATCCAGGGCTACTACTTCAGCCGGCCCTTGTCGGCGGAGCGGATGGACGCGCTGCTGCGGCTCGGGACCACCCTGGCGCAGCCCGAGAGCGCGGGCCCGCCCACGCAAACGCTGCTGATCATCGACGACGATCCCCTGATGCTCGAGCTGCTGGCCGAGCTGTTCGCCGGCGACGGCTACCGCATTTTGTCGGCGCGCTCGGGGGCCGAGGGTTTCGAGGTGCTGGCGCTCAACGACGTCCACGTCATCCTGTGCGACCAAAGCATGCCGGCCATGGCCGGCACGGTGTTCCTGGAGCGTGTCATGGCCTTGTATCCCCGCACCTTCCGGATCGTGTTGTCGGGCCACACCGTCCTGGAGTTGATGATGGAGGCCGTCAACTCCGGGGCCATCTATCGCTTCTACACCAAGCCGTGGGACAACAAGCTGTTGCGGGACCATGTGCGCGACGCCTTCCACCAGTACCGCTTCCTGCACGGCGGCGGGCTCGAACCCGGCCCGGCCGGCGAGGCGGCCTTGCCCGAGGCGGCATGAGCCCCCGGGCCGGCGCGTCCGTCCGCGGATGCGCGCGCGCTCAGCAGCCGCGCGAATAGAAGGTGCCGGTGTGGCTGCCGTCCCGGTTGCGCACCGGGATGTAGCCGGACTTGGGGAGCCGCGCCGGCGCCTGGCCCGGCTCGACCTTGGCCAGCGCGACGCGGTAATAGCGCCGGCCCCGGAAGGCGACCCATCCGGCGACCTCGTAGGCTTCCCGGTAGCAACTGAGCAGCTTGACATCGCCGTCGCGCACGCGCGCCAGCTGCCCGGCCATCGCGCGGGAGACGGGGCGGCAGCGGCCGGGCGCCGTGCACCAGCGGTCGAACTTGTCGGCGACGTGGACCAGGTCTTCGTAGGCGATGCGCTCGGCGGCGTCGGTGGCGATCCAGAACGAGCCCTCGGCGTAGGCGATTTCCGACCACAGGGCGCCGCCCTTGCGCACGCTCGGGCGGTACGACAGCAGGGCGTCGGTCCCATAGCTGTACTCTCCGGCGGCCAGGCGGAAGCGGCGCTCCGCCCGCGTCTGCAGATACCAGGCGTAACCGGCGTCGCAGCCGTCGGCGTTGAAGTCGCGCAGGCATCCCGCGTTCGCCATCCGCACCTCGCCGATCGCCGCGCCGGCCGGTTTGTCGTAGGCGGCCAGGGGGCGGTAGCTTGCGGCCGCGCCCGGGTTCCCGCGGCTCTGGATGAGGATGCCTTCGACGGGAAACAGCTGGCCGGGCGAAACAAGGGCGGCGATCGCGCGCCGCTCGTCCGGCTCGGCCTTCTGGGCGAACACGTCGGCGAGCAGGGCGGCGTCGTTGGCGCGCGCCGGCGCTTGGGCGAGGCCGGCGCCGGCGGCAAATGCCAGAGCCAACACATGTAGGATTTTCATGCTGAAGTGTAGCGGCGGCCCGGAACGAAATCAAGCGGGCGCGCGGCCGGCCCTTGTTAATCCCCCTCCGGCCCGCGGGGGCGGGGCGACCGTGCACTGCACCATTTTCGGGCGCGGGCGCACCGCAATCTGCCGTCGTGCGCCAGCCGGTGGCGTCCAGGCCGCCCGTCCGCGCGCCGCCCCGTCCATTTCCCCCCGGCGTCCGGTGTCCGCCATGCTGGCACGGCGCTTGCTAAAGGATAGCTATCGGATCAATGGCGATCCCCTGAACAATGAGTGCCGGTCCAACGATGGATCGACAAGGACAACGGCGTCCGCCCAGCCTGGAAATGCTCCAGGTCGGGCGGACGCTTTTTTGTTTTTAACGGGATAATAAAATGGCCAGCAAAGCAAACAGCATCAATCTCTTCTCCTTCAGCACGCCGCCGATGCGCGCCTTCCACCTGACCTGGATGGCCTTCTTCGTCTGCTTCTTCGCCTGGTTCGCCTGCGCGCCGCTGATGCCCGTCATCAAGGGCGAGTTCGGCCTGACGCTGGCGCAGATCGCCAACATCAACATCGCCGCCGTCGCCATCACGATCCTGGTGCGCCTGGTGGTCGGCCCGATGTGCGACCGCTTCGGCCCGCGCGCCACCTACACCGGCCTGTTGCTGCTGGGCGCGATTCCCGTGCTGGGCGTGGCCCTGTCGCAAAGCTACGAAAGCTTCCTCTTCTTCCGCCTCGGGATCGGCGCGGTGGGCGCCAGCTTCGTCATCACCCAATACCACACCTCGGTGATGTTCGCGCCCAAAGTGGTCGGCACGGCCAACGCCGCCGCCGCCGGCTGGGGCAATGCCGGCGGAGGCGCCGCGCAAGCGCTGATGCCGCTGCTGATGGGCGCCGTGATCATGCTCGGCGTCTCCGACACCATGGGCTGGCGCGTCGCCCTGCTGGTCCCCGGCGTGCTGATGATCGGCATGGCGGGCCTCTACTGGCGCTTCACCCAGGACTGCCCGCAAGGGAACTACGCCGACCTGCGCCGCGCCGGCATCAGTATCGAAGGTGGCAAGAAAGGCGGCTGGGCCAGCTTCACGGCCGCCGCCGCCAACTACCGCGT
>JANXSQ010000355.1 GCA_025356595.1 Janthinobacterium sp. | reverse complement strand
CCTGCTGATGCTGGGCGCCGCCGCCTGGGCCCTGCTGGCGCCCGCGCCCGCGCCGCCGCGGGTGGCCGCGCAGCCGCTGCAAGCCTGCCTGGACGCCAGCCGCGCCTGGCTCAAGGAGGAACCGGACGAGCGCCTGGCGCTGCAAATCATGGTCTCGCCGGCCGCCGACCGGCCCGCGCTGGAAAACTTCCTGCGCGCCACCCGCGAGGCGATCGGCCTGCAGCAGGTGCACGCCTATCCCCGGCGGGCCGACGGCGTGGCCCAGATCGCCATCGTCTACGGCAGTTTCCGCTCGCTCAAACAGGCCGAGGCGGTGCAAGCCATGCTGGCCGAGAAGAGCGCCCACCCGCCGCCCATCGTCGCCATCGCCGCCATCCGCGAGGAGGTGCGCCGCTCGGGCGCCGGCGATCTGTGGTAAACCCGCCGTAAAACGCCGCCGCGACGGTCTTTTTGACCCTTTGTTGCCGTATCATGCCTGCATAGATTGCTTTTAGTCGGCCATGATGGGTAAAATTTCATAAGTACAACATTTTAGCGACCTCAAGGGCGGGCCCCCAATGACACTCAGCACTTCTCCCTTGATTCCAGCCGTCTGCTGCCTGCTCCTGTCGGCCTGCGCCGCGCCGTCGCTACCGAATTCGCCCAGCCACATTAGCCCCGCGCCCGTGGCGGCCGGCACCATCCCCGACACCGTGCAGCAAAGCGCCGCCCTGCGTCCGCCCAGCGCCGCCGCCAAGCTCGAAACGTATAGCGTGACGGTGCACAAGGTGCCGGTGCAGTCGCTGCTGTTCGCGCTGGCGCGCGACGCCGGCATGAACATCGACATCCACCCTGGCATCGAGGGCGCCGTCACCCTGAACGCGCTCAACCAGACCCTGCCGCAATTGCTGACGCGCATCGCGCGCCAGGTCGACATGCGCTACGAGATCGACGGCAAGAGCCTGACGGTGCTGCCCGACACGGCCGAATGGCGCAACTACAAGGTCGACTACGTCAACATGGCGCGCAGCACCAGCAGCAGCGTCAACATCGCCACGCAGATCTCCACCGCCGGCGGCGGCAGCGGAAGCGGCGGCGCGGCCGGCACCGGCGGCGGCTCGGCCGGCGGCAACAACAACTCCACCACCTCGGTGCTGAACCGCTCGGAAAACAATTTCTGGTACAGCCTGGAAAAGAACATCCGCGACATGCTGCGCGAGAGCACCCTCAACGACCCGCTCAGCGATCCGCTGGCGCAAATGATGCAGCAGGGCGCGGCGCCCAAGAGCCAGGGCCAGAACGCCTATGCGGCGCAGAATCCAGCCGGTCAGGGCGGCGCCGCCAATCCCCTCGCCCAGTTGCAGAACGCCCAGCAGCAAAGCCAGCCGCAGCAGGGCGAGGCGCCCGCCGCCCCGCCCAAGCTGCCCAACAAGGGCGCGCCCTCCTCCGTCGTCGTCAACGTCGAGGGCGGCCTGATCGCCGTGCGCGCCACCGGCCGCCAGCACGAGAAGATCCAGGAATTCCTCGACATCGTGCTCAGCAGCGCGAAGCGCCAGGTGCTCATCGAGGCCACCATCATCGAGGTGCGCCTGGGCGACCAGTACCAGCAGGGCATCAACTGGTCGCGCATCGGCGGCAACGGCCTGACCCTGAGCCAGAAGCAGGTCGGCGCGCCGCTGCTGTCGGGCGTCACGCCCGGCGTCACGCCCGGCCTGTTCACGCTCGACTACCTCAACCCGACCTCGCGCCTGGGCAACATCGCCGCCGCCGTGCAACTGCTGGAGTCGTTCGGCAAGGTGAAAGTGCTGTCGAGCCCGAAAATCAGCGTGCTCAACAACCAGACCGCGCTGCTCAAGGTGGTCGACAACAACGTCTTCTTCACCATCAAGGTGACCCCGGCCGTGCTGGGCGGCGTCAACAACGCCGTCACCACCCCGGCCACCTACGAGTCGCGCCTGGAGACCGTGCCGGTCGGCTTCGTCATGAGCGTCACGCCGCAGATCGCCGAGAGCGACGAGGTGACCCTCAACGTGCGCCCGACCATCACGCGCATCGTCGGCTACGTCACCGACCCGAACCCGGCGCTGGCCGACAGCAAGGTCATCAGCAAGGTGCCGGTGATCCAGGCCCGCGAGCTGGAATCGATCATGAAGGTCAGCAGCGGCCAGGTGGCCGTCATGGGCGGCCTGATGCAGGACTCGGTCGACAACAGCAAGGACGGCCTGCCCGGCCTGAGCCAGCTGCCCGGGATCGGCAACCTGTTCTCCTACCGCAACGAGGCGAGCAGCAAGACCGAGCTGGTGATCTTCATCCGCCCCGTCGTCGTCAAGGACGCCAGCGTCAACGGCGACTACAAGGATTACCGCTATCTGCTGCCGGCCGCCGGCCAGGGCGCCGCCGCGCCGTACTCGGAACCCGGCGCGGCGCCCGCCGCCAAGGCGAACGGATCATGAGCCTGCTGATGCAGGCCCTCAAGAAGGCCGAGCGCGCCAAACAGAACAGCATCCCGGAGGACGGCCTGGACAAGCCGTCCGAGGCCTACGACCAGATCCTTTCGCTGAGCCCGCTCGAAGCGACGCCCGCGGCGGAGCCCCGGCCGACGCCCCAGTCGGCCGACGCCCTGAGCCTGGCGCCGCGGGCCGAGGCGGCGCCGCCTGCGCCGCTCGATTTCGCCGAGGCCGTGGCGGCGCCCGTCGCGCCTCCGCTGCACGACTTCGCGCCGCGCCAGGAGGCCGCGCCGGCCGCCGCGCCCCGCGGCGAATCGGC
>JANXSQ010000265.1 GCA_025356595.1 Janthinobacterium sp. | reverse complement strand
GGCCAGGGCGATGACCAGCCACACGACCTGTTGCGCCGGCAGACGGCGCGAGCGGATGCTCGCCTTGTCACTGGCCTGCAGCGCCGCCTCGACCCATTCGTAAGGCAAATGGGCGCCCAGCCGGCTCCAGTCGGGTGGATGGGGAAGTTCTATAACAAGGGGAAGGGCGTCCGATAGCATCGGCGGAAAGTTAACATCTTTGACGGTCGTTTACAACAAGAAAATTCCGCTAAGGGCTTAACTTAGCGGCATTATGGTCTGTCCCCGGTTTTTTATGCGAGCGAGCGCGCGTACTCGCTGGGCGTGCTTCCCACCAGCCGGCGGAAGTCGCGGATGAAGTGGGCCTGGTCGAAGTATCCCAGCGCCAGCGCCAGTTCCGTCCAGGCGACGACGCCGCCCTCCTGCACGCGGGCGACGGCCTCGTGCAGCCGGTAGCGCTGGATCACCCATTTCGGCCCGATGCCCACGTACTTCTGGAACAGGCGCTGCAGCGCGCGCTTGTCCAGGCCGGCGCCGGCCGTCAACTGCGCCACCGCCGTCACGCCGTGGTCGGCGGCGATCGCGGCCACCAAGGCGCCGACCCGCGCGACTTCGCTGTCGACCGCCGGCAGGCGCGCCAGCAGGAAGTCCTCGGCGATGGCCACGCGCGCCGCCATGTCGGCGGCGCCGAGTATGCGCCCGGCCAGCGTGGCGGCCCCGGCGCCGAAGACTTCGTCCACGGGCAGCGCGCGGTCCGCCAGCGTCGACACCGGCGCGCCCAGGAAGGGATAGAAGCCGCCCGCCCTGAACTTGACGCCGAACACTTGATCCCGCCCCTCCAGCAGGCGCACGAAACGCTCGGTCTGGACGCCGTAGATGCGCCCCGCGCCGGCCTCGAAGACCATCTGCACGTTCGGATGCGGCAGGGTTTCCTGGCGCTGCGCCGGCAGTCCCCGCATATCCCAGCTGACGTACCAGTAATGTTCGACCAGGGCGCGCAGCGGCGCGGACGGCGCTTCCCGCCGATGCTCGAAAGCGCCGCGCTCGAAAGCGGGCCGCAGGACGCCGCGCGGCTTGCCGGGGTCCGCGCTCATCGGTGGCGCGCCGCGCTCTTGCGCCGCCCCGGCCTCGCCGCCATCTTCATCCCCATTCACCATCCCCTTCGATCCCCTGTGCGGCGGCCGTATCACATGAAGTTGCGCGTGTGCAGAGCGGCAAGGCGTTCCGCCGCGTCCTTTTGAAAGCCCAGCTTTTCCAGGCGCGCCTGGCGGCCCTGGGCCATGTCCAGCATCAGTTCCTGGACCCGCACGTAACCGGCGGCGATCGCCGTCGGCGTGAATTCCCCGGCGGCCAGGATGATCAGGGCATCGAAGACTTCCTCGTTGAGGCCGGAGGTGGCCGACAGCGCGTCGTTGCGCAGTTGCACGGCGTTGGCCAGACGGGTCCGGAAGGCCGGCTCCTGCTCCAGCCGCGCGGCCAGATGGGTCATGCCGAAGGCGACGTGGCGCGCCTCGTCGCGCGCGGCCAGACGGGCGATCTGGCGCATCACCGGGTCCGGCGCGTGGGTGTGCAGGAAGTGCAGCAAGCTCACGAAGGTGCCTTCGCCCAGCACCGAGAGCAGGAAGGAGGCGATGGAGAAATCGGACTCGTCGAGCAGGGTCTTCAGGGAATTCTGTCCGCCGGCGGTCGACAGCGCGGGCTCGCGCCCCTTCATGCGCAGGCGCCGCGTGAAGACTTCGATATGGCGCGCCTCGTCGGCGATCTGGATCGCCAGCACCGCCTGCACTTCGCGGAAATGCGGATGCAACTGGCCCAGGAAACGCGCTGGCACCACCAGCGCGGCCACCTCGTTTTCGATCATGTAGGTGAGCACCTGCACCACCGCATCCTCGACGATGTCGGGCAGCTCGAAGGCGGCGTCCCAGTCGATCGCGGTGGCCGGATCCCACTGCGCCGCGGCCGCCTGCGCGTACAGGTCGGCGGCGCGGCCGGCCCACACCTCGCTTTTGCGATCCAGCCGGAAGTGCATGGCGGGCGAACCCGCCTCCACCGTCGCGCCGCGCGCGGCCAGGCCCCAGCGCGCCTGCGCGTGTTCGGCCACGGCCGTCTTGTGCTTCTGCGCATCCTCGGCCATCACGA
>JANXSQ010000119.1 GCA_025356595.1 Janthinobacterium sp. | reverse complement strand
CGCGGCGCCGCCGCCCGCCTTCGCCGACGCCTGCGAGCGCCTGCTGTACGCGCAGAGCGTCGCCGCCCTGCGCGCGCTGGGCGGCGCCGACGCGCCCGACGCGCCCGGCGCCGACCTGGCCTCGGTCGACCTGTGCGCCTTCCCCGCCTGCACCGGCGGCGCCGTCGCCTTCGTGCGCCACGTCGGCGCCGAGGCGTTCGCGGCGCGCGCGGCGGCGCTGGCGCAACGCCACGGCGCGCGCTTCGCGCTGCCGCCCGGCTGGCGCGCCGGCGACTTCATTTAATGTAGTGGCGGCGCGCCGCCGTTTTCCGGGTTTTTTTGCCGTCCCGCCCCGCGATCTGCGTAAAACTCCGTTTTCTGTTGCCGAATTTCATGTAATTTTCGCCCGGCAATGATACATTTCGTCTTGGTCTAGCTTCATTTTGCCTGATTCGAATCGAAGTTGCGCCGGGCCTACGTCTTTTGTAGAAATTGTGACATGCAATAAAAGAAAGTTTTGATCTACACGATGCTCTCCAGTTCCCCCGCGATGGCCGAGCGCACTCCGCGCGACGCGCTAGACAACCTGATGGAAGAAGCCGGCGATATCGTATTCCGGCTCGACACGGAGGGACGGATACTCTTCGCCAGCGCGCGCGCCGTCGCGCTGATCGGCGCCGCGGCCCGCGCCGGCGCCCGCTTCGCCGCGCTGGCCGGCGACGAGGACCAGGCGGCCCTGGAGGCGGCGCAACAGGACGCCCGCGCCGCCGCCGGCCGGCTCGCCGTGCGCCTGCGCACGGCCGAGGCCGAAGTCTGGTTCGCGCTGCGCCTGTCGGCCTACCTGAACGGGGCCGGCCAGACCGAGCTGCTGGTGGTGGGCAACAACACGGACGCGCAACACGCCATCGAAGACCACCTGCGCCATCTGGCGACCCACGACGCGCTGACCGGACTGCCCAACCGCTCGCTGCTGTCGGACCGCATCCGCATGGTCATCTCCCACGCCAGCCGCAGCGGCCAGGGCTTCGCCGTGGCCACCGTCGGCCTGGACGGCTTCAAGAAGGTCAACGACGGCCTCGGCCATCCGATCGGCGACGCCGTGCTGCGCATGGCCGCCGCGCGCCTGCGCAAGACCCTGCGCGACAGCGACACCCTGGCCCGGGTGGGCGGCGACGAATTCGTCGCCGTGCTGCCCGGCACCGCCAGCGAGGCGCAGATCAAGCTCGTCACCGGACGCCTGATCGCCACCCTGCAGGCGCCCTTCGAGGTCGACGGCCACACCATCTACGTCGGCGGCTCGGTCGGCGTGGCGGTCTATCCGCAGCACGCCGAGGACGAGGTGCGCCTGGTGGCGCTGGCCGACGCGGCCATGTCGCGCGCCAAGGAAATGGGCAAGGGCCGCTGCGTCATCTACAGCCCGCGCCAGAGCGGCCTGTCGGAGCACGACATCTCGCTCGAGGCGGCCATGTTCCACGCCGTGCGCGAAGGCGAGTTCCTGCTCTACTACCAACCCATCGTCGACGCCCGCACGCGGCAGATCCAGGGCTTCGAGACGCTGATGCGCTGGAAGCACCCGACGCTGGGCATGGTGCCGCCGGCGCGCTTCATTCCCATCGCCGAAGGCAACGGCCTGATCAACCTGCTGGGCGCCTGGGCCCTGAAGGCGGCCTGCGTGCAACTCAAACAATTCGAGGAAGTTGCCAAGCGGCATCTTTATATCTCTGTTAATATAAGCCCAAGACAATTCCGCAACGACAAATTCCTCGCAGTCCTCGACGATGCGATCGCGTTTTCAGGACTACTTGGTGAGCAATTGGTACTAGAAATTACAGAGGGCACGCTGATGGTCGATCCAGTGCACGCCGAAACTATCCTCAGCAAGATGGCCGAGCGCAAGGCGCGCATCGCCATCGACGACTTCGGCACGGGCTATTCCTCGCTGGCCTACCTGAAGCGCTTCCCCATTTCCGTGCTGAAGATCGACCGCACCTTCATCAAGGACCTGCCCGAATCGGCCAAGGACGGCGCCATCTGCAACGCCGTGCTCGACCTGGCCAAGCATCTCGACCTGTCCGTCGTCGCCGAGGGCGTCGAAACCGAGGAGCAGATGCACTTCCTCGAATCGCGCGGTTGCCAATACATCCAGGGCTACCTGACGGGCAAGCCGATGCCGGCCCACGTGGCGCTGGCGGCGCTCAAGGAAAAGACCCACGCGGCGCTGCTGCCGGCCGAACTGCGCCAGGGCGGCCTGTGAGCATGGGCGCCCCCCTCCCGCAGATCGGCCAGCAGGGCAGGAACACCCTTGAATTGCTGTGGGCGCGCACGCGCCAGCAGGGCGACATGCCCGGCTTCGCCAAGGCCATCAGCGCCATCCTGGGCGCCATGCGCGGCGAGGACGACCAGGCATTCAATATGACGCAGACGGTCCTGTCGGATCCGGTGCTGACGCAGAAAGTGCTGCGCCTGGCCAACAGCGGCATGTATTCGGCCTTCGGACAAAGCGTCAACACGGTGACCAAGGCGGTGCTGGTGCTGGGCATCGACGCCATCGGCCACCTGGCGCTGGGCCTGAAGCTGATCGAGGAACTGTCGCAGGCCACGCCCGACTCCCTGAGCGCGCACATCGAAATGGAGAAGGCCGTGCTGGCCGGCATGGTCGCCCAGCAGCTCGCCACCAGCGCCGCCAGCCAGAACGCCGAACAGGCCGTGGTCTGCTCGATGCTGCACACGCTGGGGCGCATGATGGTCACCTTCTACATGACCGATTTCTGGGCCCGGCTGCAGGCGCACGGCGGGCCCGGCAACGAAAACGCGGCGGCGCCGGAAATCCTCGGCCTGAGCCTGGAGGAGATCGGCTACGCCACCGCCGCCCATTGGGGCCTGCCGCCGCACCTGATCAGCGGCATGCGGCCGATGGAGGCGGCCGCCGCCGGCGCCGAAATCAGCCGCGCCGACTGGATGGCCGGCCTGTGCACGATGGCGGCGCGCTGCGCCGACTCGCTCTGGCACGACGACGCCGCCGGCGCCCTCGCCGTGCGGGAATTGATCGAACGCTACGCCGACATGCTCGGCGTGGCGCCCGACAGCATGGCCGAGGCGATCGAGCGGGCCAAGGCGATGGCCGCCACCGACCTGTCGATCGCGCCCCTCTCCAAGCCGGCCGAGCGGCGCGCCCAGGCGCTGGCCTCGACGCGCCTGCGCGCCGAGGGCAACCGCCTGCTGACCAGCGGCCTGGCCGACATGCGCGAGGCGCTGGCCAGCGCCAGTCCCGGCCAGATGGTCTCGATGGCGCTCGAGACGCTCTACCAGGGTTTCGATTTCTCGCGCGCCGTCGCCTTCGCGCACAACCACAAGGAACACAACTACGCCGCCCGCATCAGCCTGGGCCAGGGCATCAAGGACCTGCAGCCGCTGATGGCCTTCGCCGACCATTACGAGCCGAACGTCTTCCACGCCGCCCTCAACAGCGACCGCGTGATCTTCATCGAAAACGCCCGCGACCCGAAATTCGCCGCCAAGCTGCCCGCCTGGTGGAAGGCGACCCTGTCCGACGCGCGCAGCTTCGTCATCCTGCCGCTGTCCTCGAACGGCCAGCCGACCGGCTTCATCTATGGCGACTGGGACGACAGCTTCCCGCCCATCCAGCTGAGCCAGACCGAATTCGGCCTGATCAACGACATCCGCGCCCTGCTCGTGAAGGCCGTGGACCTGCGCCGGCAACGAGCGATCGTCGCCAACAAAATCGCCTGAGGCGCGCCGCCGCAAACGAAAACGGCCGGGACGGCGCCTTGCGCGCCGTCCCGGCCGTTCTTGCGTTTGCGGCGCCGGCGCGCCGGGCATCCCTTGCGGGCGGCGCCGCCGCCCGCCTTCCCTCAGACCAGCTTGGGCGTGGCCACGCGCACGTCGCCGCACTGCGCGCGGTGCATCAGCGCGTGGTCGATCAGCACCAGGGCCAGCATGGCCTCGGCGATCGGCGTGGCGCGGATGCCGACGCAGGGATCGTGCCGGCCGAAGGTTTCCACCTGCACCGGATTGCCCTCCTTGTCGATGGAGCGGCGCGGCGTGCGGATCGACGAGGTCGGCTTGATGGCGATCGAGACGGTGATGTCCTGCCCCGTCGAGATGCCGCCCAGCATGCCGCCGGAATTGTTGCCGACGAAGCCTTGCGGCGTCAGTTCGTCGCCGTGCTCGGAGCCCTTCTGCGCCACCGACTTGAAGCCGGCGCCGATTTCCACGCCCTTCACGGCGTTGATGCCCATCATCGCGTAGGCGATGTCGGCGTCGAGCTTGTCGTAGATGGGCTGGCCCAGGCCCACCGGCACATTGCGCGCCATCACGTCGATGCGCGCGCCGATCGAGTCGCCGTCGCGGCGCAACTGGTCCATCGCCTCCTCCATGCTGGCGATCAGGGCGGCGTCGCCGCTGGCGGCGAAGAAGGGATTGTTGGCCACATGCTCCCAGGACTGGAAGGGCACGGCGATGTCGCCCAACTGGCTCATGCAGCCCATGAAGACGGTGCCGTATTGCTGCAGCAACCACTTCTTGGCGATCGCCGCCGCGCCCACCACGGGCGCCGTCAGGCGCGCCGAGGAGCGTCCGCCGCCGCGCGGATCACGCACGCCGTATTTGTGCCAATAGGTGTAGTCGGCGTGGCCGGGACGGAAGCTTTCGGCGATGTTGCCGTAATCCTTGCTGCGCTGGTCTTCGTTGCGGATCAGCAGGGCGATCGGCGTGCCGGTGGTGACGCCCTGGTAGACGCCGGAGAGGATCTCGACGGTGTCCGATTCCTGCCGCTGCGTCACATGGCGCGAGGTGCCGGGCTTGCGCCGGTCCAGCTCGGGCTGGATGTCGGCTTCCGACAGGGCCAGGCCGGGCGGACAGCCGTCGATGACGCAGCCGATGGCCGGGCCGTGCGACTCGCCGAAAGTGGTGACGGTAAACAGTTTGCCAAATGAATTGCCGGACATAATGGGGGACGTGAGAGGCTGAAACGGTCAATTCTACCAGCCCGGCGCGGCGCGGGCGCCGCTATCGCGCCGAAACTTAGAGTTACTCGGTATTTCGCCCCCGGCCTCGCCCCCGGGCGCCCCCGGGAATGCACCCGTTTCATTATAAAATATATACAATATTGCCGTCATTCCGACGCGAAACAGTGAAATATAGACCAGAGCACCGTTTTACAAGCCAGAAAACGCCTAAATTATCGTTCTCCTTGTCAATTCGCTATATACTCATTCGCAAGAACACCGAGAAATCTTGGAGACGCGACACATGCCCGCACCGATCACCCCCCTTGAGCACAGCAAGGACGATCACGACGATCTGGTATTCTTAGAAGAACATCCGCCGGCGCCGGCGCCGGCCGCGCGCGGTGTCTGGCGGGTGATGATCATCGACGACGACGAAGATGTCCATTCGACCACCACCTTCGCGCTGGGCAACCTCGACATGCAGCACCGGCCGCTGGAATTCGTCCACGCCTACTCGGCCGCGCAGGCCCGCGAGATGCTCGAGCACGAGCAGGACATCGCCGTCATCCTGCTCGACGTCGTCATGGAGCAGGACGACGCCGGCCTGCACCTGGTGCGCCACATCCGCGAAACCCTCAAGCTGGCCGACGTGCGCATCATCCTGCGCACCGGCCAACCCGGCTACGCGCCGGAAATCGACGCCATCCGCGACTTCGACATCAACGACTACAAGACCAAGTCCGAGCTGACCCGCATCAAGCTGTTCACCACCGTGACGGCGGCCATCCGCTCCTACGAGCAGATCCGCTCGATCAGCGCCAGCCGCCGCGGCCTGAACCAGATCGTCCACGCCAGCACCCAGTTGATGGCGCTGCACGGCGTGCAGAACTTCGCCGCCGGCGTGCTGACCCAGATCGCCGACCTGCTCAGCGTCAAGGCCGACGGCGTGCTGTGCGTGCAGGAATGCCCGGACGGAAAATGCCGCGAACTGCAGGTCAGCGCCACCGCCGGCAGCTTCGTGCACCTGCCGCACGGGCGCCTGACGGCCGCCGACGACGTGCGCCTCGTCGCGGCCATGGAGCGTTCGCTCGAACAGCGCCGCAACATCTACAGCCACGACTTCCTCACCCTGTATTTCGCCGGCAAGGCCAGCCGCGACTTCGTCGCCTTCCTGCAATTGCCGCGTCCGCTCAGCGAGATCGACGAGCGCCTGCTGGAAGTCTTTTGCGGCAACGTCGCCGTCGGCCTCGACAACGTCGAACTGGTCACCCACCTGCACAACGCCGCCTTCTACGACCAATTGTCGAAGCTGCCCAACCGCACCCGCCTGGTCGAAATCCTCGACGCCACGCTGGCCGGGCCGGCGCGCGACGAGGCCACGCTGTCGCTGGTCGACCTGGACCACTTCGCCGAAACCAACGACGCGCTCGGCCACCAGTTCGGCGACCTGCTGCTGATCGCCGTGGCCGGCCGCCTGCAGTCGCGCCTGGGCCAGCAACTGACGGTGGCGCGCATGGGCGGCGACATCTTCTGCGTGCTGGGCGACGCCGCGCAGGTGAATCCGGCCATGATCCTGGCGCTGTTCCAGGAACCGTTCAGCATCGACGGCCAGGACGTGCAACTGTCGGCCACCCTGGGCCTGGTGCGCCTGGGCGAGCACGACGGCAGCGGCGCCGACGCCCTGAAGGACGCCGACATCGCCCTGAAGCGCGCCAAGAGCCAGCAGCGCGCCGGCCACTTCTATTTCTCGCGCAGCATGGGCGTGGAGATCCGCGAGCGCGTGCGCATGATGCACGCGCTGCGCACGGCCTTCGGCCAGAACCAGTTGTTCGTCGTCTACCAGCCGCAGATCGACCTGCTGACGCGCCGCCCGGTGGGCGCCGAGGCGCTGCTGCGCTGGCAGACGCCGGACCGCAAATTCATCTCGCCGGACCGCTTCATCCCCATCGCCGAATACTCGGGCCTGATCATTGATCTGGGCGAATGGGTGCTGCGCACGGCCTGCCGCGAACTGGTGCTGCTGCGCGAACAGGGCCACCGCGACTTCATGATGTCCGTGAACGTCTCGCAGGTGCAGTTCCGCCACCCGCACTTCCTCGACATGCTGCGCAACGCGCTCGACGACACCAAGGCGCCGCCCGAATTCATCGAACTCGAAATCACCGAATCGATGGCGATGGAAGAGCCGGACCTGCTCATCAAGATGCTGGGACAGATCAAGCAGACCGGCGTCAGCATCGCCATCGACGATTTCGGCACCGGCTTCTCGTCGCTGTCGTATTTGCAGCGGCTGCAGATCGACCGCCTGAAAATCGACCGCGCCTTCGTCACCGAAATCACGGGATCGGCGCGCGGCAGCAGCATCGCCGAGATGGTGATCCAGCTGGGCCGCAACCTCGGCTTGGCCGTCATCGCCGAAGGCGTCGAAGACGAGCGCCAGGCGCAGATCCTGCAAAGCCTGGGCTGCCCGCTGGCGCAAGGCTTCTTGTTCGCGCGCCCGATGACGGCCGAAGCGCTGACCGGATGGCTCAACAACGACGCCCTCGAAGGCGCGGCCTAGCAAACGACGCGCGGCGGCAAACCAAATCGGGGTCAGGTCACGGTTTCGAGAGATGCATACGAAACCGTGGCCT
>JANXSQ010000140.1 GCA_025356595.1 Janthinobacterium sp. | reverse complement strand
TGGTTGGCTTCGTGCGCTTCCTCACGCTTTGCAGCACCGGCAGGATTTCTTCAAACTTCTCTCGATTGATGTCGCTGGCGTAGGGCTTTCTCATTCCGTCATTATCCGGCCATGCGGCAAGATTGTGAACACGTTCTGAGGGGGCGCACCCGCGCGATCATCCTCCATGACAACTGTCGTGAGTGAGCGCTCGTGGCCGTTAACGGTCGGCCAAGTTGTGCTTCTGGCTGACAGCCTCCGACCCAAAGCCGCCGACCAAGCTCTTTGCAAGCTGAGCCTTAAGGAATGAAAGGGACTTCTCCGCCGCGGCCAGGAGCAAGAAGGCAGCGAGCACAAGGAAGAACGATGATTTGCCTATGGCTTACCGACAGGCCGGCGATGCATAGTGGGCCGAAGTGCAAGCCAAGCAAAATCACTTTGCCTTGTAGCCAGCCGTTACCTCTTTCTTATGCGCTGCGAAGGCGGCGAGAACTTCTCCCTTCTCACGCGCAGCCACTTTGGCGAAGTCAAGGCTGCGCCCCAGCTCGGCCGCCACCTCGTCGAATTCCGCTGGTGAGATCTTGAGGTCAAGATGCGCCTTCTCAAGGCCTAAATGAGTTTTTCCCGGCTTGGTTGGCGAGAATTTGAACGGCCCGCCCGTGACCTCGCAGACCCACAAGGTGCGCATGAACTTAAGGCCCGGCAACCTGTTTAGCTTGTTCGTGTGCCAGTCCCTGAGGGCTGGGTTCTGAGAAGTCTTTCCCACGATCGGATTCTGTACCACCGCGTCGCTAAAATGGTCAACGACCGCGGCGATGGCGAAGACGCCGCCAAGCCGTTCATACAGACTCTTCTCGGCCTTAGGAGCGGCTTGCAGCGGCAGTGCCAGTGCCAGTGTCACTGTGAGTATGGAGAGTATTGCGATCAAGAATTTCTTCATCATAAGCTCCTTAATTAAAGCATCACGCCGCAAGTGCAGCGTACGAAGAAGTTTGCATGTAGGGTAAGGGTAGGTCTGTGCGCCTGCGCATCATAGGTGTGAGAACCCCCGGATCAGTTGCTAGGGGGTTGCTGTGGCCCACTTCTGAATGGCTGCTGTCGAGATGGCTTGGCCAGGTCCGCTGGTGGCCGAAAGCGGCCACGAGTTGTTCAAGGTGCCACGAAAAATCATGGCCGGCTCAATTTTTCGCCGTCCAAGCGCAGTGCCCCCTTGGACGACGCCTGCCGCGAAAAGTCTGCCGGACAACGCCAAGTTCTTCACTCAGCGCGCCCACCTTGCTGGCCGGCTTGCCCCTGGTCGCCCCCGCCGGGCGCAGCTTGGACAGGCGCTATCTTGGCCGGCCTCTCTGCACCGCAGTCGTTTCCAGAAGGCGGCCGCGCGATTCCGGTGTCGCGCCGCCGCGCCCAAAAGCGGCGTCGGCGGTCGGCGCGGCGTCCAGCGCGTTATAATATCGGTATACCGATTTCATCTAAGCCCGAAATGCAACTGCTCGCCGTCGGCCTCAACCATACCACCGCCCCAGTGTCGCTGCGCGAACAACTGGCGTTCGCCCCTGAGCAATTGGGTCAGGCGGTCGGATCGGCGCGGGCCTGGTTTGAGCGCATCGACGCGCGCGCCGACGGCGAGGCGGCGATCCTGTCGACCTGCAACCGCACCGAACTGTACGCGGCCAGCCATGTGCCGCACACGCTCGACGCCGGCGCCCATTTCCTCGCCGATTACCACAAGCTCAACTACGCCGAACTGCGCCCGCACCTGTACATGCTGCCGCAGCACGACGCCGTGCGCCACACCTTCCGCGTCGCCTCCGGGCTCGATTCGATGGTGCTGGGCGAGACGCAGATCCTCGGCCAGATCAAGGACGCCATCCGCACGGCGGAGGCGGCCGGCGGCCTGGGCACCTATCTGCACCAGTTGTTCCAGCGCAGCTTCTCGGTGGCCAAGGAAGTGCGCAGCACCACCGAAATCGGCGCCCACAGCGTCTCGATGGCGGCCGCCGCCGTGCGCCTGTCGCAGCGCATCTTCGACAAGATCTCCGAACAGAACGTGCTCTTCATCGGCGCCGGCGAGATGATCGAACTCTGCGCCACCCACTTCGCGGCGCAGAATCCGCTCAGCATCACCATCGCCAACCGCACCATGGAACGGGGCGAGTTGCTGGCGCACCGCTTCAACGGCAAGGCCATCCGCCTCGCCGAGCTGCCGGAGAAACTGGCCCAGTACGACATCGTCATCTCCTGCACCGCCTCGTCGCTGCCGCTGATCGGCCTCGGCCTGGTCGAGCGCGCCATCAAGGCGCGCCGCCACAAGCCCATCTTCATGGTCGACCTGGCCGTGCCGCGCGACATCGAGGCCGAGGTCGGCCGCCTCAACGACGTCTTCCTGTACACCGTCGACGACCTCGGCAAGGTGGTGCAGACCGGCATGGAAAGCCGCCAGGCCGCCGTCGCGCAGGCCGAATCGATCATCGAAACGCGCGTCCAGTCGTATATGAACTGGGTGGACGACCGCGCCATGGTGCCGGTGATCCAGGACATGCATGAAACCAGCGAGGCGATGCGCCTGCTGGAGGTGGAGCGCGCCCGCAAGATGCTGGCCAAGGGCGCCGACATCGACGCCGTGCTGGAGGCGCTGTCGAAGGGTTTGACGGCGAAATTCCTGCACGGTCCGCAACAGGCGCTGCACCGCGCCCAGGGCGAAGAGCGCGCCCATCTGGCGACGCTGTTGCCGCAATTGTTCCGCGGACGCCGTTAGCGCCCCTCGTTTGACCGCGCCACGCGCCGGCCGCGCGCGCATGCCGACCCGCGGCCCGTTCCGCCCCCTCACCCACTTACCGAACGCCTATGAAACCATCAATGCTGGCCAAGCTGGACCAACTGGCCAATCGCCTCGTCGAACTCGATGAATTGCTGATGCACCCCGACGCCACGTCGAGCATGGACAATTACCGCAAGATGACGCGCGAGCACGCCGAACTGGGGCCGCTGGTGGCGCTGTACCGCAACTATCTGGACGCCAGCGCCGACATCGGCGCCGCGCAGGAGATGCTGGCCGACCCGGACATGAAGGATTTCGCCCAGGAGGAGATCGAGTCGGCCAAGGCGCGCATGCTCCAGCTGGAGCGGGAACTGCAGACGATGCTGCTGCCGAAGGACGTCAACGACGAGCGCAACATCTTCCTGGAAATCCGCGCCGGCACCGGCGGCGACGAGTCGGCCCTGTTCGCCGGCGACCTGCTGCGCATGTACACCCGCTTCGCCGAGCGCAACCGCTGGCAGGTGGAGGTCGTCTCGGCCTCCGAATCGGACCTGGGCGGCTACCGCGAAGTCATCGTGCGCCTGATCGGCAACGGCGCCTACTCGAAGCTGAAATTCGAATCCGGCGGCCACCGCGTGCAGCGCGTGCCGGCCACGGAAACCCAGGGCCGCATCCACACCTCGGCCTGCACCGTGGCCGTGATGCCGGAGGCGGACGAGGTCGAGGACGTCAACATCAACCCGGCCGACCTGCGCATCGACACCTACCGCGCCTCGGGCGCCGGCGGCCAGCACATCAACAAAACCGACTCGGCCGTGCGCATCACCCATCTGCCCACCGGCATCGTGGTCGAATGCCAGGACGACCGCAGCCAGCACAAGAACAAGGCTTCGGCCCTGAAGGTGCTGGCGGCGCGCATCAAGGACGTGCAACTGCGCGCCCAGCAGTCGGCCGAGGCGGCCACCCGCAAGAGCCTGATCGGCTCGGGCGACCGCAGCGAACGCATCCGCACCTACAATTTCCCGCAGGGGCGCATGACCGACCACCGCATCAACCTGACGCTCTACAAGCTCGACTTCATCATGGACGGCGACCTGAGCGATCTGACCAATGCGCTGGCGGCCGAGCACCAGGCCGAACTGCTGGCCGCGCTGGCCGACTAAGGAGCCGTTTTAAGGGCAGCATAAGGCGGCCGCGCGCGCCTTTGTGCGAGAATGAGCGGCCCCGCCGCCCGCCGCGGCCCGCCGTTAACCTTTCCGGATATTTGATGAAGAATTCGCGCCCCCTCTTATTGGCCATCGCCGCCGCCTGCTTCATCGTGCTGGGCGTGGCCATGTATTTGCAGCATGGCCTGGACATGCTGCCCTGCCCGCTGTGCGTGATCCAGCGCTATCTGTTCATCGCCGTCGCGCTGGCCTGCCTGCTGGGCGCCTTCGGCGGCCGGCCGCGCCTGGGCGCCGGCCTCGGCCTGCTGGGCGCCTTCGGCGGCCTGGGCGTGGCCGGCAAGCATTTGTACGTGCTGGCCCACCCCGGCCTGTCCTGCGGCATCGATCCGATGGAGACCATCCTCAACAAGATTTTCACGGCCGAGTATCTGCCCTTCATGTTCCGCGCCGACGGCTTGTGCGAGGACGCCACGGCGCCCTTCTTCGGCCTGTCGATTCCGCAATGGTCCTTCCTCGGCTTCGCCGTCTTCGCCGTCGCCCTGGCCTGGCTGCTGCTGCCGGCGCGCCGGCGCGCCTGAGCGTGGACGCCGTCATCGCCGCCGGCCGCACGCTGGCCTCGCTGCAAGTGCGGCCCCTGCTCGATCCGGTCGACAACCGCATCCTGCTGTGCCACGCGCTGGGCCTGAACCGCGTCGGCCTGATCACGCAGTCGGAGCGCCTGCTCAGCGGCGACGAGGCGGCGCGCCTGTCGGCCCTGTTCGCGCGCCGCCTGGCCGGCGAACCGATCGCCTACATCGTCGGCGAGCGCGAGTTCTTCGGCCTGCCCTTCGAAGTCAATCCCGCCGTGCTGATCCCCCGCCCGGACACGGAACTGCTGGTGGAACTGGCGCTGGACCGCCTGGCGTCGGGCGCCGGCGCGCTCGACATGGGCACCGGCAGCGGCGCCGTCGCCGTCGCGCTGGCGCACAGCCGGCCCGACGCCGCCGTCACCGCCCTCGACGTCAGCGAGGCGGCCCTGGCCGTGGCGCGCCGCAACGCCGCCGCCAACGGCGCGCGCGTCGATTTCCTCCTCAGCGACTGGTACGCCGCCCTGGGCGCGGCCCGTTTCGCCCTGATCGTCTCGAATCCGCCCTACATCGCCAGCGGCGACCGCCACCTGTCCGAGGGCGATCTGCGCTTCGAGCCGGCCGGCGCGCTGACCGACCACGCCGACGGCCTGGCGGCGCTGCGCCGCATCGTCGCCGGCGCGCCGGCGCACTTGGAGGCGGGCGGCTGGTTGTTGATGGAGCACGGCTACGACCAGGCCGGCGCCGTGCGCGCCCTGCTCGACGGCGCCGGCTACACCGAGACGCAAAGCTGGCGCGACCTGGCCGGCATCGAGCGCGTCAGCGGCGCGCGCCGGCCCTGAGCGCCGCGGCGCGCCCGCCTTTGTTAAAATACTAATCGATGCGCCGCCCGCCGACGCTCGTCCCCGGCCGCCGGCCCGCGCCGGCATCGGGGACGTCGCGCGGACGGGCGGGCGGCTTTTTTTGCGCGCAACGACGCATGGGCCGATTTTCGGTTACCCTCAGCACCAATAAATGATTCGCTGCACCAGAAAGGAAGCATAAATTGCCCAATCTATTGACACGCCGCCTGGCCCTGCTGGCCGAGGATCGCCACCGCGCCCTGCTGGCTGGCGGCTTGCGCGGCATCGAAAGGGAAACTTTGCGCGTCGACGCGGCCGGCCACCTGGCCGCCACTCCGCATCCGCTCCCCTTGGGCGCGGCCCTGACCCATCCACAGATCACCACCGACTACGCCGAAGCGCTGCTGGAGTTCATCACGCCGGCGGAACACGACATCGGCGTCACGCTCGACAAGCTCGACGGCATCCACCGCTTCGCCTACGCGCGCCTGGGCGACGAGCTGCTGTGGAGCCAATCCATGCCCTGCCACCTGCCGGCCGAGGCCGACATCCAGATCGCCTGGTACGGCAAGTCCAACCTGGGCATGCTGAAGCACGTCTACCGGCGCGGCCTGGCGCTGCGCTACGGCAAGGCCATGCAATGCATCGCCGGCATCCACTACAACTACTCGCTCGACGAGCGCCTGTGGCGCGTGCTGGCCGAGGCCGACGGCGCCGCCGAGAGCGCGCCGATGGCCTTCCAGTCGGCCAGCTACCTGGCGACGATACGCAATTTCCGCCGCTACAGCTGGTTGCTGATGTATCTGTTCGGCGCCTCGCCGGCGCTGTCGCGCGGCTTCCTGCGCGGCGCCCCGCACAAGCTCGACAGCCTGTCCGACGACACCCTCTTCCTGCCCTACGCGACCAGCCTGCGCATGAGCGACCTGGGCTACCAGAACGACGCCCAGTCCGGCCTGCGCCCGCATGAAAACAGCCTCGACGACTACGTCGCGACGCTGACCAAGGCCGTCAACCAGGCCTATCCGCCGTACGCGGAGCTGGGCACGAAAAAAGACGGCGAGTGGATACAGCTGAGCACCAACGTGCTG
The DNA here is from genome assembly GCA_025356595.1 of Janthinobacterium sp. Lineage (GTDB taxonomy): Bacteria > Pseudomonadota > Gammaproteobacteria > Burkholderiales > Burkholderiaceae_D > Janthinobacterium. The sequence goes on along the minus strand of JANXSQ010000140.1, from coordinate 2,435 downwards.
CAGATCGAGAATGAATACTATTCGACGATACGGCCGAAGCGCGTCATCCGCACCGGCGAACGGCCCATCCAGGCGCTCTGCCTGCGCGGCGTGCAATACATCGAAGTGCGCTGCATGGACGTCGATCCCTTCGAGCCGGTCGGCATCAGCCTGGAGACCGGCCGCTTCCTCGACGCCTTCCTGCTCTTCTGCGCCCTCGACGCAAGTCCGGCGATCACGGCGCAGTGCAGCGCCAGCTACACGGAAAACTTCGCCCGCACCGTCAAGGAGGGCCGCCGTCCGGGCCTGACGCTGCGCCGCGACGGCGCCGACGTCGCGCTGGCCGACTGGGGCCGCGAGCTGCTCGGGCGCATCGCCCCGGTGGCGGCGCTGCTCGACGCCCAGCGCGGCGACGCCGCGCACGGCGCCGCGCTGGCGCTGCAGGCGGCCAAGCTGGCCGATCCTGACGCCACGCCGTCGGCCAAGGTGCTGGCCGAGGTGCGCGCCAACGGCGGCTCCTTCGCCGCCTTCGGCCTGCGCCAGAGCGAGCGCCACGCCGCCTACTTCCGCGCCCACCCGCCCAGCGCCGCCGAGCGGGCCGACTTCGAGCAGATGGCGGCGGCCTCGCTGGCCGAGCAGGCCGCCATCGAAAGCGCGCCCGGCGGCGGCTTCGACGACTACGTCGCCGCCTACCGCGCCAGCACCCTGTGTCCGCATAGCTGAGCCGGGGCCGCCTTGCTGACCTTTTACAACGAGTTGCACGGCCAGCACCGCGGCCGCCACGAATTCTTCCGCGGCGCAATGGTGCCCTGCTTCGAAAAGCCGGAGCGGGCCGACATGGTCGTGGCCGAACTGGCGCGGCGCAACCTGGGCCGCATCGTCACGCCGCGCGGCGTGCCGCTGATGTCGCTGGAGCGCATCCACACGCCGCGCTACCTGCACTTCCTGCGCCACGCCTGGGCCGACTGGCTGGCGCTGGATCCGGCCAACGCCGACCGGGACGCCTTCCCCTCCGTCTGGCCGGTGCGCACCCTGCGCGACGACATCGAGCCGGAAAACTTTTGCGCCCGGCTGGGCCTGTACTCGATGGACAGCGGCACGCCGCTGACGGCCGGCGCCTGGATCGCCGCCAAGACCGGCGCCGACTGCGCCGTCAACGCGGCGCACGCGCTGCGCCTGGGCGAACGCGCCACCTTCGCGCTGACGCGCCCGCCCGGCCACCACGCCGGCGCCGACTTCTTCGGCGGCTACTGCTTCCTCAACAACGCCGCGCTGGCCGCCCAGCACCTGCTCGACGACGGCGCGCGCCGTGTCGCCATCCTCGACATCGACTACCACCACGGCAACGGCACGCAGAGCATCTTCTACCAGCGCAACGATGTGCAATTCATCTCCATCCACGCCGACCCGCGCCACGAATATCCCTTCTACCTGGGCCACGCCGACGAGACCGGCGCCGGCGCCGGCCTTGGCTACAATATGAACCTGCCGCTGCCGGCCGGCAGCAGCACGGCCAGTTGGTTCGCCGCGCTGGAGACGGCCTGCATCCGCATTGCCAGCTACGGCCCGGACGCCCTCGTCGTCTCGCTCGGCGTCGACACCTTCGTCGGCGACCCGCTGTCGCACTTCGCCCTGCACAGCGCCGACTTCCTGCGCATCGGCGAACGCCTCGCCTTCCTCGGCCTGCCGACCGCCTTCGTGTTCGAGGGCGGTTACGCCGTCAAGGAAATCGGCGTCAACGTCGTCAACGTGCTGGAGGGCTTCGAAACGGCGCTGTAGCGTGGCGGGCGATGCGCCGGCGCGCGCTGCCACGCATAAAATATAGCTTGCTATTTAATAGTGTGCAATTTATAGTCTGTACATGGGCGTCGCCGACAAGGCAAGCTTCCCGCCCAGCAGAGCAACAAGGGACTTCAGCTAGTTTGATTTAATAAATAAGTAGCTTGCTATTTTATAGTCAGCTATATTTTTACCATACTGCAACTTAACCTCACACTGATAGGAAATACCATGTCGATCGAACAAGTACTGTACCGCGCCCAAGCCACCGCAACCGGCGGCCGCGAAGGTTCCGCCGCCTCCGCCGATGGCGCCCTGAACGTCAAGCTGACGACGCCGAAGGAACTGGGCGGCAACGGCGCGGCCGGCACCAATCCTGAGCAACTGTTCGCCGCCGGTTACTCGGCCTGCTTCATCGGCGCGATGAAATTCGTCGGCGGCCGCGACAAGATCGCCCTGCCGGCCGACCTGTCGATCGAAGGCGTGGTCGGCATCGGCCAGATACCCAACGGTTTCGGCATCGAAGTCGAACTCAAGATCTCCCTGCCGGGCATGGAGCGCGCCACCGCCGAAGCGCTGGTCGCCGCCGCGCACATCGTCTGCCCATACTCGAACGCCACCCGCGGCAACATCGACGTCACCTTGACGCTGGTGTAAGCCCTCACCGGGCCGGCAGC
>JANXSQ010000123.1 GCA_025356595.1 Janthinobacterium sp. | reverse complement strand
AGAACGTTGTGGCTTTGAAAGCGGAGGACAGCCGCCCAAAAGTATGACTCTCTTATCACTTGCGCGGCACCTGCTTCGAAGCCTGCCGGGAGCACGCCACCCATCGCGCGCTCACCACCGCGGAAAAGGCAGCCATGCAGGCCTTCTTGGATAAGCAATTGTGACGAGGAGGCCTTCGACAGCCCCCAGCGGAGCTGCCAATCAGGCCCCCAAAACCTAAGCCGCCAGACTCGTCCCCGCCTAGCGACCGTACTAGAGCCAAGAAACGCCAAAATCTTGCACCCGGACAACCCAAAGTGCGCAGCAACCGTCTAGGTAAGTTGATCCTGCTCGCCGCCGCACGTTTTGGCACAGCCGCATCTTGGGAGACCTTCGTCACGGAGACACGTGGACCTTCCAACCTACAACATAACATCGCCGACCGCACGAACCACCACCCAGCGGGTCACTACCTCGACCGTCTTCGCCCCATCGGCGCACCCGTCCTACAAACAACCAAGCCCTGGACCCGAAGCAAGATATCTACCGCCCTGGCTAGAGGCAGCCACCAGTCCGCATTGAGCCATCTCGAGTTCCTACGGGACGAGATGGCGGACATGATAGATCAAGGCTACTGGGTAATTTTACCTTATAGCTCTGTTTTACACCTGCCACATCTTCGTCTCTCCCCATTGGGCGTAGTCCCGCAGCGTGACAGGCGGCCTCGTATCATCGTTGACTATACCTTTTGGGGAATCAACGAAGACACCGTGGCTTTAGCACCTTCCGAAGCCATGCAATTTGGACGAGCTTTCGACCGCATACTGCACAAAATCCGCCGTGCAAACCGCCGCTATGGCCCAACGTACATGATCAAAGTAGACATTGCGGATGGGTTTTACCGATTGTTTGTTTCTGCCCCGACTACCGCAAACTTAGGGGTCGTATTCCCCCAACACGAGGACGAAGAGCCACTGGTCGCTTTCCCTTTGGTTCTGCCCATGGGATGGGTCGGGAGCCCGCCGTTTTTCTGCGCACTCACAGAGACGTCTACCGACTTAGCCAACCACCGCCTCAATGATACAAACTGGAAGCCGCCTCCGCACCGGCTGTCGCCCGTCGCAGACGCAGCCGACAACTTCAAACCTGTCAGCCGGCGTCCAGCACAATACCTTTCAAAACTCGACCGTCTCGATCTTGCCGCCACATTGCCGCACACGAAACCCTTTGAACACTGCTGTCACACCCCCTCAGAAAAATCATCTGTTGGTGTGCCACCTACACAGGGCCGTCCCGTCAATGCGAACGCATCGCAAACGGGCCCACCCGTACACGGCCGTCATCCTCACAACAGGGTGCCCACCATTCAAAGCGGTACCGGCCCCGCCTCACAGGCGAAAACCGATCCGCCCACTGTCATCCCCGGCCCCGCCGCTTCGGCGAAAACCGGTCCAACCAACAGCCGTCATCCCCTTGGGGTGCCCACTACTAATCACGCGCTCATTCCACTCCGAAGGCCATTGGCCTACGTCGACGTGTACATGGACGATTTCCTCGGCCTTGCCCAAGGCCACCCGGGCCTGCGAGAACGCGTACGATCCACCATCTTTCATTCTATTGACGACGTACTGCGACCCAACTCGCCCACGGATCACGCCTATCGCAACGAACCCATCTCCCTGAGCAAGCTGGCAAAAGGAGATGCAAAATGGGCTACACGCAAAGTTTTGCTGGGGTGGATTGTTGACACGGTGTCCGAAACGATCGAACTTCCCGAGCACCGCCGAACACGATTTCTCGAGATTCTCGAAACGTTGCAATCGCGGCGCAGAGTCTCTCTCAAAGACTGGCACAAAGCAAAAAATCGGCGAATTGCGAAGTATGATCTTAGCCATTCCAGGCGGCCGGGGTTTCTTCAGCACGCTTCAAACTGGATTTACACAATCCGACAAAAACCGCATCCGCATTAAAGCACCAATGCGCGATGCCATCACCGACCTGCACCACCTTGCACTTGACCTTGGGTCCCGCCCAACGCGCCTCGGCGAAGTGGTTCCAGACTTGCCCGTGGCACTCGGCACAGCCGACGCAAGCGGTGCAGGCATGGGCGGAGTGTGGCTTTCTGCCGACCCGCATTTCCGCCCTTTGGTCTGGCGGGCAACGTTTCCCAGCCACGTACAAACCGATTTAGTCTCCACATCAAATCCCCGCGGTAAAATCAACAACTCAGACCTCGAACTGGCTGGCCAAATCGCACATCTTGACGTGTTAAATCACCACAACGACTGCCGGGAACGCACCGTCTGCACCCTCACCGATAATATTTCCGCCCGAAGTTGGCAGCGCAAGGCTCCAAAACAACCATGGGTCCCGCCGCTTACCTACTCCGCCTTCAAGCCCTCCACCAGCAACACCACCGCTACCTCAACCAGTCAGACTACATCCCGGGACCGTCTAACGCAGGCACCTTTCTGACACC
>JANXSQ010000071.1 GCA_025356595.1 Janthinobacterium sp. | reverse complement strand
CGTGCACCAGGCCGGCCGCGACCTGGCCGACGGCGCGCGCCTGTACCGGGCCGGCGCGGCCACCGCCCCGGCCGACGCGGCCGCCCTGCCGGCCTGGCTGGCGACGCTGCGCCCGCTGCCGGCCGTTGACCTGTTCGGCGGCAGTTACTGGTTGTACGCCCAAGTGCGCAACGACGGCGCCGACCCCGCCTGGGTGCTCGATCCGCACGACACGCTGATCGAATTCGTCGAGGCCAGGATCTACGACGAGCGCGGCGGGGTCGTCGCGCTGCGCAGCGGTTACCACGCCGCCCACGATTACCTGCTGCATTACGGCAAGGACGTGACGCTCGCGCCGGGCGCCACCTACCATGTGCTGCTGCGCTTTTCCAGTCCCTATTTCGCCCGCACGCCGGTGTTTTCGATGCTGCCGCGGCCGGCCTACCAGCGCCTGGTGGCGCGCGAAAACGTCCTCATCCTGGGCGCCATCGGCGCCCTGCTGGCGATGGCCCTGTTCAATTTCTTCATTTTCTCGATCACGCGCGACAAGTCCTCGGTGTATTACTCGTTGTACGTGCTGTGCTACGCGATCGCCTGGGGCATGACCTTCCACGTCGGCGCCGACCTGTTCGACTGGCACGGCTTGCGCTGGCACTACGTGCCCTTCTTCCTGCTGCCCGTCTTCAGCACCCTGTTCTACGTGAACTTCCTGCGCCTGCGCGAATTCTCGCCGCGCCTGGCCAGGCTGAGCCGCGTCAACATCGTCCTGCCGCTGCTGCTGCTGCCGAGTTGCTTCTTCGCCCTCAACTACGCCCACACCCTGGCCACCATCGTCATCGCGCTGTGGATGCTGCTGGCCCTGGTGTGCGGCGTCACGGCCTGGCGCCGCGGCTTCCAGCCGGCGCGCTTCTTCGTCTGCGCCTTCGTCGCCCTGATCATCCCCGCCCTGCTGATCCTGCCGGCCAACGTCGGCCTGATCCCGGCCCTGGTCGACAACGCCCAATTGTTCACCCTGCTCGGCGGCACCCTGGACGGCCTGCTGCTGGCCTTCGCCCTGGCCGACCAGATCCGCGTGCTGCGCGACCACCTCGAGCGGCGCGTGCGCGAGCGCACCCTCGAGCTGACGCGCAGCAACGACGCGCTGACCGTGGCCAAGGAGCGCGCCGAAGTGGTCAGCAGCCACCGCATCGACTTCCTGTCGGCCATGAGCCACGACATCCGCACGCCGCTGGCCGGCGTCATCGGCATGCTGCGCTTCGCCCTGCGCGACCCGTCCGTGCGCGGACGCACCGAGGAATACCTGCGCATCGGCCTGCACAACGGCGAGGCCCTGCTGACCATCCTCAACGACATCCTCGACTTCGCCAAGATCGACGCCGGCAAGCTGACGCTGGAGACGGTCGACTTCGACCTGCTGGCCCTGATCGGCGACGCCGCCGCCATCGTCCAGGGCCACGCCGACGCCAAGAGCCTGCTGCTGCAGCGCGAGCTGGCCCTGGACCTGCCGCGCTATGTGCGCGCCGACCCGACGCGGCTGCGCCAGATCCTCATCAACCTGCTCGGCAACGCCATCAAGTTCACCGCCAGCGGCGAGGTGCGCCTGGCGGTGCGCCTGCGCGGCGCGGCCGGCGGCGTCGAATTCTGCGTCAGCGACACCGGCCCGGGCATCCCCGCCGAGACGCTGCCGCGGCTGTTCCGCAAGTTCGAACAGGGCGACCATTCGACCACCCGCGAATACGGCGGCACCGGCCTGGGCCTGGCCATCTGCAAGGAACTGGTCGAGCTGATGGGCGGCGACATCGGCGTCGACAGCCGCCCCGGCATCGGCTCGCACTTCCGCTTCACGCTGCCGCTGGCGGCCGGCCACGCGCCGCCGCCCGAGGCGCTGCGCGCGGCCCGTCCGGCGCGCCACGCGCGGCGCCTGCGCGTGCTGTGCGCCGAGGACGTGCGCACCAACCAGATCATCATCGCCACCCTGCTCGAGGGCATGGGCCACCAGGTGACGCTGGTCGACAACGGCGTCGCGGCGCTGCGCGCGCTGGCCGGCGCCGACTTCGACGTGGTGCTGATGGACGGGCGCATGCCGCTCATGGACGGCGAGCAGACGACGCGCCTGATCCGCGCCGGCGGCGACGCGGCGCGCCCGGTGGCCGAGCCGGACCTGCCCATCATCGCCCTGACGGCCAACGCCAGCGCCCACGACAGGGCGCGCTATCTGGCCTGCGGCATGGACGGTTTCCTCAGCAAGCCGGTCGACGAGCGCCTGCTGCACCAGGAGATCGGCCGCGTCATCGCGCTGCTGCTGGAGCGCGGCCGGGCGCTCGAGGCGAACGGGGCGCCCGCCGAGGCCGAACTGGCGCAGCAGTTCGGCATCGCCGCGCCGGCCGCCGGCGCCATCCACATCGTGCCCCTGGCCGGCCTGTCCGGCCAGCACATGCAGCGCATCACCCAGGCCTTCCTCGACGAGGCGCCGCGGCGCCTGGCGCTGGCGCGCCAGGCCCTGCTGGCCGGCAACGCCGGCGCGACGGCGGCCGCCTTCCACGCCCTGAAGGGCAGCGCCGGCTACCTCAGCGGCCAGCACCTGCACGGCCTGTGCCACGCCATGGAGGCGCTGGCCGGCGAAGGCGCGCTGGACGAGGTGCGCCTGGCCCTGCCCGCCGTCAGCGCGGCGCTGGAGCGCGCCTGCGCCGACCTGCGCGGCGCCGCCCCGGCGGCCTGAAGCGCCGCAGGCAATTGCCGCATGGCAACATACCCCCTCCCGTCATGTAAAATGGGAACTATTGCCCACATCGCATTCCCACTGAAAGTCCGCCGCATGCGCGTCCTCCCCCTTGCAAAACTGCTCCTCATCCTCTGCGCGGCCCTGCTGTCGGCCTGCGGCGTCAGCGTCGAGCGCGCCGCCGGCCCCGCCATCGCCATCCCCGCCGACATCGCCGGCGCCTGGCAAGTGCGCATCAAGGATTCGATCGACAAGAAGCTGCTGGTGGGCGCCGACGGCGACAGGCTGACCCTGCAATGGATGGGCGCCGGCAAGGAGGACTTGCCGGCGCAGGCCCAGTTGCACCAATTCCAGGGGCGGGAATACCTCGCCGTCAAGAATCCCGAAAAGGACGGCAGCGCGCTGGTCATGCTGGTCAGCGCGCGCGACGGCGCCGACATCGCGCTGCGCCCGCTCGATCCGCGCCGCGTGGCGGCGGCGCTGAAGAAGCTGCGGCGCCCCGTCGAACGGCGCAATCTGTGGATGCGCAAGGAAATCTACCTCGACGCGGCCACCTTCGAAAAGCTGCTGGGCCTGCACGGCGCCGGCCTGTTCGACGAGAAACAGACCGTGCAACTGCACAAAGTCCCCGCCGACTGAGCGCCCGCCGCGCCGCGCCATGGCGGCGTCAGGTGTAGGATGGAGGCAAGGCGCCGGCCCGTTCGCCGCCGCCACCGCACCGAGGCCAGCGCACATGATCACCACCGACTACGTTTCCACCTTCTCCGGCAACCGCTTCTACCCGCGCGAGCCGCGCATCGACCGCGTCGCCATCGAGGACATCGCCCACGGCCTGGCCTACCAGTGCCGCTTCAACGGCCAGACGCGGGAATTCTATTCGGTGGCCCAGCACAGCCTGGTCGTCGCCGCGCTGGTGCCGCCGCATTTGCGCCTGGCCGCGCTGCTGCACGACGCCGCCGAAGCCTATCTGGGCGACATGGTCAAGCCGCTGAAGGTGCTGATGCCGGGTTTCGGCGAGCTGGAGGAGCGCGTCACGGCCCTGATCGGCGCCGAATTCGGCCTCGATTTCTCCGACTACGCGCCGATCAAGCGCGCCGACCTGATCGCCCTGGCCACCGAAAAACGCGATCTGATGCCGCATTCGGCGGAGCGCTGGGCCTATCTGGACGGCATCGCGCCGCTGCCCGAGACGATCGCGCCGCTCGATCCGGGCGAGGCCAAGCGGCGCTTCCTGGCCCGCTACGCCGAGCTGGCCGCGGCGCGCCGCTGAGGCCGGCAAGAAGATATCCACAGCTGCTGTGGATAAAGTTGTTGATAAAGCCCCCTTGACAGGCCGCAACGCCAGCGTGGCTGCGGCTCTCAACAAAATGCCCAATCCGAAGGCAATATTTTACCCCAATCAAATCAATGACTTACAAACGCGGCCGGGGGTTATCGCAAACCTCGGCATGTATTTTGAAAAAATATTTTGTGCGGATCGGCGCCGCCTTCGGGCCGGCGCGCGGAATACTTTGACAAAACTTACGCACTGGCATAGTGTCCTTGTACGGCGCAAGCACATTTTGCCGGGCGGCGCGATAATGGGGCGTGATTTCCCCATTCTGAACGGATATACATGGGTGCGAAAATTGTGAACAACGATACCGACTCGGATTGGTTGATCGAGGAGGATGCGGCGGAAGCCGATGGCCAGAGCGACGCGGCGAACGCCCCGCCGCCTTGGCGCGTGCTCATCGTCGACGACGACGTCGATGTGCACGTGGTGACGAAGTTCTCCCTGAGCAACAGCAGCTTCCTCGGCCGGCGCCTGTGCTTCCTGCACGCCTACAGCGGCGCCGAGGCGCTGGCGGTGCTGCGCAACACGCCCGACATCGCCATCGTCCTGCTCGACGTCATCATGGAAAGCAACGACGCCGGCCTGCAGGTGGCGCGCAAGATCCGCGACGAACTGGGCAACAAGCTGGTGCGCATCGTCCTGCGCACCGGACAGCCGGGCCAGGCGCTGGAACACAGCATCATCCTCGACTACGACATCAATGATTTCTGGTGCAAGACCGACCTGACGACGCGCAAGCTGTTTACCACCGTCATCTCCTCGCTGCGCACCTATTCCAGCCTGTACAAGGCCGAGCAGCGCGCCGCCGTCCTGAACGCGGCGCTGGACAAGGCGCGCCAACTGGAGGCGGCGCTCGAGCGGCACGCCATGACGCTGACGCTGGACCACGCCGGCCGCATAGTCGCCGCCAACGCGGCCTTGTGCGCCCTGCTGGGCGCGGCGCCCGAGCAACTGCAGGGCCTGTCCCTGGGCGCGCTGGCGCCGGCCTGCGCGGCGGCCTTGCCCGCCTTGGCGCAGGGCCGGTCCTGGAGCGGCGCCGTCGCCGTCACCGGCATGGACGGCGCCATCCACGCCCTGCGCGCCCTGCTCTTGCCGCTGCACGGGGAGGACAAGCCCGGTCCCGCCCTGGCCGTCCTGACGCCCGATTAGGCGGCCGCGGCGCCCGCCTCAGGTTTGCGCTGCGTCAAATACCACATGAATACCACTGGACATCCATCCAGTATGAAAAATTTTCGCGCCGGCGCCCCGGAACGCCCCGTTTTCGCTCCGTCCCCGCCCCCGCCGCGCCTAAGTGGCGGATTGTTAAGACCTTTTTCAGATATCCACACTGGCTGTGGATATCTTTGTGGATAAGCGCCTCTTGACACCCCCGAGAGTGAGCGGGAATGCGGGTTTCAACAAACTGCCCGTTCAAACAGCAAAAAATAAATCCATACAAATCAATCACTTGCAAAAACGGATATTCCGACGGGAAAATTATTTAAGCTGTTTTTTATCGCCATTTATTGTGCATAACTTCAGAAAAATGGCGTAAATGACAATGCCGCGCCGACGCCGCCGATGCGCCCCGCACGGGCCGGATCGGCGGCGCTATCCTCAGTGGCGCGTCTTGCGCCGCAACTCCGGATGCAGCAAGACTCTTTCGATCACCTCGGCGTGGATGTTGTGCGACTTCAGATACTCGAGCGCGCACATGGTGTTGAAATCCGTTTGCACCGCGATGCCCTGGTTGACGATTTTGTGCCCCTCCTCATTGACTCGTTGTTGATACAGTTCCGTCGCCGCCGGCGAACGCAGAGCTTGCAGCAGTCTAGGCGCAGTCATCACTATCCTTCAGGTGCATGATGGGATCATCGTTGATCGAAGTGGAAGCTGGTGTACACAGAAAGGAGTATCGTTGAATAAATCGCAAAGTCAATATCAGCTTTCCATCGCCCGGAAAAATCTTTGCGCGCCGCCGCGCCGGCCGTCAATTGCACATGGACAAGTCGGCCGGGCCACGGCGATAATCGGGGCATGACTCCCGACCCCGCGCCCGCCCATCCCCAGCCCGCCTCCGTGGCCGACCTGTTCCTCTCCTTCACGCTGCTGGCCCTGCAGGGCTTCGGCGGCGTGCTCGCCGTCGTGCAGCGCGAGCTGGTCGAGCGCAAGCGCTGGCTGAGCCAGGAGGAATTCGTCGAGGAATGGGCCGTCGCGCAGATCATGCCGGGGCCGAACGTGGTCAACCTGGCGCTGATGATAGGCGGGCGCTATTTCGGCCTGCCGGGCGCGCTGGCGGCGCTGGCCGGCATGCTGGCCATCCCGCTCGTCATCGTGCTGCTGCTGGCCCTGCTCTACGCCCAGTACGCCGGCCACCCCGGCATCAGCGGCGCCCTGCGCGGCATGGCCGCCGTCTCCGCCGGCCTGATCGCCGCCACCGGCCTGAAGCTGGCCACGGCGCTGAAAAAACATCCGCTGCCGCTCTGGCTGACCCTTCCCATGTGCGCGCTCGGCGTGCTGCTCGTCGCCGTGCTGCACTGCCCGCTGTTCTACGTGCTGCTGGGCCTGGGCGGCCTCGGCTGCGCGCTGACCTACCGGCGCATCGCGCCATGAGCGCGCCGCTGCACCTGGTGCTCGGCTGGGGCGACTGGCTGAACCTGTTCGCCCAATACCTGCTGCTGTCGCTGATGTCGATCGGCGGCGCCATCTCGACGACGGCCGATATGCACCGCTTCCTGGTCGAGCAGCACCACTGGCTGAGCCAGGCCCAGTTCAACGAATCGATCGCCATCGCCCAGGCGTCGCCGGGGCCGAACGTGCTCTTCGTCGCCCTGATGGGCTGGAACGTGGGCCTGAACGCGGGCAGCTACAGCGCCGCCTTCCTGGGCGTGGCCGTGACCATGATCGGCATCATGCTGCCCAGCACCACCATCACCTACCTGGCCGCGCAGTGGGGCCACCGCAACCGCGAATTGCGCCCGGTGCGCGCCTTCAAGCAGGGCATGGCGCCGACCGTCATCGCGCTGCTCATCGCCACCGGCGTCATCCTCGGCGGCGCCCACCACGACTGGCGCGCCGACTGGCCGCTGTGGACCCTCTCCTGCGTCGCCGGCCTAATCATCTGGCGCACCAAATTCCACCTGCTGTGGCTGCTCGCCGGCGGCGCCGTCCTGGGCTGGTTCCAGCTGGTCTGAGGCGCGCGCAGGCGCGCGGGGCCGCGTTCGGAAAGGGCCTACAATGCCTTATGACACTCAAGGCGGCCCCACCATGACCCTAGCGAACTTCATCGACACGCAAATGGACACCATCCTGCTGGAGTGGGAGGCCTTCGCGCGCAGCCTGGCAACGCCCGGCGCGCCGTCGCAACTGACGCTGCGCGACCACGCCCGGCAGATCCTGCAAAACATTGCGCGCGACATCGGCAGCGACCAGGATCCGGCCCAGCAATACGAAAAATCCCAGGGACTGGCGCCCGTGCCCGACGACAGCGCCGCCGCGGTGCACGGCGCGCAGCGCCAGGCCAGCCATTTCTCTCTGCCCCAGGTGGGCGCCGAATTCCGCGCCCTGCGCGCCACCGTGCTGCGCCTCTGGCTGCCCCGGGTGACGCAGATGGCGCAGGCCGACATCGCCGACATGGTGCGTTTCAACGAAGCCATCGACCAGGCGCTGGCCGAATCGACCAGCACCTATTGCGCGCGCGCCGACCAGGCCCGCGAACTCTTCCTCTCCGTCCTCAGCCACGACCTGCGCGGGCCGCTGTCGACGCTATCCCTGTCGGGCCAGTTGCTGGCCCACCCCGGCAACGCCCCCGACAAGGTGCGGCAACTGTCCCAGCGCATCCAACGCGGCGCCCTGCAGATGGGCCGCATGGTCGACGATCTGCTCGGCTATACCCGGGCGCAACTGGGCGGCGGCATGCCCGTGGCGCGCCGCGATGCCGACGTCGCGGCAATTTGCCGCGCCGCCATCGGCGCCGTCGCGCCCCTGCATCCGCAGCGCCGCATCGAATTGCGCGCCACGGGCCGGCCGACGGCCAAGGTCGACGCCGTGCTGCTGCGCCAGATGTGCACCAATTTGCTGCTCAACGCGGCCCAGAACGGCGCGGGCGAGGTGCTCGTCGAGGCCCACGGCGGCGCCGACGCGCTGTCGATACGCGTGACGCATGGCGGCGCGGCGCTGGACGCGGCGGCGCTGGCCAAACTGTTCCAGCCGCTGCAGCAGGCGCCGGAAAGCGCGGACGCGGACGCGCGCGGCGCCACCCGGCTCGGCCTGGGCCTGTTCGTGGCGCGCGAAATCGCCCGCGCCCAAGGCGGCGACATCGAGGTCGCCTCCGACGCCGAGGGCACCCGCTACACGGCGCGCCTGGCGCTGACCTGAGGCGGGGCGGCGCCGGCAAGCCGTCGACTCGCGGCGCGGCGGCGCAAAAACGGCCGGGCGGGGCCGAGCGCCTAAACCCGGGCGGCCGCCAGCAGCAGGCCGAACTGCTCGGCCTCCAGCGGCGCGCTGAACAGAAATCCCTGCCCCTCCTCGCAGCGCCGCTCGCGCAGGAAGGCCAGTTGCGCGGCGTCCTCGACGCCCTCGGCGACGACGCGGTGGCCCAGGCTGTTGCCCATGGCGATGACGGCGCCGGCGATGATGCCGCCCGCCGCGCCGATGCCGCGCACGAAGGAGCGGTCGATCTTGAGCACGTCGATGGGGAACTGGTTCAAATAGCTGAGGCTGGAATAACCGGTGCCGAAATCGTCCACGGCCAGCGTCACGCCGAGCTGCTTGAGTTCGCGCAGGATCGCCGCGCAGGCATCGGCGTCGCGCATCAGCACGCTTTCCGTGATCTCCAGTTGCAGGCAGGCCGGCGCCAGGCCGCTCTCGCTCAGCGCGGCGCGCACGCCGGCGACGAAATCGCGGCGGCGGAACTCCAGCGCCGAGATGTTCACCGCCACCGAGCCCGGCGCCAGGCCGGCCTCCTGCCAGCGCTTGGTCTGGGCGCAGGCTTCGCCCAGCACCCAGCGGCCGATCGACACGATCAGGCCGAAGTCCTCGGCGATGCCGACGAAGCGCTCGGGCGCCACCGCGCCCCATTCCGGATGGTTCCAGCGCAGCAGCGCCTCGCAACCGGTGATCGCGCCGCTGGCCAGGTTGACCTTGGGCTGGTAGTGCAGCGTCAATTGCCGCAGCTCGAGGGCGCGGCGCAGATGCGTTTCGAGCGACTGGCGCTCGACGGCGCGCGCGTTCATCTCGCCCTTGAAGAACTGATAGTTGTTGCGCCCCATCTCCTTGGCCTGGTACATCGCCGTGTCGGCGCTCTGCATCAGCGTCTCGGCGTCCTGCCCGTCGGCCGGAAACAGGCCGATGCCGATGCTGCCGCTGGCGTACAGCGTGTGCGCGCCGATGGCGTGCGGCGCCGCCAGCGCGGCCAGCAGGGCCTCGGCGGCCGCCGCCGCGGCGGCGGCGCCGGCGATGTCCGGGATCAGCACGACGAATTCATCGCCGCCCTGGCGGCTCACCGTGTCGGAGGCGCGCACGCTCGCCGCCAGGCGCCGCGCCACCGATTGCAGCAGCAGGTCGCCGGTGGCGTGGCCGAGCGAATCGTTGACATTCTTGAAATTGTCCAGGTCCAGGTAGAGCACCGCGAAGGCGCCGGCGTGGCGCTGCGCCAGTTCCACCGCCCGGCCGATGCGGTCGCTCAGCAAGACCCGGTTGGGCAGGTTGGTGAGGAAGTCGTGCTGCGCCAGGTGGGCCATCTTGACGCTCAGCGCGCGCGCCGCCGTGATGTCGCGGAACACCATCACGGCGCCGGCCAGAAGGCCCTCGGCGTCGTGGATCGGCGCGGCCGAGTCCTCGATGGCCGCCGTGCTGCCGTCGCGGCGCAGCATCAGGGTGCCGGGCGCCAGGCGGCTCGCCGCGTTCAACTGCAGGACCCGCTTGATCGGGTGGCGCTGCGGCGCGCCGCTAGCGCCGTCGACCAGACGCATCACTTCCGTGACGGGCCGCCCGCCGGCCGCCGCCAGGGTCCAGCCGGTGAGCTCCTCGGCCGCCCGGTTCATGTAATCGACGCGGCCGGCGAGATCGGTGCCGATGACGGCGTCGCCGATCGAATTCAGGGTGATCTCGGCGCGCGTCTGCGCGCGCCGCGCCGCCGCCTCGTCCTTGAGGGGGGCGGCGGCATCGTTGCCGCCTGTCAATGTTCGCTTCATGTACGACCTTTTCTGCATGCGCCGTCGCCCGGCCGGGGCGGCGACACGGCCTGGAAATTGTTATTTTTGGGACTACTTTGTTGCAAGTGGTTAAGTAGACACGATCCCGCCGCGCACAACTGTGCGCTGCCGCACGCAAGGCCGGCCACGGGCCGCGGCGCGGCGCGCCATTCATAAAAAACAACCGCCGCGCGCCATAGCGACTACAATGTCCTCCATAAGCAGGGGCGCAAGCCCCTCCGCAGCCATGCAACAGGATCCGCCTTTGCACGATAAATATTTTTCATTTGCCATGCATGGATAAAAACGACGACAAGCGGCAGCAATTGATACAGGAAGTGCTGGCGCCCACGGCGGGAATGAGCGGCGTCGACCATGTCGCCCGCTCGCTGCGCACGTGGGAGCGGCTCGCCGCGCATCTGAGTCCGCTGATCGGCGAGGCCGGTTTCTGCGCGCTCTATGGCCGGGCCATGCGTCTGGTCATTCCGCAGCACCCTTGGCTGACACCCAGCGTGTCGTCGCAACCCATCCACATCCTTCTCTCGACATTAAAGGAAAACCTCGCGTCCATCGACCCGGTAAATGCAGGCCAGGCCAATAGCACCTTGCTCGACACCTTCACCAAGCTGTTGTCGGGCTTGATCGGGGCGGCGCTAACGACCCGGCTTCTGAACACAGCATGGGCCGATGAGCCTGAGGGAAAGAATCAATGAGTAACAAAGTGAGTCTGGGAAACCAGTCGACGGGCGTACCCGGACTGGACACGCTGCTGGGCGGCGGCCTCAGCGAGTTTTCCTTCAACGTGATCGCCGGCGCCCCCGGCACCGGCAAGACCACGCTGGCGCACCAGATCATGTTCGCGCTGGCCAGCCCGGACAAGAAGGCGCTGTTCTTCACCGTGCTGGGCGAACCACCCCTGAAGATGCTGCGCTACCAGCAGCAATACAGCTTCTTCGACATCGACAAGGTCGACAGCTGCATCCGCTACGTCAACCTGGCCGAGAATCTGCGCACGGGCGACTTCAGCGGCGTGCTCGAACGCATCAGCCGGGAAGTCGAGACCTTCGCCCCCGGCCTGGTCTTCGTCGACTCCTTCCGCTCGGTGATCCAGACCGCCAAGAGCGGCAACGAGGGCGTCTCCGACCTGCAGCACTTCGTGCAGGAACTGGGCACGCGCATGACCAGCTGGCAGGCGACCACCTTCCTGATCGGCGAGTACTCGCCGGCCGAGGCCGAGGCGAACCCCGTCATGACGGTGGCCGACGGCCTGTTCTCGCTGTCCCAGCATGTCGAACAAAACTCCGTGGTGCGCAAGATCCGCATCGTCAAGATGCGCGGCCACGCCCATCTGGGCGGCTCGCACACCTTCCGCATCAGCGACGACGGCCTGCGCATCTATCCGCGCCTGCTGCCGCCGCTGGCGGCCAACCGCCACGCCCTGCAGCCGGTCGGCCAGGAGACGCGCCGCGTGCCCATGGGCATAGACCAGCTCGACGCGCTGCTGCACGGCGGCCTGCCCGAGGGCCACGCCGTGCTGGTGGTGGGCCCCTCCGGCTCGGGCAAGACCATCCTCGGCGTGACCTTCCTCGCCGAGGGCGCGCGCCTGGGCGAAAAAGGCGTCGTCGCCTGCTTCGAGAAGGGCACCTCGATCCTGCGCAACGCCATGCTGGCGCAACTCATCCACGCGGGCGACGTCAGCGTCGTCGAAAGCCGCGCGCTCGACCTGTCGATCGAGGAGGTGCTCGACGACCTGGTGCAGGAAGTGCTGCGCAGCGGCGCGCGGCGCGTCGTCATCGACTCGCTGTCGGAGCTGGGCCTGTACCTGGCGCCCGAGTTCCGCCAGGATTTCCGCGAATCCGTGTTCCGCATCCTCGCCACGCTGGCCAGCCTGAACGTCACCGTCCTGGTCACCATCGGCATGGAGGACCGCTTCACCGACATGCGCTTCAGCCAGGCCGACACCTCCTTCCTGGCCGACGCCATCATCGCCATGCGCTATGTCGAACTGGACGGACGCCTGACCAAGCTGATCTCGGTCGTCAAGGTGCGCGGCAGCGGCCACAGCAACCACCTGCGCCGCTACGTCATCACCGACGCCGGCATCGAAATCGACAGCCGGCCGATGGAGTTCGAGGGACTCCTGTCGGGCCATCCCTCGGCGCACGCACCGGCCGGTTGAAGACCTAGCCCATGGCCATACGCGACGATCCCGCCGGCAGCCCGCCGCCAGCCCCCGCTGGCGGCGACGGCGCGGACGCGGAGATCGCGGTGCTGCGCCTGGAGCTGGCGGCCCTGCGCGCCGACGCCGCCGAGCGCGCCGGCCTGCGCGAGCTGGTCGAACAGTTGCGCGAGGCCAACCAGCACCTGGTGCTGGCGGCGCTCAGCGCGCAGACCCTGCGCGACGAGGCCGAGGCGACCAACCAGCGCCAGAGCGAATTCCTGTCGATGCTGGCCCACGAGCTGCGCAACCCGCTCGCGCCCATCAGCATGGCCGCCGTCCTGCTCGGCAAAATCCCCGACGCCACCCCGCAGATCGTCCAGTTGCAGGCCACCATCAGCCGCCAGGTGACACATTTGTCCAGCCTGCTCGACGACCTGCTCGACGCGGCCCGCATCAGCAGCGGCAAGATCACCCTGATGCTGCAACCGGTGCTGCTCGGCGACGTCATGGAGCGCACCATCGAGGCGGTGCGGCCGCAACTGGACGCGCGCCGCCAGCAGCTATCGGTGCACCTGCCGGCCGAGCCGGTGCTGATCGAGGGCGACATGGTGCGCCTGGCGCAGGTGTTCTCGAACCTGCTGGTGAACGCCTCCAAGTACAGCCAGGACGAGGGCCGCATCACGCTGGCCGCAGTGGTCCGCGGCGAGCAGGTCGACATCACCTTCGAGGACAACGGCGCCGGCATCGGCGCCGACGTGCTGCCCTCGATCTTCGCCCTGTTCACGCAGGGGCCGCGCTCGCTGGCGCGCTCCGAGGGCGGCCTGGGCGTGGGCCTGAACGTGGTGCACAATATGGTCCACCTGCACGGCGGCAGCGTGCACGCCGCCAGCCCCGGCCTGGGCGAGGGCAGCATCTTCACCGTCACCCTGCCGATATCGAAGAATTTGCACGCGACGCTGCCGCCGCGCTCGCGCCTGCGCGCGCCGGCCACCGGCTACCGCATCCTGCTGGTGGAGGACAACGTCGACGCCAGCGACACCCTGAAGGACTTCCTCGAGCTGGAGGGCCACACCGTCAGCACCGCCTACGACGGCACCAACGGCCTGGCGATGGCCTGCGACCGCATCTACGACGTGCTGATCTGCGACATCGGCCTGCCCGGCATGAACGGCTTCGAGATGATACGCCAGTTGCGCGGCTCGACCGGCACCCACATCCCCTTCGCCATCGCCCTGTCCGGCTACGGCCAGCCGCAGGACCGCGCGCGCGCCATCACGGCCGGCTTCGGCCACTACTTCGTCAAGCCGGTCGACATCGACGCGCTGCTGGCGCTGATCTCGTCGAGCGCCGTCTCGAAACTGATCGCGCCGAGCAACTGAGGCCGCCGCCGCGCCTCCCCCCTGAAGAGCAAACCCTAGACGGCCAGATGGCGGCGCACCGCGTCGCCATCCATCAGCGCCGCCGCGCCGGCGGCGACCACCTCGCCGCGCGACAGGACCAGGAACTGGTCGGCCAGCGCCCGGGCGAAATCGAAATACTGCTCGCACAGGACGATGCCCATGTCGCCGCGCTCGCGCAGCAGGCGGATGACGCGCTCGATATCCTTGATGATGGAGGGCTGGATGCCCTCGGTGGGTTCGTCGAGGATGATCAGGCGCGGCCGCGCCAGCAACGCGCGGGCGATCGCCAGTTGCTGCTGCTGGCCGCCGGACAGGTCGCCGCCGCGGCGCTGCAGCATCTCCTTAAGCACCGGAAAGAGCCGGTACACCTCGGCGTCGATGCCGGCCGCGCCGCGGCCGCGCCGCGTCGCCATCCCCATCAGCAGGTTTTCCTCGACCGTCAGGCGGGCGAAGATTTCCCGCCCCTGCGGCACATAGGCGATGCCCAGGCGGGCCCGCGCGTGCGGCGCCAGGCGGCTGATGTCGCGCCCCTCGAACAGGACGCGGCCGCGCGCCACCGGCAGCACGCCCATCAGGCATTTCAGCAGGGTCGTCTTGCCGACGCCGTTGCGCCCCAGCAGGGCCAGGCATTCGCCCTTCGCCACCGACAGCGACACCCCGCGCAAGGTGTGCGAGGAGCCGTAGTACTGGTTCAATTGTTCGACTTGTAGCATGTTTAGCGCCCCAGATAGACTTCGATGACCCGTTCGTCGGCCTGCACCTGCTCCATGCGCCCCTGCGCCAGCACGGCGCCCTCGTGCAGCACGGTGACCATGTCCTGTTGCGCGATCTCGGCGACGAAACCCATGTCGTGCTCGACGACCATGATCGAATGCTTGCCGCGCAATTCGTTGAGCAACTCGGCCGTGCGCGCCGTTTCGGCGTCCGACATGCCGACCACCGGCTCGTCGAGCAGGATCAGTTGCGGCTCCTGCATCAGCAGCATGCCGATCTCCAACCACTGTTTCTGGCCGTGCGACAGGAGTCCGGCCGGACGGCGCTCGTGGCCGCGCAGGCGGATCAGCGCGAGGATTTCATCGATCTTGTCCTTCTGCGCGGACGACAGGCGGGCGAACAGGGTCGGGCGCACGCGCTTGTCCATCTTCATCGCCAGTTCGAGGTTCTCCAGCACGCTGTGCTGCTCGAACACCGTCGGGCGCTGGAACTTGCGGCCGATGCCGGCGTGGGCGATGGCGTATTCCGTCATCCTCGACAAGTCCATGGTCTGGCCGAACCAGGCCGTGCCTGACGTGGGCCGGGTCTTGCCGGTGATGACATCCATCATCGTCGTCTTGCCGGCGCCGTTAGGGCCTATGATGCAGCGCAACTCGCCCACCGAGATATCCAGGCTCAGCTTGTTGAGCGCCTTGAAGCCGTCGAAGGACACCGTGATGTCCTCCAGATACAGGATGGCCCCGTGGCGGGTGTCGACGCCCTCGCCCTTCACGCTGCCGAGGGACACGCCGCGCTCGCCGCCGGCCGCTTCCACCGTCGATGAGATATTCATAGCGCCTCCTTGGCGACGCCGCCGGCGCGCCTGAAGGACCGGCCGCGCAACAGGCCGACGATGCCCTTCTGCATGAACAGCGTGACGAGGATGAACAGCAGGCCCAGCGCGAACAACCACAGGTCGGGCAGCGCCGCCGTGAACCAGCTCTTCAGGCCGTTGACGGCGAAGGCGCCGACGATGGGACCGACCAGCGTGCCGCGCCCGCCGACGGCGGCCCAGATCACCATCTCGATCGAATTGGCGGGCGACATTTCGGAGGGATTGATGATGCCGACCTGCGGCACGTAGAGCGCGCCGGCGATGCCGCACAGCACCGCCGAGAGCGTCCACACGAAGAGCTTGAACCACAGCGGGTTGTAGCCGATGAACATCAGGCGCGACTCGGCGTCGCGCACCGCCTGCAGCACCCGGCCCAGCCTGGAGCGGACGATGGCGCGGCACAGCAGCAGCGCGCCGAGCAGGAAGGCCAGCGTCAGCAGGTACAGCGCCGCCTTGGTGGCCGGCGCCGTCACGCTGTAGCCGAGGATGCGCTTGAAGTCGGTGAAACCGTTGTTGCCGCCGAAGCCGGTGTCGTTGCGGAAGAACAGCAGCATGAAGGCATACGTCATGGCCTGCGTGATGATGGAGAAGTAGACGCCCTTGATGCGCGAACGGAAGGCGAAGAAGCCGAAGACGAAGGCCAGCACGCCCGGCACCAGCACCACCAGGGCCATGCAGTACCAGAAATGCTCAGTCAGAGACCAGTACCAGGGGTAGCTCTTCCAGTCGAGGAAGACCATGAAATCGGGCAGATGGCTCTGGTAGACGCCGTCGCGGCCGATGGCGCGCATCAGGTACATGCCGTGCGCGTAGGCGCCCAGCGCGAAGAACACGCCGTGGCCCAGCGAGAGGATGCCGGTGTAACCCCACACCAGGTCGAGCGCCAGGGCGGCCAGGGCGTAGCACATGAACTTGCCGACCAGGGCCACCGTGTAGGCCGAGACATGCAGGGCGTGGCCGTCCGGGAAGCTCAGGTTGAGCACCGGCAGGAGCGCCGCCAGCAGCGCGCAGGCCAGGATGGCGGCCCAGGCCGGACGGGAAAACAGGGAGGTGGTGTGCATTATTCGACGCTCCGTCCCTTCATCGCGAACAGCCCTTGCGGACGGCGCTGGATGAAGATGATGATGAATACAAGAATGACGATCTTGGCCATGACGGCGCCGGCCAGCGGTTCGAGGAATTTGTTCAGCTCGCCCAGGCCCAGCGCGGCGATGACGGTGCCGGCCAGTTGGCCGACGCCGCCCAGCACCACCACCATGAAGGAATCGACGATGTAGGACTGGCCCAGGTCGGGGCCGACATTGCCCAGTTGCGACAATGCCACCCCGCCCAGGCCGGCGATGCCGGAACCGAGGCCGAAGGTCAGCATGTCGATCCGGCCGGTCGAGACGCCGACGCAATCGGCCATGCGGCGGTTCTGCGTGACGGCGCGCACGAACAGGCCGAGGCGGGTCTTGTTGAGGATCAACCACACCGCGACGACGACGAAGAGCGCGAAAACGATGATGACGATGCGGTTGTAGGACAGCACCAGCGTACCGAGCACGGTCACGCCGCCCGACATCCAGGCCGGATTGGCGACCTCGACGTTCTGCGCGCCGAAGATGCTGCGCACCGCCTGCATCAGCATCAGGCTGATGCCCCAGGTGGCCAGCAGGGTCTCCAGCGGCCGGCCGTAGAGCCAGCGGATGACCGTGCGCTCGAGCGCCACGCCGACGGCGCCGGCCACCAGGAAGGCGGCCGGCAGCGCGACGATCAGGTAGGCGTCGACGGCGCCGGGCAGGAATTTGCGGAACAGCATCTGGCAGACATCGGTCGTGTAGGCGCCTATCATCAGCAGCTCGCCGTGCGCCATGTTGATGATGCCCATCAGGCCGAAGGTGATCGCCAGCCCCAGCGCGGCGAGCAGCAGCACGCTGCCCAGGGAAATGCCGTAGAACAGATTGCCGACGATCTCGGTGCGGCGCACCCGGCCGCGGATCTCGCCCAGGGTGGCGACGACGGCCAGGCGCACCGCCTCGTCCGGCTCGACGGCGGCGCCGTCGGGCTTCTTCTCCAGCATCATTTGCAACTGTGGCAGCAGCCTGGCGTCGCCGCTCCGCGCCAGCGCCAGCACGGCCGCCTTGCGCAGCGCCGCGTCGTCCGCCCGCAGGTTGGCGGTGGCGATCAGCAATTCCAGCACCGCCCGGATGTCGGCCTCGGTCTCGCGCGCCAGCGCCTTGCGGATCAGCGGCACCTGCGCCGTATCTATCGCCTTCTGCAACTCCAGCGCCGCCGCCCTGCGCACGGCGGCGTCCGGCGCGAACAGCTTCAGGCCCGCCAGCGCGCCCTCGACCGCGCCGCGCAAGCGGTTGTTGACGACGATGGCCTCGGCGCCGTCGGGAATCGGGCCGGCCTTGCCGCTGGCCGGATAGTAGGCTGTGTCGTCCTCGACGATCAGCAGCGTGCCGTCGGCGCCGGCGTACAGGGCGTCGTTCTTCAGCGCCTGGAGGAGCCGGGCGGCGTCGGCGTTGGCCAGCGCGGCGATGTCGGCGACGGCGGCGACGCGCGCGTCGGGATCGTCGCCGGCCAGCGGTTTCAGCAGCGCCGCGTCGATGGCGGCCAGCG
This sequence comes from Janthinobacterium sp., assembly GCA_025356595.1. Taxonomy (GTDB): domain Bacteria; phylum Pseudomonadota; class Gammaproteobacteria; order Burkholderiales; family Burkholderiaceae_D; genus Janthinobacterium. The sequence goes on along the minus strand of JANXSQ010000071.1, from coordinate 6,286 downwards.
CCGCGCAGGACGGCAGGCACAGGCAGGCGAGCAGCAAGAGTCTTTTGATCGGCATCATTCGCGGCGTTCCTGTGGCAGTGTGTCGGGGAAATTCGGGTACGGGCATGGACGCCAGGCGGGCTTCCGGATCGGCGGGGGCTGGGCCGCTTCGGTGCCGCCGACGCCGGCGCCGGGCCTACAGCTTCTGCTTGCCTTCGTTACCCACTATGTAAGGGCTCCATGGTTGCGCGCGCAGCGGCGCCTTGGTCTTCCAGACCACGTTGAACTGACCGTCGCCCTTGATCTCGCCTATCATCACCGGCTTGTGCAGATGGTGGTTCGTCGCGTCCATGGTCAGCACGAAGCCGGACGGCGCCTTGAAACTCTGCCCCGCCATCGCCGCGATCACCTTGTCGGTGTCGGTCGACTTGGCCTTCTCGACGGCCTGCTTCCACATATGGATGCCGACATAGGTGGCCTCCATCGGGTCGTTGGTCACGGCCGAGGCCGCGTTCGGCAATTTCTTCGCCACGGCGTAGGCCTTCCACTGCTTGATGAAGGCGCTGTTGACGGGATTTTTCACCGACTCGAAGTAATTCCACGCCGCCAGATGTCCCAGCAAAGGCTTGGTATCGACGCCGCGCAATTCCTCCTCGCCCACCGAGAAGGCCACCACCGGCACATCGGTCGCCTTCAGGCCGGCGTTGCCCAGTTCCTTGTAGAAGGGCACGTTCGAATCGCCGTTGATGGTCGAGATCACGGCGGTCTTGCCTCCGGCCGAGAATTTCTTGATGTTGGCGACGATGGTCTGGTAATCGGCGTGGCCGAAGGGCGTATAGACCTCGTCGATGTCGCTGTCCTTGACGCCCTTGCTGTGCAGGAAGGCGCGCAGGATCTTGTTGGTGGTGCGCGGATAGACGTAATCGGTGCCGAGCAGCACGAAGCGCTTGGCGCCGCCGCCCTCCTTGCCCATCAGATATTCGACGGCCGGGATGGCCTGCTGGTTCGGCGCCGCGCCCGTGTAGAAGACATTCTTTTCCAGTTCCTCGCCCTCGTACTGGACCGGATAGAAGAGCAGGCTGTTGAGTTCCTTGAAGACCGGCAGCGCCGACTTGCGCGAGACCGAAGTCCAGCAGCCGAAGACCACCGCCACCTTGTCCTGCGACACCAGTTGACGGGCCTTTTCGGCGAACAGCGGCCAGTTCGAGGCCGGGTCGACGATCACCGCCTCGAGCTGCTTGCCCATCACGCCGCCGCTGGCGTTGATCTCGGCGATGGTCATCAGCGCCACGTCCTTGAGCGAAGTTTCGGAAATGGCCATGGTGCCGGACAGGGAATGCAGAATGCCGATCTTGATCGTGTCGGCGGCCAACGCCGCCTGCATGAAGGAAGAAGTGGCCAAAGCCAAGGCGCCTGCTGCGGTCGCCTTCAAGAGAATACGTCGGGACATGGTTGCTCCTGGGTGGTTGACATCGAAATGGGCTTGCACGTCCGTATAAGCAGGACGCGTGCCAGCCATTTCTGGTGCAAGCCCGGAAGCGCGCAAAAAAAAGGCGCCGCTTTTGGTGCGGCGCCGCCATATTCTGGTGCTTTTTTTACATCAATGCATGCGCGATGGGAGACAACGGTGCATGCGCCTTAAGCCCCGCGCATCCTGCGCCACCCTTTGCGGGCCAGCGGGAACAGCAGCAGGAAAGCCAGCAACCACGGCAAACCATAGGCGAAGCCGATGATCGCGCCCGACAGGCCGGCCAACAGATTGCCGGAGAAATCGCCCAGCGCGTGGCGCACCGGCGCCCAGAACGAGCGCTGCATGCGCGTGCCCAGCGTCACGTTCAGCACGTCCTGATTGACGCGCAGCATCAGGCGCGCGTTGTCGCCGGTGGCCTGCTCCAGCTCGGACTGCACCGTCGCCAGTTCGCGCGAGACCTTGATCAGGGCGTCGACGTCGCGCCCGGCGCGCCTCTCCAGTTCCTGCAACTTCAATTGATACTGCTTGAGCATCTCCAGGCGCTTGTTGCTGTCGACTATGGGCCCGGCCAGATCCTCCACCCGCGTCGAGCGCTCGGACAGCGCGCCGCCGGACGCCGCCAGCCCGATCAGGCGCTGCACGCCGGCCGGGCTGGCGCGGAAACTGAGGCGGGCGCCGACCTCGCGCCCGCCGCTGACGCTGGAGTCGAGCAGGGTGCAGCCGTCGGCCGGCTCGGCCTTGCACGCGGCCACCAGGCGTTCGTACAGCGGCTGGACCTGAGCCTCGACGGTGTCGATCGAGACCGCGTGAATATAGGCCAGATACGCGCCGCCCTTGCCCTTGTCGCCGCGCCCGCCGGTGGCGCCCGCGCCACCCGCGTCGCCGCCCTTCGGAGCGCAGCCGGCCAGCAACAGGGCGCCCAACAGCATGGTCGATATCAATTTCATGTGCGCTTTCGGTTCCGGGCAAATCTTGCCCCAATGTAAAAGATGCATAGTAACCCATACGCCGCGCTCCGTAACGCCGCGCACGCCGGTGGAAAACTTAGACATAAATCAAAAAATTTGCAAAAATACCACCAATTTCCCCATCAAATGGACAACACTATGCTGCGTTGCAACATAATGGAGGCGTTCAAAGCAGGGGCGGTCTGACGCATCCGGCGCCGCCGTTACGGGCCGGTAAGCTTGCCGCCGACGTGTTTTCCCCTTCCGACCCCGGGCGTCGGGCCGGCCGCCTATTTTGGCCCCGGCCCGGCAACTGGTATCATGCGAACCGACATAGACGCCGGCGCTCCAAGCGTGCCTCGCGCAGCGCCGGACGGCCTGACGGCGACGCCCCGCCCGGCGCCGCTTTGCAACAAACTCATCGGGTCCGCCCCGGCTTCGCCAGGCGCCGGCCCGACCACTAATCAATAGCTGTTCCTTATTCATGGGCATTCAATGACCAATTCGACATCCAAGCCGCTGCCGCCCTCGTTCTGGGCCAGAATACCGCTCGCCTTCGGCGCCTTCTTCAGCACCCTGTCCGACCCGGCCTACGCGGCCCGCGTGCGCGCCCTGTCCGAGCCGGCCTCCGCGCCGGTCGCACCAGCGGCCCCGGCGGCGGCGCGCGCGCCGGAACCGGCCGTCGCGCCCGTCGTCGTGCGGCCGCTGAAGGAATCCAGCCCCGACGCCGCCCTGCAACTGCTGGCCCTGCTGCAACGCGAAGCCCGCCTGATCGATTTCACGCAGGAAAACCTGAGCGCCTATTCGGACGCCGACATCGGCGCCGCCGCCCGCGTCGTCCATGAGGGTTGCGGCAAGGTGCTGCGCGAACACTTCACCATCGAACCGGTGCGCGCCGAAGCCGAAGGCAGCCGCATCGTCCTCGACGCCGGCTTCGACGCCGGCGCCGTGCGCCTGACCGGCAACGTGGTGGGCAGCGCGCCCTTCCGCGGCAGCCTCAGCCATCGCGGCTGGCGCGCCGCCAGCGTGCGCCTGCCGAAGTTGACGGAAAGCCATGACGCCAGCGTGCTGGCCCCGGCGGAGGTGGAATTATGAGCGATCCCCGCTACGCCATCGGCATCGACCTCGGCACCACCCACAGCGCCCTCTCGTATGTCGACCTGGAAGCCAGCGACGGCGAACAGTCCGTCCACGGCGTGCTGGCCGTGCCGCAACTGACGGCGCCCGGCAACGTTGGCGAGCTGCCCCTGCTGCCCTCCTTCCTCTACCTGCCGCACGCCGAGGAAATGGCGCCGGGCGAACTGAGCCTGCCGTGGCGCGAGCAGGAAAGCCCGACAGACTACGTGGTCGGCGAGATGGCGCGCAACCGCGGCGCAACCACGCCGATCCGCCTGGTGTCGAGCGCGAAGAGCTGGTTGTGCCACCCCGGCGTCGACCGCCGCGCCGCCATCCTGCCCAACGACGCCCCGCCCGAAGTGGCGCGCGTCTCGCCGATCGAGGCCTCGACCCGCTATCTGGCCCATCTGCGCGCCGCCTGGGACGCGGCCTATCCCGAGGCGCCGTTCACCGAACAGGAAATCACCGTCACCATTCCCGCCTCCTTCGACCCGGCCGCGCGCGAGCTGACGGCCGAGGCGGCCACCACGGCCGGCTACGCCGCGCTGACCCTGCTGGAAGAGCCGCAGGCGGCGCTGTACAGCTGGATACAGGGCAGCGAGGGACGCTGGCGCAAGGAAGTCAAGCCGGGCGACATCATCCTCGTCGTCGACGTCGGCGGCGGCACCAGCGACTTTTCCCTGATCGCCATCCTTGAGCGCGACGGCCAGCTGGAACCGCACCGCGTCGCCGTCGGCGAGCACATCCTGCTGGGCGGCGACAATATGGATCTGGCCCTGGCCCATCTGGTGGCGCGCAAGGTCGCCGCCGCCGGCACCCAGCTCGATCCGTGGCAGATGCGTTCGCTGACCTACGCCTGCCGCAGCGCCAAGGAAAGCCTGCTGGCCGACCCGGAGCTGGCCGCCCTGCCCATCGTCATCCCCAGCCGCAGCTCGAAACTGATAGGCGGCTCGATCCGCACCGAACTGACGCGCGAGGAAGTGACCTCCTTCATCCTGGAAGGCTTCTTCCCGCAGGTGGAGGCCTCGGCCCGCCCGACCGTGCGCGCCCGCGCCGGCCTGACCCAGTTGGGCTTGCCCTACGCCCAGGACGCCGCCATCACGCGCCACCTGGCCGCCTTCCTGGGCCGCCAGCTGGATGCCACCAGCGAGCTGGAGGGTTTCGCCGGCAAGCTGGGCGCCGACGCCAGCTTCCTGCACCCGACCGCCGTGCTCTTCAACGGCGGCGTGTTCAAATCCGGCATCCTCGTGCAACGCATCCTAAGCACCGTCAACGACTGGCTTTACCTCGAGGGCGCCGAGGGCGCGCGCATGCTGGCCGGCGCCGACTTGGACCTGGCCGTGGCCCGTGGCGCCGCCTATTACAGCTATGTGCGGCGCGGCCACGGCGTGCGCATCCGCGGCGGCACGGCGCGCTCCTACTATGTCGCGGTGGAATCGGCGATGCCGGCCATCCCCGGCATGGAGCCGCCCATCCAGGCCCTGTGCGTGGCGCCCTTCGGCATGGAGGAAGGCTCGGAAGAGGAATTGCCGACGCAGGAATTCGGCCTCGTCGTCGGCGCGCCCGTGCATTTCCGCTTCTTCGGTTCCTCCGTGCGACGCCAGGACCAGATCGGCACCATGCTGGACTTCTGGGACGCCGATGAATTGCAGGAACTCAACGAGATCCACGCCACCCTGTCCTCCGAAGGCCGCCAGGCAGGCGACGTGGTGCAGGTCAAGCTGCACGCCAAAGTGACCGAAGCGGGCACGCTGGAGTTGATGGCGGTGGCGCGCGGCGACAGCGAGCGCTGGAAAGTCGAGTTCGACGTGCGCGGCCAGTCCGGCGGGCAATGAAGCAATACCTCGTCAGCATCGACCTGGGCACGACCAACACGGTCGTCGCCTACGCGGAAATGGGCGCCAAGGCCGGCAAGGAAGCGATACAGTTATTCGAGATCGAACAATTGCTGGCGCCGGGCGAGGTCGGCGCGCGCGCCCTGCTGCCCTCGCTGCGCTACCATCCCGCGCCGGGCGAACTGGCGGCCGGCGACGCGCAACTGCCCTGGCCGCAGAGCGACGTGGCCGGACTCGACCAAGTCGTCACCGGCGCGCTGGCGCGCCAGTTGGGCGCGCAAGTGCCGGGCCGCCTCGTCGCCAGCGCCAAGAGCTGGTTGTCGCACCCGCAGGTCGACCGCATGGCGCCCATCCTGCCGTGGGGCGCCGGGGCCGACGTCGCCAAGGTTTCGCCGGTGGCCGCCAGCGCCAGTTACCTGGCCCATGTGCGCGCCGCCTGGAACCACCGCTTCCCCAAGCAACCGCTGGAAACCCAGCAAGTCGTGCTGACGATACCCGCCTCCTTCGACGACGGCGCCCGCGCGCTGACCATGGCGGCGGCGCAACTGGCCGGCCTGCCCAAGCCGCGCCTGCTCGAAGAACCGCAGGCGGCCTTCTATGACTGGCTGTTCCGCCATCGCGCCGCGCTGAGCCAGGAACTGGCGCAAACGCGCTTGATTCTGGTCTGCGACGTGGGCGGCGGCACCACCGACTTCAGCCTCATCAAGGTGGAAATGCGCGAGGGCGAGCCCCTCATCACCCGCATCGGCGTCGGCCAGCACCTGATACTGGGCGGCGACAATATGGACCTGGCCCTGGCCCACCTGGTCGAAACCCGCCTCGCCGCCACCGATGCGCAGGCGGACGGCGCGCGCCTGTCGGCCGGGCGCCTGTCGCAACTGATGGAGCGCTGCCGCGCGGCCAAGGAACAATTACTGGCGGCCGATGCGCCCGAGCGC
>JANXSQ010000052.1 GCA_025356595.1 Janthinobacterium sp. | reverse complement strand
GGGCGGCGCCGCCGCGCTGCGCCACTGAGGCCGCGGCGCGCCCCGGCCGGGGCCGCCATCGCGTGTCGCGGCGGCGACGCAATCGCCGCTTGTTGCGCCGCAAGGCCTGCAAAAGCGCGCGTTTCCGCTACACTATGGGATTCCCGCGACTGCCCCAGCGAAAGCCGAGCCTAGAACCATGCACACACCAGACATCGAAAACATCAACGTCACCTCCTTCGCGCCCATGCCCTCGCCCGAGGCGCTGCACGCCAAACTGCCGCTGTCGGCGGCCGCCTTCGAGACCGTCAGCCGGGGCCGCAAGGCCCTGTGCGACATCATCGACCGCAAGGACCGGCGCCTCTTCGTCGTCGTCGGGCCCTGCTCGATCCACGACCCGGTCGCCGGCCTCGACTACGCGCGCCGCCTGAAGGCGCTGCAGGCCGAAGTGGCCGACACGATGCTGCTGGTGATGCGCGTGTATTTCGAAAAACCGCGCACCACCACCGGCTGGAAGGGTTATATCAACGACCCCGACATGGACGATTCCTTCCGCGTCGACGCCGGCATGGAAAAGGCCCGCCAGTTCCTGCTCGACGTCTGCGAGCTGGGCCTGCCGACGGCCACCGAGGCGCTCGACCCGATCTCGCCGCAATACCTGGGCGACCTGATCGCCTGGACGGCGATCGGCGCGCGCACCACGGAATCGCAGACCCACCGCGAAATGTCGTCCGGCCTGTCGACCCCGGTCGGCTTCAAGAACGGCACCGACGGCGACATCAGCATCGCCATCAACGCCATCCTGTCCTCGGCGCACCCGCACTCCTTCCTCGGCATCAACAGCCAGGGCAACGTCGCCATCGTGCGCACCAGCGGCAACGCCTACGGCCACGTCGTGCTGCGCGGCGGCGACGGCCGGCCGAACTACGACTCGGTCTCGATCGCCATCGCCGAGCAGGCGCTGGCCAAGGCCAAGCTGCCGGCCAACCTGGTGGTCGACTGCTCGCACGCGAACAGCTACAAGAAACCGGAGCTGCAGCCGCTGGTCATGGCCGACGTCATCAACCAGATCCGCCACGGCAACCAGTCGCTGGTGGGCGTGATGATCGAATCGAACATCGTCGCCGGCAACCAGAAGATCCCGCAAGACCTGAGCGAGCTGAAATACGGCTGCTCGGTGACGGACGGCTGCATCGACTGGGCCAGCACCGAAACGATGCTGCGCGACGCCGCCGCGCAACTGCGCCTGCGCCCCCGCCCGGCGTAAGCGGACGGCGCCGCCGGCCTCAGGCCGTCGCCACCCGCGGCGCCACGGCGAAGGCGCCGGCCAGCGCCGCCTCGGCGCGGCTGGCCGGCGCCTTCAGCTCGGCCATGTCCAGCCACACCCGGCCGTCCTCGACGCGCACCGCATAGGTCCGCGTGCGGCCCTGGTCGGGCGCGACGGCGCAACCGGAGGCCAGCGCGACGCGCCAGCCGTGTTGCGGACACACCACATAACCGTCCTCGACACAACCCAGCGACAGCGCGCAGCCGCCCTGCGGGCAACGGTCGAGCAGCGCATAGACGCGCTCGGCGGCGTCGCGGAACAGCGCCACGCCGGGCAACTCCTGCCAGGCCAGGCCGCGCTGCACCACCCGCGCGCGCGTCAGCGGCACCTCCCTCAAGCGGCAGACAATCTTCCATTCTTGCGTCATGTGCATCTCCTTGAACCGACACTGGGTAGTCACGGTGACGGCGCGGACGGGCGGTAAACCCGGCGCCGTTTCTTTGTTCAGCCTCCATTGAAGCCCTGTACTCCTAAGCAAAATCGATGCCCGCGTCACCGCACTGGCAAATCGGCAAGACTGTAAAAAATGCACTGCGACAGTGCGGCGCCGGCCCCGATTGGTGCGCCGTCCGTCCCGCCCCGCCCCATCGGGCCGGCATTGCGCGCGCGACTTTCCTTTACAATGGCGGATTACTCCCCCACCCTGTGCTCCCCATGATTGTTCTCGGCGTCGAATCCTCCTGTGACGAAACCGGCCTCGCCTTGTACGACACCCAGCGCGGCCTGTTGTCGCATGCCCTGTATTCGCAAGTGGCCATGCACGAGCAGTATGGCGGCGTGGTGCCGGAACTGGCCTCGCGCGACCATATCCGGCGCGCCATCCCGCTGCTCGAGGAGACGCTGGCCAAGGGCGGCGTGGCCCTGGCCGACATCGACGCCATCGCCTACACCCAGGGCCCCGGCCTGGCCGGCGCGCTGCTGGTCGGCTCCTCGGTGGCCTGCAGCCTGGCGCTGGCGATCAACAAGCCGGTGCTGGGCATTCACCATCTGGAAGGCCATCTGCTGTCGCCCCTGCTCGCCTCCGAACCGCCCGAATTCCCCTTCGTCGCCCTGCTGGTGTCGGGCGGCCACACGCAGTTGATGCGCGTCGACGGCGTCGGCCAGTACACGCTGCTGGGCGAGACGCTCGACGACGCCGCCGGCGAGGCCTTCGACAAATCGGCCAAATTGCTCGGCCTCGGCTATCCGGGCGGGCCGGCGATTTCCCGCCTGGCCGAATTCGGCGACCCGAGCGTCTACAAGCTGCCGCGGCCGATGTTGCACTCGAAGGATTTGAATTTCAGCTTTTCCGGCCTGAAGACGGCGGTGCTGACGGTGGTCAAGAACCACGAGGAAAAAGTCATCGCCAACATCTGCGAGCAGGACAAGGCCGACATCGCGCGCGGCTTCGTCGACGCCCTGGTCGATGTGCTGACGGCGAAATGCGTCAGCGCCCTCAAGCACACGGGCCTGAAGCGCCTGGTGATCGCCGGCGGCGTCGGCGCCAACACGCAGTTGCGCGCCGCGCTCAACGAGGCGGCCGCCAAAAAACGTTTCAAGGTCTACTACCCGGAACTGGAGTTTTGCACCGACAACGGCGCGATGATCGCCTTCGCCGGCGCGATGCGCCTGCAGATCAATCCGCAGGCCGCCAAGTACGACTACTCCTTCAACGTGCGGCCGCGCTGGCCGCTGGACGAGATCAAGGAAATCTGAGGCCGCCCGGGCGCCCTTGAACGCGGCGCCGCGGCGCAGACGCCAAGGGCGCCCACGCTCACGCCGCCTCCTGGCCCGGCCGCGCCTGGCGCCGGTACAGGAAGTCCAGCACGCTGGTGCGGTAACTGGCGTAGAGCGGGTCTTGCGCCAGCGCCAGCCGGTCGCGCGGACGCGCCAGCCGCACTTGCACGATTTCGCCCACGCGCGCCGCCGGCCCGTTGCTCAGCATGACGATGCGGTCCGACAGCAGCACCGCCTCGTCGACGTCGTGGGTGACCATCACCACGGTCGAGGCGGTGGCGGCGACGATGCGCAGCAATTCATCCTGCAGATGGGCGCGCGTCAGCGCGTCCAGGGCGCCGAAGGGTTCGTCCAGCAACAGCACCTTGGGCTCCATCGACAGCGCGCGGGCGATGCCGACGCGCTGCTTCATGCCGCCCGAAATCTCGTGCGGCCGCTTGTGCGCCGCCGCCGTCAGGCCGACCAGCGCCAGCGCGGCCATCACCCTGGCCTTCAGCTGCGCCGCCGTCTCCTTGCCGGCGAAGACGCGTTCGACGGCCAGATGGACGTTGTCGTAGCAGCTCAACCACGGCAGCAGCGAGTGGTTCTGGAACACCACGGCGCGCTCCGGCGACGGCCCGGCGATTTCGCGCCCGCCGCAGATCAGGGTGCCCGCCGTGGCCGTCGTCAGGCCCGCGATCAGGTTCAGCAGGGTCGATTTTCCGCAGCCGGAGTGGCCGATCAGGGTGATGAATTCGCCCTTGCTGACCGTCAGGCTGATGTCGCTCAAGGCCTGGAACACGCCCTTCTTCGTGGCGAAGGCCATGTCGGCGTGCTGGATGTCGATGAATTTGTTCGCGCTCATGTTCAGCTCCCCACTTCTTCAAAGGTAAAGGCACGCGCCAGGGCCACCAGCGCCAGCTCCAGCAGCAGCCCGACGACGCCGATGACGCCGATGGCGATGAGGATGTGCGGCACGTTCAGATTGTTCCACTCGTCCCACACCCAGAAACCGATGCCGACGCCGCCGGTCAGCATTTCCGCCGCGACGATGACCAGCCAGGCGGTGCCGATCGCCAGACGCACGCCCGTCAGCATGTAGGGCAGCGCGGCGGGGAACAGGATCTTCGTCAGGATTTTCCATTCCGACAGATTCAGCACCCGCGCCACGTTCATGTAGTCCTGCGGCACGCGCTGCACGCCGACGGCCGTGTTGATGACCATCGGCCAGATCGAGCAGATGAAGATGGACCAGATCGCGGCCGGGTCGGCGGCCTTGAAGACCAGCAGGCCGATCGGCAGCCAGGCCAGCGGCGAGACCGGTTTCAGCAGCGCGACGATGGGGTTGAACATGCCGGCCAGGAACTTGAAGCGGCCGATCAGGAAACCCAGCGGGATGCCCACGGCCGCCGCCAGGCCGAAGCCCAGCGCCACCCGCTGCAGCGAGGCGAGGATGTTCCAGCCTATGCCCTGGTCGTTCGGTCCCTTGCGGTAGAAGGGGTCGGCGAACAGCTTGAGCGCCTCCAGGCAGGTCGCATAGGGCGTGGGGAAGTTGGCGTTTTTCGCGGCGATGACCTGCCACGCCAGGATCAGCAGCGCCAGTCCCAGCAGGGGCGGCAGGAAGCGCAGCACATGCGGACGCAGGCGCGACTGGCCGCCGGCCAGCACATAGCCGCGCGCGGCCAGCCTGTCGCTGCGCGCCGGCTTGTCGGCGCTCTTCAGGGCCGGATCGGCCAGCGGCAGTTTGCCATGCATATTTTCCATAAGGGCACCCATCGCGTTCTCCCGGTGATTAAGCTTTGATCTTGAACGAGGCGGCGTAGGCCTGCGGATTCTTGCCGTCCCACACAGTGCCGTCGAGCATGGTCACGCTGCGCAGCGGCGACTTCGGCACGCTGACCTTGGCCATCGCGGCGGCGTCCCTGTAGACGTCGATGCGGTTGATCGCCGTGGCCACCGCCAGATAGTCGGGCTCGGCCTTGAGCAAACCCCAGCGCTTCTGCTGGGTCAGGAACCACATGCCGTCCGACAGATAGGGGAAATTGACCAGGCCGTCGTTATAGAACTTCATGTAGTTCGGGTCGTCCCAGGTCTTGCCCAGGCCGTTCTGGTAGCGTCCCAGGATGCGCTGGTTGATGACGTCGACCGAGGTGTTGACGTAGGATTTGTCGGCGATGGTCTGCGCCATCTTGTTCTTGTTCGACAGCGAGGCGTCGATCCAGCGCCCCGCCTCCAGCACGGCGGCGGTCAGGGCGCGCGCCGTGTTCGGATATTTCTTGACCCATTCGGCCGTCGTGCCGAGCACCTTTTCCGGATGGTCCTTCCAGATTTCCTGGGTGGTGGCGGCGGTGATGCCGACGCCGTCGACGATGGCGCGGTGGTTCCACGGCTCGCCGACGCAGAAGCCGTCCATATTGCCGATGCGCATATTGGCCACCATCTGCGGCGGCGGCACCGTGATCACCTTCGCGTCCTGCAGCGGATTGATGCCGTAGCTGGCCAGCCAGTAGTACAACCACATGGCGTGGGTGCCGGTGGGGAAGGTCTGGGCGAAGGAGTACTCGCGCTTGTCGGTGCGCATCAGCTTGGCCAGCGAGGCGCCGTCGACGCCGCCCTTCTCGGCCACCTTCCTCGACAGGGTGATGGCCTGGCCGTTGTGGTTCAGGTTCATCAGCACCGCCATGTCCGTCTTCGCGCCGCCCACGCCCAGGTGCACGCCGTACACCAGGCCGTACAGCACGTGCGCGGCGTCCAGCTCGCCGTTCACCAGCTTGTCGCGCACGCCGGGCCAGGAGGCTTCCTTGCTGAGCACGATCTTGATGCCGTATTTCTTGTCGAAGCCCAGCACCGAGGCCATCACGACGGAGGCGCAGTCGGTGAGCGGAATGAAACCGACGCGCACCTCCTCTTTTTCCGGCTTGTCGGAACCGGCGGCCCAGGCGCCGCCGCCCGGCAGCGCGGCCAGCGCGCCCAGGCCGGCGCCGGCGCCCAGCAGCCGGCGGCGGCGTACATTGAAGGTGGAGTCGCTCGTCATCTTTGGCCTCGTGGAATATGCTGCGCATCGCGCGGGGAAGGCGCCGGGCGGGCAATCCACCCGCCCGGCGCCTTCATCTGCCTACTCCATGGACAACAGCAATTCGTGTGCCAGCTCAAGGGCGGGTGAGACGGGGCGGCGCAAGCGCGCGGGCGCCCGATCGCGGCCCTTTCCGGCACCGATCCGGCACCGATCTTGTGCGGCGCACCAAAAGCGCGCGGCGCGGGCCGCGCGGCGCGCCTCAGGCAGCGGCGTGGCGCGCCTCAGGCGTCGGCGTGGCGCAGCGCGCTGGCGACGTCCGGGTAGCGGAAGACGAAGCCGTCGGCCAGCAGGCGCGCGGGCGCCACGCGCTGGCCCTCCAGCAGCAGGTCGGCTTGCTCGCCCAGCGCCCAGCGCAGCGGCCAAGCCGGCGTCGGCAGCCAGCACGGCCGGCCCGCCTGGGCCGCCGCGATGCGGCTGAAGCGCGCCTGCGGCAGGCTGTCCGGCGCCGTGAAGTTGTAGGCGCCGTCGACCCGCTCCCGGCGCATCAAGTGGGCGATGCCGGACACCAGGTCGTGGACGTGTATCCAGGACATCCATTGGCGCCCGCCGCCGAGCGGTCCGCCCAGGCCCAGCCGGACCGGCAACAGCATCAGCGGCAAGGAGCCTTGGGCGCCGAACACCAGGCCGTAGCGCATGCAGGCGACCTGCACGCCGTGCGCCGTGGCCGCCTGCGCGGCCGCCTCCCACTCGCGGCACAGTTGCGACATGAAGATGTCCTGCGGCGGCGCGCTTTCATCCAGCACCCGCTCGTCGCCCGGCGCCTGCACGCCGTAGTAGCCGACGGCCGAGGCCGACAACAGCAGGCGCGGCTTGTGGCGCGCGGCGGCGATCCACGCCACCAGGCCCTGCGTCAGGCCGGTTCTGCTGCGGCGCAGCACGGCGCGCCGCGCCGCCGTCCAGCGCCAGCCGAGGATGCGCGCGCCGGCCAGGTTGATCACGACGTCGATGCGCTGCGCCGGCGCCAGTTCCTCCAGCGCGGCGACGCAGCGCACGCGCCCGTCGAACAACCATGCCGCCTGTTTGGGCCGGCGCGTCAGCACCGTCACCAGGTGGCCCTCGGCCAGCAGGGCGGCCACCAGTTTCTGGCCGATGAAGCCGGTCGCGCCGGTGACCAGCACCTGCTGCGCGGCGGCGCCGAAATCGAGGCGCGGGCCCGCCTTCGCCGAGGCGGCGCGCGCGCCCATCCGCATGGAGGCGAAGCCGTCGCGCAGGCCGGAGACGGCCACACCGACGCCGCACAGGGCGAGGAAGACGCTTAGCGCGCCGGACGGCTGCCACAGCAGCGCCGTCGGCGCCGCCAGCCAGTCCGGCGTGTTCAGGACCAGCAGCGCGATGAAGGCGCCGCCGTTCATCGCCAGCACCGTATGGGTGACGCGCTCGCTGGCCGGCAGCAGGCGGGTGCGGTCCTCTACGACGAAGTCCCACAGCGTGAGGACGATTTCGACGCCGAAGATGGCCAGCAGCGCCAACGCCCACGCGCCGTGCCAGGCCCAGGCCGACAGGCCGACGAAGAGCACGCTGTAGATCAGCGCGCGCACCGAGTGGATCGCCAGTTCCAGCCTGGCCGTGGCGCGCCGCGGCAGCGCCTCCGTCAATTCGTGGTGGTAGAGGGTGTCGAAGGCGCCCAGGCAACCCTGCGCGGCCATCAATTGCAATGCCAGTACATGCGTGTTCATAGCGTCTTTCCTTCGTGGAGTCCATTCGCCATTTCCTGGAACACCCCGGCCTGCGTGAAGGTGGTGCCGAACAGGCAGTGGCGGATCTCGATGCGGATGTTGAATTGCCCGGGGCTGTCGTTACGGTGGCAGAGAAAGGTCTTGCCGGGCGTCAGGACGCCGGGCAAAGGCAGGCGCCAGCCCAGAATGTCCCAGAAATAGCCGTCGCTGCTGAAGTGCAGATTGCCGTCCCGCACCGCCAGCTTGAGCTTCATGCCCAGGCCCATGCCGACATACTCGAGCACCTCGCCGCGCGCGCCCTCGCGCATGAAGGAGGTGAAGCGCACCGGCCGGCGCCCGTGCAGGCGGTAGATGCGCTGCTTGAAGATCGCGGCGCAATCCGGCTTCGAATACACCTGGATGTCGACCGGGAAATCGGCGTCGTCGTAGGGCATCAGCGCGCCCTGGATCAGCGGCATGCTCAGGTAGGCGAGCAGCTTACCCAGGCGCGAAGAGCGCAGTTCGCTGAGCACGCCGCGGTAGTACAGCGGCCGGCCCGGCGCCGGATTGCGGGCGAAGCGGCGCTGTATGTCCGGGTGCAGTTTCAGCCATTCCGGGCCGAGTATCCGCCTGAATAATTCGCCCTCGGACGGGCCGGCCGGCGGCGCGGCGGCGCTCACGCGGCGCCGCCCTTGTCGTCCGGGCTGAGGAAGCGCGCCACCTTGCCGCCCATGCTCAGGAAACGCTGCAGTGTCGCCGGCGGCAGGTTCTTGTAGTCGCCGTAGCTGGCGCTGAGCATCTCCAGGAAAGCCAGCACCTCGCCCATGCGCGCCAGCGTGGCCGGCTCCAGCGCGGCGTCCTCTGCGCCCTCGATGGCGCATTCGCGCAGCACGCTCAGGGTCGGATCGATCTCGCGCCGCTTGCGCTCCTCGAGGATGACGCGGAAGATCTGCCAGACGTCCTGCAGCGCGACGAAATGGTCGCGCCGATCGCCCATCACATGCGCCACGCGCACCAGACCCCAGCTTTGCAACTCCTTCAGACTATTGCTGACGTTCGAGCGCGCCACCGCCAGCGTCGCGGCGATGTCTTCGGCGGCCAGCGGCGCGTTGGCCAGGAACAGCAGCGCGTGGATTTGCGCCACCGTGCGGTTGACGCCCCAGCGCGTGCCCATTTCGCCCCAATGCAGGACATATTTTTGCGCGGTCGGACTCAGTTCCATGATTTTCTCTTATTTCTGTCGTTACAGAAATTTAAGACAAAGCAGCCGCCGCGTCAAGCGGAAACCGGCGTGTTTAGTCGTGGATGTAGGGCGGCAGCGCGGCGCCGCAGTGCTTGCAGAAGCCGGCGCCCGCTTCGTGGCCTTCCGTCAGGCATTCCGTGCAGCTGCGCGTGGTGGGGACGCCGACGCCGCGCTGGGCCGTCATTTCCGAGCTGATGATGCCGGTCGGTACGGCCAGGATGCCCCAGCCGAGCAGCATCATGAAGGAGGAGATGGCGCGCCCCAGGTCGGTCTTCGGCGTCAGGTCGCCGAAGCCGACGGTGGTGACGGTGCTGATGGCCCAGTAGACGGCCGTGGGAATGCTGGTGAAGCCGTGTTCGGCGCCCTCGACGACGTACATCACGGTGCCCATCAGGAACACCACCATCATGACCACCGACAGGAAGATCAGGATCTTGCGCCGGCTCGCCAGCAGGGCCCGGCCCAGCACGCCGTATTCGCGCACATAGGAGGTCAGCTTGAGGATGCGGAACATGCGCAGCAGGCGCAGGATGCGCACGTCGATCAGCACGTGGGCGCCGGGGAAGATCAGGCCGATGTAGGTGGGGATGATGGCCAGCAGGTCGATGCAGCCGAAAAAGCTGCGCGCGTAGCGCAGCGGCCGCCGCACGCAGTACAGGCGCGCCAGATATTCGGCGCTGAAGAGGAAGGTGAACAGCCATTCGAGCGCCGTCAGCAGCGCGCCGTAACGCTGCGCGACGGCCGCCACGCTGGTCAGCACCACCACCGTCACGCTGAGGACGATGATGGCGATCAGGCTCAGGTCGAACAGGCGCCCGGCGCGCGTGTCGGCCTCGAAGATGATGGTGTAGAGGCGCTCGCGCGGGCCGCGCTCGGGTTTGCCGAAACGCGGCTGCGGGTCGGCGCGCGGCCGGCGCCGCCCCGGCTCAGGCGGCGCCATGCTGGAAAGGGGGATTCATGCCGGTATTGTAAGGGCAATCGGCGCGCCGGCGTGCGCGCCGCGCTCTGCGCAGCCGCCCCGCCAAGGGCGCGCCGCCACGCCTCAGCCGGACGGCGCCGTCAACAGATCGCGGCGCGGGTATGCCCACTCCGGCACGGACGCGGGGCAGCCCTGCAGGCGCGCGCGCGCCAGGTCCAGGGTACTGAAGTTGTCCTTCATCAGCGAGCGATAGCGCAGGTCGTAGGCTTGTCCGGCCTCGACGACGGGGGCGCGGGCGAAACGCAACCACGCTTCGACATGGCAGTCGTCGCGGCGCAGCGCGCGCAGCGCGGCCAGGCTGCCGTCCAGCTCCAGGTCGGCGGCGATGCCGGGCGCCAGCGCGCGGCGCGGCAAGGCCTCGGTCAGGCCGGCCGGACAGGCGGCCGGCGCCAGCGCGTCCGGCGCCAGGCTGGCGACGCCGCGGCGCAGCCGGTAGCGGCCGCGCGCCTCGTTCATCTCGAGCGTGACGAAGCTCCAGCACAGCGGCTGGGACGGATAGGCCGTCAGGGCCACGTCGAGCAGGCGCGCGGCCGGGTCGATGCGATGCAGGGCGGCGTCGATGCGTTGCCGCGCCAGCGCCGCGGCGCCGCCCTGCAGGGCGATGAAGCCCAAACACACGCCCAGGCCGGCCAGCAGCGCGCCGCGGCCCCGCTCGCCGGCGCGCCGCTGCAGGGCGGCCAGGCCGGCGCCCAGGCTGAGCAGGACGGCGCACGCGCCCCAGCCGAGGAAGCCGCGCGCCGCGAAGAAGAGCAGCGCGCCGGCCAGCGCGGCCAGCGCCGCGCCCCTGGCGACCGGGCGCGCCAGCGTCAGCGCCAGGGGCGCGCCGAGGGCGACCCAGAACAGCGGTTCGACGATGAACACCAGGTCGCCGTAGAACCAGCGCGGGTCGAAGGGATAGAAGGGGTGCAGACCGTAGGAGTTGAGGTAGTCCATCGACAGGTGCAGGCCCAGGCCCAGCAGCAGCGCCGCGCCCAGGCCGGCGCGGGCCGCGGCGCTGCCCTTGAGCAGGGCGCGCGCCCCCGGCCAGAACAGCCAGAGCGCGGCCAGCAGCAAGAGCGCCTGCGGCAGCGCCCACAACAGGGTGTGGGTGTGGCCGCGGTGCTGCAGCAGATAGCCTAGCGGCTTGGGCAACAGGCGCGTCAGGAACAGGTCGAGGTCGGGCATATTGCTGGCGAACCAGCAGGAAAACAGCAGCAGACGGCGGCGCCCGCGCTGGGCGGCGCGCTCCGTTTCCGGCGCCAGACTGCGTTGCAGCAGTTCGGCCACGCCAAGACCAATGATAGAGTGGGTAATATTATCCATCGGCAAATATTACAAGAAAACCCGGCGCCGACCTAAGTACCCCATCGGAATAAATTGTGAGATGGCTGTGGTTCTGGTCGGAAGCGATGCAAGGCGCCCGTTCCGCCGCAGTGCGAGCACTGCAAGGAGCGGGCAACACCGCAGCGCACCGGCCAGAGCCACAGACGTCCACAATTTATTCTGATGGGGTACTTAGGCGCGCACCTCGACCCCGCGCCAGAAGGCGATGTGGCCGGCGATCGCGCTGGCCGCGTCGAAGGGCGCCGGGTAGCACCAAGCGGCGTTTTCATTGACTTTGCCGTCGACGGCGAGATGGTAGTAGTTGGCGGCGCCCTTCCACGGACAGACGCTGACGTGTTCGCTGCGCTGCAAATAGGCGGGATTCACCGCCTCGGGCGGGAAGTAGACAATATCTTCGACGATGCGCACGGCATCGCCGGACGCTTCGGCGATCACGGCGCCGTTCCAGCTGGCTGTTGGCATGCAGGCACTCCCGGTAAGAGACGGCGGCTGATCCGCCCCGCCTGCAGTGTAACGCATCGGCGCGGCCCTGCGAACCGCAGGGGCCGCCTCGTGTCGTTTTTCAGCCCTGCGCGATAATCTCCCGCAGCGCCTGCTCGAACACCTGCGGGCTTTGGCCGCCCGAGATCAGGTGGCGCTCGTTGATGATGACCGCCGGCACCGAGCTGATGCCCTGCTGGCGGTAGAAGCGCTCGGCCGCGCGCACCTCCCCGGCGTAGGCGTCCGAGGCTAGCAGGCGCGCGGCGGCGGCGCCGTCCAGGCCCACCTGCAGCGCCAGCCGCTGCAACAACTCGTGCGAGGCGGGATTCTCGCCCAGCGTGAAATAGGCCTCGAACAGGGCGTGCTTCAGGGCACCCTGGCGGCCCTCCAGGCCGGCCCAGTGCAGCAGGCGGTGGGCGTCGAAGGTGTTGTAGATGCGCGCCCGCCCGGCCATGTCGAAGCTGAAGCCCAGTTCGGCGCCGCGCGCCCGTATCGTTTCGCGCGTCTGCGCCATCTGTTCCGGGCTGGCGCCGTATTTTTCGGCGATGTGCTCGCCGATGTCCTGGCCCTGCGGCCCCATGTCCGGATTCAGCTCGAAGGGCTGGAAATGGATCTGCGCCTGCGCCACCCCGTCCAGGCCGCGCAGCGCCTGCTCGAGCGAGCGCCGGCCGATGACGCACCAGGGGCAGGAAACGTCGGAAACGAAATCGATTTTCAATTGGGTAGTCATGCGCGCGCCTTGATCGCCGGCGGCCGCGGGGCGCGGCGCCACAAGCAGGTATATTGCTGCCATGCGGGAAATTTCAATGGCGCGCGGCGCGCCCCGGAATGCGCAGCGCCGGCTCGGGGCCGGCGCTGCGCAGCATACGGGGTGCCGTGGCGGCCCTATTTCTTCTTCGCGGCGGCCTTGGCGGCCTCTTTCTTGGCGCCGATGCGGCTTTCCTTGCCGGCCAGAAGATTGCTGATGTTGGCGCTGTGGCGGAAGGCCAGCAAGGCGCTCATGGCCATCACGGCGAACAGCTTTTCATCCACGCCGAACAGCAGGCCGTAGTAGAACGGCGCGAACAGGGCCGCCGCCAGCGCCGCCAGCGAGGAGTAGCGGAAGGCGTAGGCGATCACCAGCCAGGTCACCAGGGTGGCCAGGCCGAGCCAGGGATTGAGGCCGATCAGTACGCCCAGCTCCGTCGCCACGCCCTTGCCGCCGACGAAGCGCGCGTACAGCGGCCACAGATGGCCGAGGAAGACGGCCAGCGCCACCAGCGCCACGGCCAGGTCGCCCACGCCCAGCGCGTCCTGGTAGCGGATCGCCAGGAACACCGCCAGCCAGCCCTTGGCGCCGTCGCCCAGCAGGGTCAGCGCGGCGGCCGCCTTGTTGCCGCTGCGCAGCACGTTGGTCGCGCCCGGGTTTTTCGAACCGTAGGTGCGCGGGTCGGCCAGGCCGAACAATTTGCTCGACACGACGGCAAAGGAAACCGAGCCGAGCAGGTAAGCGGCCAACGTCATCAGTACTGTATTCATCTCTTCCCTCTGTTTTTTTACCCGGCGCCGTGCGCCGGGGACGCTGAATATACACCATGCCATGGCGGCGGCGCGAGTTTTCAGTCGGCCAGCGCGCACTGCACCGGCGTCGCGGCCAGCAATTCGAGCAGCACCCGCGGCGCCAGCGCCACCAGGTAGCCGCGCCGGCCGCCGTTGATGTAAATCGTTTCCAGCGCCAGGATGCTCTCTTCGACGTACACCGGCAGCGCCTTCCTGGTGCCGAAGGGCGAGGTGCCGCCCACCTGGTAGCCGGAATGGCGCTGCGCCACCTCGGGCTTGCACGGCTCGACGGCCTTGCAGCCGATGGCGCGCGCCAGGTTCTTGGTCGACACCTTGCAATCGCCGTGCATCAGCACGATCAGCGGCTTGCCGCCCTCGTCCTGCATGACCAGGGTCTTCACGACGGCGTGCTCGGGCACGCCCAGCGCGCGCGCCGAGACGGCCGTGCCGCCGTGCTCCTCGTAGGGATAGGGGTGCTCGCTGAAGGCGATGTGATGTTTGCGCAGCATTTGCGTCGCCTGCGTTTCTGAAACGTGCTCTTTTTTAGCCATGCGTGATACGCTGATCGTTCAATAAGGAGTTTCGGATTATGCCGCAAGAAATTCGCTTCGCCACCTTCAATGTCTTCAACCTGGCGCCGCCCGGGGTGAAATTGTACGACAACCTGGAGCCTTTGACGGCGCAGCAATACGAAGCCAAGCTGGACTGGACGGCGCGCCAGCTCGACCGGCTCGACGCCGACGTGGTCGGTTTCCAGGAGGTGTTTTCCCAGGATTGCCTGCGCGCCGTGCTGGCGCGCACGCTGCGCTACTGCGGCGCCGCCCACGCCGGCTTCGACCCCGACCCGGCCGCCGAGCGTCTCACCCCCAGCGTGGCGCTGGTGTCGCGCCTGCCGCTGCTGGCGCCGGCCGTGGCGCGCGCCGACTTCCCGCCCGGCGTGGCGCTGCCGGGCGACGGCCGCGACGCCGCGCGCTTCGTGCGCGCGCCGCTGCAGGCGCGCCTGGCGCTGCCGGGCGGGAGCGAGCTCGACGTGCTGGTGGTGCACCTGAAGTCGCGCCGCCCCGACTACCGCAACGGCGAGCGCGGCGACGACGCGCTGCAGGTGGCGCTGGCCAATCTGCGCTCGCTGATACGCCGCGGCACCGAGGCGGTGGCGCTGCGCGTGCTGCTCGACGAACTGGCCCGCGGCGGCCGGCCGCGCGTCGTGCTGGGCGACTTCAACGACGTCGCCGACGCCGTCACCACCGGCATCGTGCTGGGCGCCGGCGAGTGCGGCGGCGAGGCGCCCGGGCGCCTGTACGACAGCCTGCAGGTGCAGCGCCGCCAGGACTCCCTGCGCCACATCGGCTACACCAACATCCACGACGGCCGCTACATGACGCTCGACCACATCCTCGTCTCCGAGGAGTTCAACGCGGCCTCGCGCTACGCGATCGGCGAGGTGCTCGAGGTCAACTACCTGAACGAGCACCTGCCGCTGGCGCTGCCGCAGGCCTCCGACCACGGCCAGGTGCTGGCGCGCCTGCGCCTGTACGGCGCGCGCGGGTAGCGCGCCGGCCAGGGCCGCGCACGCCCACGGTGTATTGCGCGGGGCCGCTTAGCTGAGCAGCTTGCCCAGCTCCGAGGCCAGCACCGCCGAGCTGGCGTAGAAGCCTTGGTACTGGTCGCAGCCCTGGGCGCGCAGGAACTCGAGCTGCTCGGCCGTCTCCACTCCCTCCGCCAGCACCTTCAGCTTCAAGCCCTTGGCCATCGAGATGATGGTGGTGACGACGGCGGCGTCCTCCGGATCGCGCCGCATGGCGCTGAGAAAGGATTGGTCGATCTTCAGCTTGTCGATGGGGAACTGGCGCAGGTGGCCGAGGCGCGAATAGCCGGTGCCGAAGTCGTCGATCGTCAATTTGACGCCCAGCCGGCGCAGCGCGCCCAGCGTCTCGGCGACGCCGCCGCCGCCGCGCATGATGACGGCCTCGGTGAGCTCCAGCTCCAGCAGCGCCGGCGCCAGCCCGGAGGCGCGCAGCGCCGCCTCGACCGCGCCCGGCAGGTTCTTTTGCATGAACTGGGTGGCCGACAGGTTCACCGCCACCACCAGCGGGTGGCCGGCGTCGCTCCAGCGGCGCGCCTGCCGGCAGGCGTCCTGCAACACCCAGTCGCCGATCGGGATCATCAGGCCGCACTCCTCGGCCACGCCGATGAAGCGCTCCGGCTTGAGCAGGCCCAGCGACGGATGCTGCCAGCGGATCAGCGCTTCGGCGCCGACCAGCGCGCCGCTGGCGATGTCGACCTCGGGCTGGTATTCGAGGACGAACTCGTGCCGCTCGAGCGCCTGGCGCAGGCCGTTCTCGAAGCTGACGCGCTCGATGGTGCGGGCGTTCATCGCCGCGTCGAAGAACTGGAAGCTGTTGCGCCCGCTTTCCTTGGCGTGGTACATGGCGATGTCGGCGTGCTTCACCAGCGTCTCGATGTCGGCGCCGTCGCTGGGATAGACGCTGACGCCGATCGAGGTCGAGATGCACAACTCGTGGCCGCCGATCCGGTACGGCTGGATCACCGCCTGCAGCACGCTGGCGGCCACGTGCGCGGCCTGGTCGACGCCGCCGATGTCGGCCAGGATGATGACGAATTCGTCGCCGCCCTGGCGGCTCACCGTGTCGACCCCGCGCACGCAGCGGATCAGGCGCCGCGCCACCTCCTTGAGCAACTGGTCGCCGGCGTCGTGGCCCATGGTGTCGTTGATGTTCTTGAAGTGGTCGAGGTCGAGGAAGAGGATGGCCAGCATGCTGTGCTTGCGGCGCGCCGAGGCCAGCGCCAGGCCGAGGCGGTCGAGCAGCAGCACGCGGTTCGGCAGATCGGTGAGGAAGTCGTACTCGGCCAGGTGGCGCGTGTGCTCCTCGGCCTTCTTGCGCTCCGTGATGTCGGACAGGATGGCCATGTAGTTGCCGACCGCGCCGCCGCTGTCGCGGATCGCCGTCAGCGACAACCAGGCCGGGTACGGCGCGCCGTTCCTGCGCCGGCCCTCGATTTCGCCCTGCCAGTGCTCGCCGCCGTCGAGTTCGTCCCAGACCCGCTGCAGCAGGGCCGGATCGTCGACGCCGGCGCCGCAGGCGCCGAACACCTGGCCCAGCATGTCCTGGGCGTCGAAGCCGGTGACGGCCTGGTAGGCGCGGTTCACCGCCACCACGCGGCGCGCCGCGTCGGTGACGAGGATGGCGTCGCGGGCGTTCTCGAACACCTGCGCCGCCAGGTACAGCGAGCGCTCGGCCTGCTTGCGCGCCGAGATGTCGCGGATCACCGCGTAGAACAGGTACTGGTGGTCGAAGGTGATCGAGGTCAGCAGCACCTCGGCCCAGAACTGCGCGCCGTCGCAACCCAGGTAGCTCCAGTCGTAGCGGCAATTGCCGCCCGCGTGGGCGCGTTCCGCGAAGCGCGCGTTGAGCGCGGCCGAGCCCTCGCCGCCGGGCTGGCGCGAGGGCGAGAAATCGCCCAGGCCGCGGCCCACCATGCGCGCCCCGTCGGCGCAGCGGAACAGCGCCACGGCGGCCGGATTGACGTCGACGATGCACTCGTCCTGGATCAGCAGGATGGCGTCGGAGGATTTCTCGAACAACTGGCGGAAGTTGCCGCCGGCCAGGCGCAGCGCGTTTTCCTCCGCCTTGCGCGCCGTGATGTCGACCTCCATGCAGAACACTTGCTGCAGGCGGCCGCCGCGGAACACCGGAAACAGGCTGGCGTACATCCAGCGCTCGCGCCCGTCGGCGCCGCGCACCTGCCAGTCGCGCGCCGGCTGCGCCTTGCCGGTCTGCCAGATGCGCTCGACGGCGGCGGCGAACTCGTCCTCCCCGGCGCCGTGCGAGAGCAGCAGCGCGCCCGGCCGCCCCAGCGCCTGCGCGGCCGGGGTGCCGTACAACTCGGCGCAGGCGCGGTTCCAGTAGCGCACCACGCCGCCGCGGTCGACCCCGCGCACGGCCACGATGGGACTGTGGTCGACCGCCAGGACCAGGCCGGAGAGCAGTTCCAGCGCGTCCTGCGCCGGGCCGGGCGGCGGCGCCGCCGCGGCGAATTGTTCTGAGCTCAGTTCGGACACCAAATACCCCCGCCGTCGACGAACGCCGCGGCCGAGGGAGACGGCCGCGCGCGCTTCGGCTCCATTCTTGCCCCGCGCGCGGAATCGCCCTTGAGCGGCCGCAATGATCGCCGCGACGCGCCCCCCGCGCCCGATTCACTATTGCCGCACCGCAACTACGGGCGCCGCGCGGCGCGCCCCGGCCGCGCCGTCCATCCCCCTTTTCCGCCGTCCAGGCCCGCCTATGCGCGCCCTGTCGCACGGCCGTGGCCGGCGCCCCGGAACCTTCATAAAATAACAACATCCGCCCCTTCAGAAAAGAAGCCCGCCATGCCACTGGACACCCCGCCCCCCTCCCCCGCCCGCCCGGC
>JANXSQ010000404.1 GCA_025356595.1 Janthinobacterium sp. | reverse complement strand
GCCAGCGCTTTGCTTTCGGCTTCCTCCAGATTCGCAGTCGCCCGCGACACCCTTGCCGTGCAGCTAACTCTTCCCCTTGTCGGGCGAGTAGAGGACTTTCACCTCCAAGTAAGTGCGCCCTGCCGGGCGCACGAAAAAAAGGGAGGCGCGCCTCCCCGTGGGCTGCGCTTAGTAGTTGACGCTCAGGCTGAAGGCGACATTGCGCCCCGCCATGGCGCGACGCTCGATGTCGGCGTGGCTGCTGGAACCGGTCTCTGCCGGCAAGGAGCGCGCCGAGGCGTAGTCCCAGTACTTGCGGTCGCCCAGGTTGTAGAGGCCCAGCGTCAGTCTGGCGTTGCCGGCGACGTTCCAGTAGGCCGAGACATCCGCCAGCGTGTAGGCCGGCACGGCGAACATGGCCGTGTCGACGCCGTTGACGAGGGTGTCCGGGGCCTGTTTGCCGCCCACCCTCATCAGCATCAGTTCGACGCCGAAGAGTTGCGCCGTATGATCGTAGCCGAGGCCGGCGCTGGCCTTGTACGGCGCCGCCGAGGCCAGCGTCGCGCTGGTCCCGGCGACGCTGCCGGTGCCGCGCGCCACGCCGGCGGCCAGGTCGACGCGGTAGCCTTGCAGGGCCGGCGCCCACGCGCCCAACTCCGCACGGCCGGCCACTTCGCCGCCCCAGGTGCGCACCTTGCCGATGTTTTCGGCGCGGTACAGGCCGTAGCTGAGGGTCGGGTAGTTCACCGGGTCGTTGGGCTGCAGCACGTACTCGATCTGATTCTGGTAGATGGTGCTGAACAGCGCGCCGCGCAGGCTCAGGCCCCGCGTCGGCGCGCCCTTCAGGCCGACCTCGAAGGCATTGCTGGTTTCCTTGCGCAGATCGCGGTTGCCCAGCACGGCGTAACCCTGGCCGGCCCCGGTGTAGCTGAAGGAATCGTAGGTACCGCTCAGCTCGGCCGGCGTCGGCAGGCGCGTGCCGCGATTGTATTGCGCGTAGGCGTCCAGGCCCGGCCGCAGCTCCAGCGCCAGGCTGACACTGGGCGCCCAGGAGGTGTCCGATTGCTCCACGATTTCCCTGGCGGCGTTCGGCAAGGCGATCGCGTAGCCGTCCAGGTTCTTCGGCTTGAGCCGGCGGTACTCGGCGCGCAGGCCCGGCGTCAGGGTCGCCTTGTGGCCGGCCAGGTCGACGCTGAAGTCGTCGCGCAGATACAGCGCCAGCTTGTTCGCCTGCATGTCGGCCATGCGGTTCTTCTGCGTGATCTGGTGCGCGCCGCTGGACCGGCCGGTGCGGTCCTCGCGCCACGGCCGGCTGCTTTCCGTGCGCTCCAGGCTGGCGCCGTACGCCAGCGTGTGCGCCGGCCCCGCCTGTTTGACGGCGTCCGCGCCGAGGCCGTAGGTCTGGTTGTTGAAATCGGAGGCGATGTTGCGCAGATAGGGCTTCCTGGCGCTGATGTAGCGGGCGCTGGTGCGGTCCTCGACCGTGGCGTCCTGCACGTAGACGCGGCTGGCCAGGGTATCGAACAGCGCGCCGCCGGCGTTCAGGAAATGGCCCAGGCTGAACCGCGTGCGCCGGGTCGCAGAGTCTTGCCGCACGCCATAGGGGAAAGTCGGCCCCAGCTTGTTGTCGTAGGCGCGCGCGTTGTCGCGCTGGAAGGCGTCGATGCTCAGATCCAGCTTCTGCCCGGCGCCCAGGTCCCACAACCACTTCGAGAGCAGCGCGTCGGAGCGCCAGTAGTCCGGATTCAGGGGCGCGTCGCCCTTGCTGGCGCTTTCATGGCCGGCGCGGTGCACGAACAGCGCCAGGGCCTGCAATTGGCCGTAGCGGGCGGCGCCGGTCAGGGTGTGTGCGTCGGCGCCGTCCACCGAGCTGCGCGCGTACTTGTAGCCGAGGTAGCGCTCGCGTCCGCCGCCCAGATAATCCTCGGGCGACTTGGTGACGAAGCTGACGCCGCCGCCCAGGCCCGGCGCGCCGCCCCCTGCCGCCGAGGTGCCGGAGGCGATGCGCACCTCGCGGAATGTTTCCGGATCGAAGTAGTTGCGTCCCGTGCCGAAGCTGTTCATGGAGGTGGCGTCCGGCTTGGGCGCCGCGTCCGGCACGGCGATGCCGTCGATGTCCAGGCTGACGCGGTTGCCTTCGACGCCGCGGATGTTGTAGCCGGCGTTGCCGGCGCCGTCCCAGATATTGCCCGAACCGCTGGCTTCGATGGGCGCGCCGAGCAGAGGCTCGTAGCGGACGATGCCGGCCATGTCGTTGACGTTGCGGCGCGCCAGTTCCTCGGCGCCGATGACGCTGTGGCTGCCGGCGCGCGGCTGCTCCGCTGCCGCCTTGACCAGGATCTCGGGAAAGACCGTCTGGGCGCGGGCCGGCAGCAACGGCGCCGCGAACAAGCCAAGCAGCGCGGCCTTGAGCGCCAGGTCGGGCAGTCGCGGCCGGCCGGCGCCGGGCGCATGATGCGGATGGAAATGGAAAGGCGCGGCCGACGGCCGCAAGTGCAGTGTGCTCATGGTGATCCGGGTTAGAGAGTGAAGGGCTGGCTCTGTAACCCGCAGCGTCATGGCGCCGGTGGAAGATTGCTGGCAATGCATGCAATTTAACACGAATGATTCTCATTAGCAAATCATTCGCATGCCTTGCGACGCGCCCGAGGAGGCGGTGGCGCGGCCGCGCACGCCCCACGCCCCACCACCCCACAAATACCGCTCAGAACATCAAAACGTATCCGACGCCCGCCGCCACCAACAGGAAGGGCAGCGCATAGAGATGAAAAATGAGATAGGCGCGGCGCTCGCCGGCCATGCGCAGGGCGATCAGATTGGCCAGCGAACCGACCATCAGGCCGAAGCCGCCGACGTTGACGCCGTAGGCCAGCACTTGCCAGTTGCGCGAAAACTCCGACAAGGCGATCGCCGCCGGCACATTGCTGACCACTTGCGAGGCCGCGATGGCGCTCAGATACAGTTGCGCAGGCTGGCTCAAATCCAGGCCCGCCATCATGCGGTGCACGCCGTCGAGGCTGGCGAACAGGCGCAGGTCGATGAACATCAGCACGAACACCAGCAGCAAGGCCCAATCGACCTGGCGCAGCACGCCGGGGCGCAAACAGACGAAGATCAGCAGCACCGCCGCCACCGCCCAAGGCGCCTGATGCGCGTCGGTGGCCAGAAGGAACGGCAGGTAGAGCGCCAGCGAGACGCCAAACAAGGTGCGGTCGAGCGGCGCCGGCGCCGCTTCGGCGAGCGCGGCGACGGGCCGGCCGGGGAACACGCAGGCCGTCAACGCGAGCAGCAGCAACATCAACACGGCCACCAAGGGCAGCATGTGCAGCACGAAGGCGCTGAAGGGCGCGCCGGAAAGCTGCCACAGGAAGAGGTTCTGCGGGTTGCCGATGGGCGTCAGCGCCGAGCCGGCGTTGACGGCCAGCGCTTCGAACACGATCAGCTTGGTGGCGGACATGCCGGTGATGCGGCACACGCCGAGCGTGAGCGGCACGACGACGAACAGCGCCACGTCGTTGGTCAGCAGGGTCGACAGGAGCGCGGCGGCCAGCACCAGGCACAGGGCGGTGGCCCGCTCGGTGGCCATGAAACCGATCAGCCAGGCGCCCAGGTGATGCAGGGAACCGCTGGCCTCGAGTCCCTTGGTGAGCACGAGCAGGCCGGTCAATGCCGCCATGGTGGGCCAGTCCACCAGCGCGGGATAGCCGGCCACGGCGCCGGGCGCGAGCGCCGTCAGCAGCAGCAGGGCTGCGAGCAGGATCAGCAGCAGGGTATCCTTGAGCAGGTGGGCCGCGATGCCTTTCAGGCCGCGCGGCGGCGCCGCCCGCGTGGCGCGGGGCAAGGCGTTCGATTCGTTCATCGCGGCCCTACTCCGCCGCCGCGTTCGCCGCCAGGCGCAGGGCGGCCTTGGCGCCGCGCCGCTCGGCGAAGAAACGCTTCAGGAAGGCGCCGCAGGCCTCGGCCATGACGCCGCCGGCGATCGCGGTCTGGTGGTTCAGTTGTTCCTGCGCGAACAGGTTGACGACCGAACCGCCGGCGCCCGTCTTCGGATCGCTGGCGCCGTACACGACGCGGGCCAGGCGGGCGTGCAGCATGGCGCCCGAGCACATGACGCAGGGCTCCAGCGTGACGTACAGCTCGCAACCGGGCAGGCGGTAGTTGCCCAGCTTCTCGGCGGCGGCGCGCAGGGCGATGATTTCCGCGTGCGCGGTCGGGTCGTGGCGGCCGATCGGCTGGTTGTAGCCGGTCGCGATGACCACGCCGTCCTTGACGACGACGGCGCCGACCGGCACTTCGCCCAGATCCCAAGCATGTTGCGCCTGCTCCAGCGCCAGTTGCATGAAGTCGCTGTCAGGCATCGGTGATCTCGGCCCAGCAGTTCGGGGTTTCGTGCAGCACCAGCTTGTGCAGGTGCAAGCCGGTGCCGAAGCGGTCCTTGTACGCCGCCTTCAGGATGTCGAAGGCGATCTGCGCCAGGTTTTCGACGGTCGGGATGCGGTCGATGACGACGGTCTTGTGGTCCGGCAGGGTGGCCAGGAAATCGCGCACCGCGTGGTCTTTCGCGTAGACGAGGAAGGCGTGGTCCCAGACATCGACCAGATGTTCCTTGGCCAAGGCCTTGATGTCGGAAAAGTCCATGATCATGCCGTTGTCGGAATTGCCCTCGGCCTGGATCACCTGGCCGACCAGGGTGATTTCCACTGTGTAGCGGTGGCCGTGCAGGTTGCGGCACTGGCTTTTGTGGTCGGGGATGCGGTGGCCGGCGTCGAATTCGAGCTTGCGTGTAATTGTTAGCATTGAGGACTTAAGGTATTTGTAAAAGTTTATGGGTTTGCAGGCTCAGTTTCCACTTCGGATTGCGCTTGCAGGTTTCGATCGCCAAGCCGGTGTTGAACTCGGCCAGCGGGCCGTCCATGGCCTGGACGAAGAAATTCTCGAAGTCCAGTCCCTCGTAGGCGGCCAGGTCCTGCCCCGTCTGCGGAATGACGACCTTGATCTCGTTGCCTTTGCGCACCACCAGCTTCGAGCCCATCTTCGGGCTGACGCAGATCCAGTCGACGCCGGGCGGCACCGGCAGCGTGCCGTTGGTCTCGATGGCGATCTGGAAACCGGCCCGGTGCATGCTGTCGATCAAGGCCGCGTCGAGTTGCAGCAGCGGCTCGCCGCCCGTGAAGACGACGTATTTGCTGGCCGGATAACTGCTCGGCCACAGGCCGTCGATGACGCCGGCCAGCGCGTCGGCGCTGGAAAATTTGCCGCCGCGCTCGCCGTCGGTGCCGACGAAATCCGTGTCGCAAAAGGTGCAGACGGCGCTGGCGCGGTCGCTTTCGCGCCCGCTCCACAAATTGCAGCCGGAAAAGCGGCAGAACACGGCGGGGCGCCCGGCGTGGGCGCCCTCGCCCTGCAAGGTGTAAAAAATCTCTTTGATGCTGTAAGTCACTGTGTTTCCTAAGAGCGGGCCGGCCTTGGCGCTTGCCGGCGCGCGGGCGCGGCAAGGGCTGTACGTCAACGATGAAGGCCGCAAAATCCGATTGACAACCTTCTATTATATGCCGGAGGGCCAGATTCGGCGCGGAAAGTGGGTTTTTTCGAGGGAAACATGAGGAATTTTCTTCTAAAATGAAAAATATTTGTTCGATGACAATGTCCAATCGGCAAGCAGGCTCTATTTTCTGGAAGGTCATCCATTTTCAGACCGCTCCCGTATTGGAATAATAGTCATGAGGTTTCCCCCCCTGCGCATTTTCGCCCTCTGTGGCGCCGGCTGCGCCCTGGCCCTGCCGGCGCAGGCCGCCGCGCCCGGCGGCGCCGCATTCTGGCATCCGGGCGGCGCGGCGGCGGCGCTGTTGCTGCTGGGCTGCGCCGCCGCGGCCATGCTGTGGCGTTGGCGGCGCCGCCACGACGCGCTGGACTGCCTGCGCGGACAACTGCGCCTGGAGCAGGCGCTGCGCGACAGCGCCGAACAAGCCCTGCGCAATACCCACGCCAGCCTGTGCAAGATGGTCGCGCTGCAGGACGGCATCAAGGAAAACGAGCGCCGCCGCATCGGGCGCGACATCCACGACGACCTGGGGCAAAACCTGCTGGCCTTGAAAATCGATATTTCCATGCTGCAGGTGAGCGGCGCCGGCATGCATCCGCAGTTGCAACTGAAGCTGGGCATGATCGCCGCGAACATCGAACTGACCATCCAGTCCTTGCGCTGCATCATCAACGACCTGCGCCCGACGGCGCTGGAGGCGGGCCTGAAGGCGGCCGTCGAGCGCCAGTTGAGCGAATTCTCGCGCATCAGCGGCATTGCCTGCTCCCTCGACGCCGCCGAGGGCGCGCTCGACGACAACGGCGACGCGGCGCTGGACACGATGCTGCTGCGCGTGCTGCAGGAATCGCTGTCGAACATCGCCCGCCACGCCAAGGCCAGCGCCGTCACCGTGACGCTGCGGCGCGCCCCGGCCGGCATCAGCATGATCGTCCGGGACAACGGCGTCGGCATGCCGGCCGGGCAATTGCCCTGCGGTTGCGGCTTGCTGGGCATCCGCGACCGGGTCGCGGCGGCCGGCGGCCAGTTCTCCATCGACAGCCGGCCGGGCCAGGGCACGGCGCTGTCGCTGTCCATTCCCCTGCCCGAGGCCGTGCCGGCCGGCTGACGCCCGCCATCCATGCGGGCCGGAATCGCAGCATGTCTTGCGCATTATCAAACGCGACGTCCGCCCAAGGCGCCAGAATTAAAACTTATCTTTGGCAACTATTTACCTTCAACAACAAACTTCAGCGCTCGCCACGCCCTCACCCGATAAGGAAGCGCTCATGACAAGCAAGGAAACCGTCCAGCACCCGATGGAGTTTCAGCGGCCTGAGCAGCAACACGGTTTCGCCGTCAAGATGATGGAACTGCTGGTCATTCCTACCTTCGTGCTCGACAGTAATTGCAAAGTCATCATCTGGAACCGCGCCTGCGAGCGCCTGACCGGCGTCCCCGCCTATGAGGTGCTGGGCACCTCGGAGCATTGGCGCAGCTTCTACGCCAAGGCGCGCCCGACCCTGGCCGACCTGGTGATGCAGGGGCGCACGGAGGAAATCCACGCGCTCTACCACCAGCAAGGCCACCGCACCGCGACCTGCAACAATCTGGGCGTGGAAAACTGGTGCGACATGCCGCGCGTCGGGCAGCGCCGCTATCTGGCCGTCGACGCCAGCCCGATCTACGCCAACGACGGCCGCCTCGTCGCGGTCGTCGAAACGCTGCGCGACATGACGGATGAAAAACGCGCCCAGGTGGCGCTGCAGCAACTGGCCACGCGCGACGGCCTGACCGGGCTGGCGAACCGCCGCTGTTTCGACGACACCCTGCAGGCCGAATGGCTGCGCGCGCTGCGCCAGCAACAGGCGCTGTCGCTGCTGATGGTCGATGTCGACAACTTCAAGGAATACAACGACGTCCACGGCCACGTCGGCGGCGACGCCTGCCTGCAGCGCATCGCCGGCGCCGTCGCCAGCGAAATGCGCGCCAACGACCTGGTGGCGCGCTACGGCGGCGAGGAATTCGCCGTCATCCTGCCGAACCAGTCGCTGAAGGGCGCCGCCATCGTCGCCGAGCGCATCCGCGAGCGCGTCGAACAGTTGCAGCAGCCGCGCCAGCATGGCGGCCGGCAATGCGTGACCGTCAGCATCGGCGCCGCCACGGCCCTGCCGATACTCGGCGCCAGTGCCAGCCAGTTGCTGGCCACGGCCGACGCGGCCCTGTACCGCGCCAAGCATATGGGCCGCAACCGCATCAGCCTGCCGGAAACCGACGTCATCTAGCGCTTCCCCCGCGCCGGCCGCCCTGCGCCGCGCGCGCCGGCGCCGGCGGCGCATCGGCGCGCCCGGGCCGCCGCCATCCCCCCATCGGCCCGGCCGATTTCCCTATGCAGCCCGGCCCGATTATTCTATGCTTCGCGCTCGCACTTTCCCAAAATCAAGAAAGAAGGAGCTTCCGTGTCAAAATTCGTCCCCATCATCGCCCTCGCCCTGCCCTGCCTCGCCTCCGCGGCGCCGGCCCAGCGCCCGCCCGCCGACGTGCTGCCCTTCCACGCGACGGAAAAGACCCTGTCGAACGGCCTGAAGATCATCATCGTGCCGACCGGTTTCCCCAACCTGGTGTCGCTGCAGATTCCCGTGCAGACGGGCTCGCGCAACGAGGTCGAGGCGGGCAAGTCCGGCTTCGCCCATTTCTTCGAGCACATGATGTTCCGCGGCACCAAAGCCTATCCGCCGGAAAAATACCAGGACATCATCACCAAGGCCGGCGCGCGCCAGAACGCCTACACCAGCGACGACCTGACCAACTACCACACCACCTTCGCCAAGGAGGACCTGGAAACCGTGCTCAAGGTCGAGGCCGACCGATTCCAAAGCCTGGCCTATTCCGAGGACGGCTTCAAGACCGAATCGCGCGCCGTGCTGGGCGAGTACAACAAGAACAGCGCCAACCCGGTCTCGAAACTGTTCGAGGTGATGCGCGACGGCGCCTTCCAGAAACACACCTACAAGCACACGACGATGGGCTTCCTCAAGGACATCGAGGACATGCCGAACCAGTACGCGTATTCGAAGCTGTTCTTCGACCGCTGGTATCGCCCGGAACGCACCACCGTCATCATCGCCGGCGACGTGAACGCGCAGCAAGCCATCGCCCTGGTCGAAAAATACTGGAGCAAATGGCAGCGCGGCACCGTCCAGGCCGCCGTGCCGGCGGAGCCCGCTTCGCAAGCGCCCGTCTACAAGCATGTGGCTTGGCCGACGCCG
The DNA here is from genome assembly GCA_025356595.1 of Janthinobacterium sp. Classification (GTDB taxonomy): domain Bacteria; phylum Pseudomonadota; class Gammaproteobacteria; order Burkholderiales; family Burkholderiaceae_D; genus Janthinobacterium. The sequence continues at coordinate 20,376 of JANXSQ010000404.1, read as the reverse complement.
ACGCTGCCCTGGGTGTCGGTGTCCTTCCACGCGCCGGCCTTCTCCACCAAGGTCAAGGACCAGGCCGCGCTGAGCACCCTGCTGGCCCTGTCCTTCGGGCGCACCTCGCCGCTCTACAAGCGCCTGGTGCAGGATGAACAAAAGGTCGACCAGTTGTTCGACTCCACGCCCGGGCGCGTCGACCCGACGCTGGCCACCATAGGCGCGCGCGTGAAGAACCCGGCCGACGCCGTGTATGTGCGCGACGCCATCCTGCGCACCGTGGCGCAACTGCGCGGCACGCCCGTCAGCGCGCAGGATCTGGCGGACGCCAAGGCGGCGCAGAAATACGGCCTGATCCGCTCGCTCGACAACACCGAGCAGATCGCCGGCACGCTGGCCTCCTACGTCCACTACGAGCGCTCCTACGCCACGCTCAACCAGTACTACCGCCTGCTCGACACGCTGACGCCGGCCGATTTGCAGGCCGCCGCGCGCAAATACCTGGTCGACGAGGGCATGGTCGTGACGACCCTGTCGAACCAGGCCCTGCCGGAGGCGATCGCCGCGCTGCCGCCGCTGGCCAGCTTCGACGCGCCGGCCGGCGCCGCCGGCTTCGACGTGCTGGTGCAGGCCTCGGCCTTGCCGCAGATCCGCTACAAGCTGGTGTTCGCGGCCGGTTCGGCGCACGACCCGGCGGGCAAGGAGGGCCTGGCCGCGCTGACGGCGGCGATGGTCGCCTCGGCCGGCTCCAGCGAGCGCAAGATCGACGAGATCAACAAGGCCCTGTTCCCGCTGGCCGGCAGCTTCAGCGAGCAGGCCGACAAGGAAATGACCACCTTCACCGCCTCCATCCACAAGGACAACTGGACCCAGTTCAGCGCCATCGCCCTGCCGATGCTGCTCGCGCCGGGCTTCCGCGAGGACGATTTCCGGCGCCTCAAGGACGCCCAGAAGAACGCCCTGCTGCTCGACCTGAAGGACAACAACGAGGAGGAGTTCGCCAAGGAGCGCCTGCAAACGACGGTCTACGCCGGCACCCCCTACGGCCATCCGGTGCTGGGCACCGTCAAGGGACTGGCGGCGATCACCCTGGACGACGTCAAGCAATTCTGGCGCGCCGCCTATACCCAGGGCGCGCTGCGGGTGGGCATTTCCGGCGCCGTCAGCGAGGCCATGACGGCCTCGCTGAAACAGCAACTGGCCAAGCTGCCGGCCGGCGCCGGACTGGCGGCGACGAGCGTTCCCGCCGGCCACGCGGCGCGCGGCCTGGAAGTGGAAATCATCGAGAAAAACACCCGCGCCACGGCGATCTCCTTCGGCCTGCCGCTCGCCGTCACCCGCGCCCATGCTGACTTCCCGGCGCTGTGGCTGGCCAAGACCTGGCTGGGCGAGCACCGCGCCTCGAGTTCCCTGCTGTACCAGCGCATCCGCGAAATCCGCGGCATGAACTATGGCGACTACGCCTATATCGAAGCCTTCCCGCGCGGCATGTACCAGTTCTTCCCCAGCCCCAACCTGGGCCGCAAGGCGCAATTGTTCGAAGTCTGGATCCGTCCGGTCGCGCCGGAAAACGCCCACTTCGCGCTGCGCGTCGCGCTCACCGAACTGGACAAACTGATCGCCGGCGGCCTGACGCAGGAGCAGTTCGAGACCACGCGCGCCTATCTGATGAAGAACGTCTTCGTCATGACCGCGACGCAGGACCAGCAACTCGGCTACGCGCTCGATTCGCAATGGTACGGCACGGCCGAATTCACCACGATGATGCGCGAGGGCCTGGCGAAACTGACGCTGGCCGAGGTCAACCGCGCCATCCGCCAGCACCTGTCGGCGCAGCGGCTGTCGGTGGTGATGATCGCCAAGGACGCGGCCGGCCTGAAGGAGAAGCTGGTCTCGGACGCCTTCTCGCCGATCAAGTATGACGGCGAGAAGCCGCAGTCCCTGCTCGACGAAGACCGGCGCATCGGCAATCTGAAGCTGGGCATCCGGGCCGAAGCGGTGACGATCACGCCGGCGGCCAAGGCCTTCGCCGAGTAAACCTCGCGCCGCATGAAAAAAGCGCTGCCGGCAAATTGCCGGCAGCGCTTTTTTGCTTATTGCGAGCGAAGCCGTGTTGCTTGCGGCCGCGCCCCACCGGCCGAGGCCTCAGGCGAAGGGATTGTCGACCGTCTTCACCGGCGCCGGCGGCAATTTGGCCGGCAGCTCCTGGCCTTCCAGCGTGGCGATGATGGCCGCCAACAATTGCTGCAACTGCCTGGCGCTGGCCAGGCCGGCCTGGTCGGCCGTCAGGTCGATGTCGCCGCTGATGGTGATGCGGTCGACGCGGTTTTCGACCATCAACTGGCCGAAATGCACAACATCGCTCTCATTGGCGTAGGGAACAAATTTACGTGCGCTCATGGCTGACTCCTGCTTATCGTGGGTTTTTCTTGCCGCGGACCTTGGGCAGGCGCAGCAGGACTTCTTTTTGCCGCGTCGTCAGGGACGGTAGCAGATTGATGCCGATCGTGCTTTCCAATTCGGCGATGCTGAGCATTTCATAGTCGTCGGTGGCCTTGTTTTCGATGAAATAGGCGGCGCCGGCGCGCTGCCGCGGGCTGTAGACGAGTTTGTAGATGTGGCTGGGAACGATCACGTTGCCGATCTTTTGCAGCTTGCCGCCGATGAAGGCCGGGCCGGTGACGACGTACAGGTCGCCCTCCTTCTGCGCCAGCTTGCGCACGGCGCCCTCGATGCCGGCCCAGACGTGGCGATTGTTGTCGCCGTCCTGGGGCACCATATTGGCCAGGGTGAAGCTTTCATGCTGGCTGAGCCGGTCCGGCATGTCGCCGTTCGGCGCCATGTGGCCGCGGTCGAAGCCGCTGCGGGCGTAGTCCGCCAGCTCGGCGCGCTGGTTGCCGGGCAAGTCCGCTTCGGCGTGGAAGGAATTTTCCCGCGACAGGCTTTTCGCCGCCGCCAGATTGTCGCCCGTCAGATGCTCGGCCGACCAGAGCGGCGTGCGCGTCAGCCCCGAATGCATGATGCCGAAGGCGCTGTAGCACAGTTCCCGGGTGGCGCCGCTGAGTTTCTGGTTGCGGATCTCCGGCAGGCGGCCGTCGACATAGTGGACAGGGCAAGCGCCCGCGTGGGCCAGGCCGGCGGCCATGGCGCCGCACGCCAGCAGCAGGCCGGCGATGGTTTTTTGAATCATATTACTTTCTTCGTCAGCGGTGGATGCCGGCCCCCTTCGTGGCTGGGCCGGCTTGCAGCCCGGCATTCTAGCGGACTACAATCATTTTCGACAGGCTTGGCCGGCCGCGCGGGCTTTTTTTTCCGGACGAAGCCATGAAAATATATATGACTCAATATTGATTAAAAACAATTTTATCAATTAAAATAATGATAATGTTAAATGTTGCGTCAATGTCTATCTATTTCCAACCCAGTGGAGCGTCCATGCTGAAAAAAAGTATTATCGCTACGGCCGTGCTCGCCGCTTTCTTTCTCGCCTATGTGGCGAGCGAGCCCGACACGTTCAGCGTGCAGCGCGAGGTGACCATCAAGGCGTCGCCGGAAAAGGTCGTCGTCCTGATCCAGGATTTCCGCAACTGGCGCACCTGGTCGCCATGGGAGGGGCGCGATCCGGCCATGCTGCGCAGTTACATCGGCGCCGATCAAGGCAAGGGCGCGGCCTACGCGTGGGCCGGCAATGAACAGGTGGGCGCCGGGCGCATGGAAATCACCGAATTGCACGCCGCCAGGGTCAACATCGACCTCGATTTCATCCGCCCCTTACAAAGCCATAACGTGGCCGAATTCACGCTCGCGCCGCAGGGCGGCTCCACCAAGGTGGTGTGGCGCATGCACGGTCCCAGCCCCTTCCTGGCGAAGCTGACGGGATTGTTTTCCAGCATGGAGCGCAGCGTCGGCAAGGACTTTGAAGCCGGCCTGGCGAACATGAAGGCCGCCGCGGAGAAATAAGGCCGCGCCTCTGGGGCCGCGCGGGACGGCGCCGGCGCGGCGCCTCAGAATTGCTCGACCCAGGCCGCCAACTGCGTCGGCGTCAGCGGCGGCTCCGCCTGCGCCAGGCGCACCTGCAAGCCGCCGTCGCCGCCGCGCGTCAGTTGCAGCGACCAGCCGCGCTTGGCCAGCCACAGCAGACAGGCCAGCCAGAACGCATGCTGGTCCGACACCGGCGCGTGGCAGGGCGTTTCGAGGAACTCGGTCAGGTCACGTCCGTCCAAGAAGACCGCGCCGCCGGCGCCGACGGCGCTCAGGCGCGCGCCGAAGGCTTGCGCCAGCATGGCGATGGCCGGTTCCACCGTGCGCTGCGGATACTCCACCTCGACGCGCGTGAAATGGGCCCGCACGGCGGCGCCGAAGGCGGCGCTGCGGAAGGCTTCGGCGCTGATCAGGTCGGAATAATCCATCAGCAACCAGTCCGGCTCGGGCGGCGTCAGGCCGGCCGTCAGCGCGGCCGCCAGATAGGCTTCGACCGGCAGCAGCTGCTCCGGCCCGGCCAGGCTGGCGCACAGGGTATAGATGCCGCCGATGCGGTTGGCCACGGCCTGCTTTTGCCGCACCAGCAGCTTTTCGCGCAGTAGCGAGGCATGCTCCTTGCGCAGGCGCGCCAGGTCCAGCGCCTGCTTCATTTCCATCCGCAGGGCGGCGATTTCCCAGGGTTTCTGGATGTAGCGGTGGATCTGGCCGCGGTTCACCGCCTCCACCGTGTACTCCAGCTCGGAATAGGCGGTGGTCAGGATGCGCACGATGTGCGGATAGCGGTCCCAGGCGTAAGACAGCAACTCGTTGCCGTAGGCGCCGGGCATGCGCTGATCCGACACCAGCACGGCGATGCGGCCGGCGTTCTCGTCGAGCACGCGCTTGCCCTCCTCGACCGAGCCGGCGGTCAGCACCGGCGCCAGCGCGCCTATCGCGCGCTGGAAGTATTTCAGGGCGTTGGCCTCGTCGTCGACGTAGAGGATCGCCGCCGTTTGTGCTTCAAAATCAGTCATGCTCTGGCCTTTGTGTTCGTGTCATATTCGGATGTGCGTCGCCGTCCCAGTCCGGGCGCGGCAAGTCAAAACTCATCTGCGTCCATTCGCCGACCACGCTCTCGGCCCGCAGGGCGCCGCCGTGGCGCTCGATCACGCCGTAACTGATGCTCAGCCCCAGTCCCAGGCCCTGACCCACCTCGCGGGTCGTGAAGAAGGGCTCGAAGACGCGCGCCAGGTGCTGCGGCGCGATGCCGGGGCCGTTGTCGCGCACCGTCACGCGCAGCCGCGCGCCCGTCCACAGGGCCGCGACGCCGATGCGGTACGGCGCCGCGCCGCCCTGGCGCAGCGCCAGCACGGCGTTGCCCAGCAGGTTGATCAGCACGCCGACGATGGCCGCCTCGTCGCCGCACACCAGGGTGTCGGGCGGCAAATCGCAGCGCACCTCGACGTCCTTCAATTCGTAGCCGATCAGGCGGATCGCCGCCGCCAGCGCCTTTTCGAAAAGGAAGTGGGCGCCCTGCGCCTCGGCGTCCGACTTGCGGTAGGCGAAGGTTTTCAAATCCGACACGATGTGCTGAACCCTCTGCATGCCCTCTTTCGCGTCCTTCAGGCAGTCCGCCAGCAAGGCGTTGTCCTGCGCCTCCGGCACCTCGATGGCGACGTCGATGGCCATCAGACAGAAGTTGACCGGGTTGTTGACCTCGTGCAGCAGGCCGGCCGCCAGCGTACCCAGCGCCACCATCTTTTCCTGCTGCAGCATCTGCCCCTTGATATCGGACAGACTCTTGTTGGTTCGCTCCAACTGGCTGTTCTTTTCCGCCACCTCCGCCTTCAACTGGAACAACATGAAGCGCGCCTGCTCATTATAGAAGGCGCACACCGCGCTGGCGATGGCGGTGAAGACCAGGAACAGCGAATTCACGGCGAACGGGCCGGACCAGGCGAAGCCGCCCGGGTGCAGATAGCAGGCCAGCGCGTAGGAAAGATAACTGAGCGCGCCCAAGGCGACATTTTGCCACATGCTGAAGGGCAAGGCGATGGCGGAGGCGAAAACGGCCAGATTCAAGCCCGCGTAATAGATGGAGTTGGCGCCCTCGGTGCGGTAAATCATGGCGGCGATCATGATTTGCGGCAGCAGCAACCACAGGAAGGTCAGGCCCGGCACGCGGCGCCGGCCCCAGGCGCTGCGCATCAGCAGGACGATGCCCAGCATCAGGGCGGCGCAGGCCAGGCGCGCCAGCGCGAACGGCAGTTGCAGGCCGGGGTAGAGGTTGTAGTCCAGTCCCACGCCCAGCAACACCAGCCCGATGCCGGTGTACGCGCCGCCGCTGCTGAATCGCAGCCGGTAGTCGCGCAGCGCGGCGTTGTACTTGGCGCGCGGCGAGGGTTCGGCGCCGGCTAGCAAGCGCTGCTCGCTTCGGCGAAGACGTTCACGCCGGTGGCGTCGACGTAGACGCGGTGATCGGTCGACAGCGGCGGCAGCAGGCCGACCATCTTGGCCTGGTCGCGGTAGATCAGGAACCATTCCAGCAAATGCTCCATGCCGGCCCGCTCGGGATTGTCGGCGTGCACATTGGTGATCAGCAGGCGTCCGCCGCGGCGCATGCGGGCGACGAAATGCGTCACCAGGCGGGCGCAGACCTTGTCCGACAGATAGTCGAACAGGCCGGCGCAATACACGGCGTCGAACTCGCCGGCGCCGGCCGGGGCCGGCGTCGGGTTGACCCGGCGCTTGAGCAACTGGTGCACCGAGTCGTGCACATAGTCGATCGCGACGCGCTTGCCGCAGCGCGCCATCAGCGCCTCCAGCGTGGCGCGCGTGTAGGCCAGCGTCTCCTCGCTGAAATCGACCAGCTCGAAGGCCAGCCAGTGCGGTTCGGCGTACTCCTGCAGGAAGCGCTGGATCTCCACGGCCGGGCCGCAGCCGACGTTGAGCACGCGCATGGTGCGGCCGGCCGCGCGCGCCGTGTCGGCCAGGCCGGCCAGGTAGTCGACCAGGATGTCGATGCGGTTGCGGTGGGCGTGCGCGACGGCCGTCTGCAGGAAGGCCGTGTTGACGATCTGGAAGTAGGTGTTCGGCCCCTGGCGCGGATCGTCGATGATCTGGTTGACCATCTGGTAGTCGCCGGCGTAGCCGAGCGGCTTGGTGTAGGTGCGGAAGACGAAGGGCGCGCGCAGGATCAGCGGATGCAGCGCGCCCTGCACGAAGGCGCGGTGGGCCGGCGCCAGCTCCTCCTCGACCAGCGAGGCCTGGCCGTTGAGCTCATCGAAATAGTTGCGCGTCTTCAGCATCAGCGGCTCGGCCAGCTCGAAGAAGACATCCTCGCGCAGGCGCCCGTCGCGCTTGGGCAGATTGCTCCCCAGGTCGACCTGCTCGACCCAGCGCGCCACTTCGGACAGGAAGGCGCGCATCTCGTTGGTGACGATCTGGTAATCGCGCCGGATGCGGAAGCGTTCGCCCCACTCGCGCACGAAGCTGGCCGCCTCGCGGCCCAGGGCGCCGGCGGCCGGGGCCACGTTGCTGAGTTCGCGCCACTCGTCGATCAAGGCCACCGACACCAGCGCCGTCAGGCCGGTGTTGACCATGCTGATGACGACGGCCTTGCCGCAGTAGGCGTTTTTCGTGCCCATGCGCACCGTCAGCTCGCTCAGCACCTCGCTGACCTGGACGATGGAGTACGGATTGTAGACCTCCATCACCAGCGCCTTGCGCTGCAGATGGGTGATGGTCGCGCGCACGGCCTCGCCTTGCGTGTTGCGGAAATTGACGAGCGGATCGATTTGCGATTCTGAATACACGATTGAACAGTCTGAAAAGAGCGGGCTGGGGGCGCGTCGCCGCTGGCCGCCGGATCAAGCCCGCTTGACCGTGCGCAGTCTGGCGCATCGCGAATGGAGGTAACACCGGGGCGCCGCCGCGTTGCACGGCCCCGCGACGGCCGAGTGTACTATGAATTCGGCACTCATAGCAATTGCTCAAGGCGCTCCGGCGCCGCGGCCGTTTCAGCGCTGCGCCGCCAGCGGCGCCAGCCGGGCGGCGGCCATGCCGGCCTGGCTGCAAACGCGGTTGCGCCCGCCCGCCTTGGCCACGTACAGGGCCTGGTCCGCCGTCTCCACCAGTTCGATGGGGAGGTTGTCGTGGCGCACGGGCGCGAAGGCGTTGACGCCGGCGCTGACCGTCACCAGGCCGGTGGGGTTGCCGGGATGCGTGAGCGCCAGTTTCTGGATCGCCTTGCGGATGTTTTCGGCCACCAGCATGGCGCCGGCCACATCGGTCTCGGGCAGCAGGACGACCATCTCCTCGCCGCCGTAGCGGGCCGTGACGTCGCCGGGGCGGTGCTTGCCCTCCGCCACCGCCCTGCCGATGGCGCGCAGGCACTCGTCGCCGGCCGCGTGGCCGTAGATGTCGTGGTATTGCTTGAAGCAGTCGACGTCGATCATGATCAGGGCCAGCGAACTGGCGTTGCGCATGGCCCGGCTGAATTCCGCCTGCAGGGAGAGGTCGAACTGGCGCCGGTTGGCCAGTCCCGTCAGGCCGTCCTGCATGGCGAGTTTCTCCAGCGTCTGGTTGAGCGCCTCCAGGGCGTTGCGCGCCCGCACCAGCTCGGCCTCGGCCTCGATGCGCAGGTCGATCTGGCGGATCAGGCGCGAGCCGAGCAGGGCCAGCGCCAGCGCCAGCAGCGCCACGGCGCCGCCCTGCAGATAGGCGTCGGCGCGCCATTGCGCCAGCACCTCGTCGCGCGACAAGGCGGCCGAGACGACCAGCGGATACTGCTCCAGGCGCCGGTAACTGTTGATGCGCGTGACGCCGTCCTGGCCGGAGGTGATGACGGCGGTGCCGACCGGCCCGAGCGGAAGATAGCGGCTATACAGGGGCAAGGCCGAAATATTGCGTCCCAGCGCTTTCGGGTCGAAGGGCCGGCGCAGCAGCACGATGCCGGGATCCAGGGCGATGAAAATGGCGCCCGCGCGGCCGATATCGAAGCGTTCGTAAAATTTCTTGAAATACCCCATGTCGAGCGAGGCCAGCACCACGCCGCCGAAGCCGCCGCCCGGCAAGGTGACGCGGCGCGACACCGTGATGATCCAGGCACCGGTGGATTTGCTGCGTATCGGCGGTCCTATGTGCGCGCCGCGGTCGGCATGCGTGCGGTGGTAGACGAAATATTCGCGCTCGGCGTTGTTTTGATTCTTCAGCATCACGTCTTGCGAATTGACCAGCCAACTACCGTCCGCCGCATAGACGAAGATCCCATGCAACTGCGGCAGTTCGGCCACCCGCTGGCGCAGGAGCATGCGCAAACGCTCGGATTGCGGCGCGGCGGCGCCATCGACCTCGAGGCGCTCGACCAGTCCGACCAGCACGGTGTCGGTTTCCTTGATGGTGTCGTAGGCGTGCTGGGCCACGGCCTGGGCCAGGTTCGAGGCCGCCGCCGTGCTTTCGCGCAGCTGGATTTCCCGCGCCCGCCAGGTCACCCAGCTCTGCACGCCGATCAGCGACACGCACACCAGCACGACAAAGGACGTCGCCAGCCAGATGATAGGCGCGCGACGCAAGTTGCGATCGAAAATGCGGGCGGATAAACCGCGCAGACTGTCCATTCGCTACTCCTTCGGGATGGCGCGCACGGCGGCTGGTGCCCGTCCATTGTCACCCTTTCCGGCGATGCAATACTCTCGAATAGTCACCCGCCGCCTCGGGGCGCGCCCTCGCGGCACAATTGCAGGAAGGCCGACAGGCGCGCCGAGAGCATCTTGCCTTCATGCCGGATCAGGTAGAAATTCCGGCGCAGCGGCGGCAGCGGCGTCGCCAGTTCGCGCAACTGTCCGCCGGCCAGCAGGTCGGCCACGACCACCCGCGGCAGGCAGGCGATGCCCAGGCCGGCCGCCGCCGCGCGCTTGATCGCCTCCGAATTGCTGAACTCGCCGGCCGGGCGCAAATAATGCAGGTGCGGCAGCAGCGCCTGCTCGACCGCCTCGCGCGTGCCGGAACCGGCTTCGCGCAGCAACCAGCCGGCCCCGCGCAGCGCCGCCGGCGTCAGCGTGCCGGGCGCCGCCAGCGGATGGCCGGGCGCGGCGACCAGCACCATGCGGTCCTTGATCCAGGCCTCGACCAGCAGGCCGGCGCAGTGGCACGGCCCTTCGATCAGGCCCAGGTCGACCTCGAACTCGGCCACCGCGGCGCCGATGGCGGCGCTGTTGGCGATGCTGACGTGGGGCACGCTGTGGCCGTGGCGGGCGGCGAAGCGCGCCAGCAGCGCCGGCAACAGGTAAATGCCGATGGTGGTGCTGGCGCCGATGCGCAGGCCCAGCGGCGCGCCCGTCTCGGCGCCGGCGAACTGGCGCTCGATGGTGGCGGCGCCGTCGCGCATCTGGCGCGCCTGCGGCAGCAGGAGACGGCCGTTGTCGTTGAGGATCAGGCGCTTGCCGACGCGGTCGAACAAGCGCGCCCCCAGCAGCGACTCGAGTTCGTTCAGCGCGGCGCTGGCGGCCGACTGCGACAGCGCGACGGCGACGGCGGCCGCCGCCGTGCTGCCCTGGTCGGCCACGGCGAGGAAAATTTGCAGTTGTCTGAGGGTCAGGGCCATCGCATCAAGCAATCAAGCTATTAAACAGGTTAAAGATACCGGAACTATGCGTTTTATCATTTAATCAGCGCACTGTACAGTCCCGTCCATAACCAACAACGCGGAAAAACCATGTCCACCCTCGCCTCTCCCCGCCCGACCTCCCTGCCCGCCCTCGACGGCGCCCTGCTGCCCGGCCTGCTGCTCAGCGGCGCCCTGGCCGGCGCCGCCATCGCCCTGGGCCGACTGGCCTGGCTGGAGGCGCACGGCATCGGCGCGCTGACCCTCGCCATCCTGCTCGGCATCGGCGTCGGCAACAGCCCGGCGGCGGCGCGCCTGCCGTCCTGCGCGAGCGGCGTGGCCTGCTCGAAGCAAACCCTGCTGCGCCTGGGCATCATCCTGTACGGCTTCCGCCTCAGCTTCCAGGACATCGCCGCCGTCGGCGCGGCCGGCGTCGCCATCGACGCGCTGGTGCTGAGCTCGACCTTCGGCCTGGCCCTGCTGCTCGGCACCAGGGTCTTCAAGCTCGGGCGCAACAGCGCCATCCTGATCGGCGCCGGCAGCGCCATCTGCGGCGCCGCCGCCATCATGGCCGCCGAACCACTGGTCGAGGGACGCGACGAGGAGGTCGCCGTGGCCGTCTCCACCGTCGTCGTCTGCGGCACGCTGGCGATCTTCCTCTACCCCCTGCTGTACAGCCTGAACCAGCGCTGGCAACTGCTCGCGACGACGCCGGCCGCCTTCGGCGTCTACATCGGCTCGACCGTGCACGAGGTGGCGCAGGTGGTGGCCGCCGCCAAGGCCGTCGGCGCGCAGGCATCCGACAGCGCCGTCATCGCCAAGATGGTCCGGGTGATGATGCTGGCGCCCTTCCTGATGATCCTGTCGGCCTGCCTGGCGCGCGGCCGCACCGCCGCCGGGCCGGCCGGCCGCCTGGCGATACCCTGGTTCGCCTTCGTCTTCATCGCCGCCGTCGGCGTCAACTCCGTGGCCGGCCTGGCGCGCCCGCTCGTCGCCGCCATCGGCGCGGCCGACAACGTCCTGCTGGCGATGGCCATGGCGGCGCTGGGCATGAGCACGCGCCTGGCGGCCATCCGCCGCGCCGGCATCCGTCCCCTGCTGCTGGCCGGCGTGCTGTTCTGCTGGTTGATCGTGGGCGGCGCGGCCATCAACAGCCTGGTCGCCGGCGCGCTGGGCTGAAGGCGGAGATTTAGATGCTGCAAAGCGCGGGAACGGTGTACGCTGGTGTGCCCGTCGACGGCGGCGCGCGCCGCCGGCGAGGGCCAGTTCAGCAAGGGGAGCGTTCAGTGTCTCAAGCATTTTTATGCCGCATCCTGCTCGCGGCGGCGCTGTGCGTGTCCGCCGTCCACGCCGAGGGCCTCAAAGTCGTCTATCCCGCCAATGAAACGGCGGGCGACCCGCGCTTCAACGACTTGCTGGAAATCCTCCAGCAGGCGCTGGAAAAAACCCAGGCCGAATACGGCCCCTTCGAACTCAAGGCCTCCGCCGCCGGCATGACCGAGGCGCGCTACCTGGCCGATCTGCGCAGCCCGGCGCACGAGGTGAACGTCGCGTGGACCTCCACCTCGATCGAAAAGGAAAAGCAATTGCTGCCTTTGCGCATACCCTTGCGCAAAGGCATACTCGGCTACCGCATCGCCCTGATCGCGCAGGACAAGCAGGCCCTGGTTGACCGGGTCGCCGGCATCGACGATCTGCGCAAGCTGAGCTTCGGCCAGGGCATAGGCTGGGGCGACGTCAAGCTCTACGAGGCGAACGGTTTCCATGTGAGCGAGGCCAAGTACGAGAGCCTGTTCGCCATGGTGGCGCTGGGGCGCTTCGACCTTTTCCCGCGCGGCATCAGCGAAGTGTTCGCCGAATTCGAGTCCCACAGCCGCGCCAATCCCAAACTGGCGATCGAAAAGAATCTGCTGATCTACTATCCCTGGCCCTACTATTTCTTCTTCAACAAGCAGGACGTCGAATTGCAGAAACGCATAGAAAGCGGCATCCGCAGGATGATGGCCGACGGCAGTTACGACGCCCTGTTCCGCAAATACAATGGCAAGGCCATCGAACAGGCCGAACTGAAGCGGCGCCGCATCATCCGCATCAACAACGACATGCTGCCCAAGGAGACGCCGCTCAACGAGCCGGCGCTGTGGTTCGACCCGGCCAGGTATTGACGTGCGGCGCCGCCCTGCGCGCGCCCTACAGTTTCTCGAGTTGCTGTTTCGCGTAGGCGGCCTGGCCGGCCTTGGGCGCCAGTTCCAGATAGGTCTTGTAGGCCAGCTTGGCCTTGTCGGCCTCGCCGGCGCGCGCGCTGGCGTCGCCCAGGTTCAGGTAGGCGATGGCGCGCGAGGGGTCCATCTTGACGGTGTTCTCGAACCAGCGCGCCGCCTCGCGGTACTTCTCCTGTTTGTAGAAGACGAAGCCGAGGTTGTTGGCCGCCAGCGCGAAGTCGCCGCGCAGCTTCAGCGCCTCGGTGAATTGCGCCTCGGCCGCCGCGTACTGCTTCTCCTTGTAGAGCTGCAAGCCGCGGTCGTTGGCGCGCTGCGCCAGTTGCCGCGCCGAGGTCGGCACGGTGGGCGGCGTGGCGATCTTCTGTTCGCCGCCCTGCAAGTCCTTGACCGTGACGGCCGCCGCGGCGCGCGCGTCCTCTCCGGCCGGGCGCGCCGCGTCCAGCTTCGAGTTCAGCGCGATGGCGGCGCTCGACAACTGGGGCGTCGTCGGGCTGAGGAATTCCGTCTCGCCCGGCAATTCGAAGACGAAGTCGCCCCCTTCCGAACCGGGCAGGCTGCCGAAGGCGGGCGTCTGGTTCGACACGCTGGCCACGGCCGGCGCCACATAGGCGGCCAGTTCGGTGGCCGTGATCAGGCCGTCGCCGTTCAGGTCGGCCTTGCCGGCCAGGCCCTGCAGCAGGGTCCAGGTGAACACCGAGTGGCCGTTCGGGCCGCCGTCGGCCACCAGTTGGTCGCCGCCGCCGGCCGTCAGCATCTGCCGGCCGATGCGCTTGGCGTTGTCGCGCAGGAAGGACGAGGAGCCGGCGCCGCGCGTCAGCCCCAGTCCGCTATAGCAGGCGTCCATGACGAACAGCGCGTGCTTGGCCGTCAGGCTCTCGGCGATGTTCTGGATTTCCGTCATCGGAATGGCGTCGGTGGCGAACTGGTTCGGGTCGGAGTCGACCGGCACGATGTAACCCAGGTCGCGCCCGGAACTGAGCTTGCGGGTGGCGCCGTGGCCGGCGAAGAAGACGAAGATGCGGTCGTTCTTCTGCACCCCGCCGTGCGCCAGCTTGTCGTGGAAGGCGGCCAGGATGTTGCTGCGCGTCGCCTCGGCGTTCTTCAGCGACAGCACGCGCTCGGGCGCGAAGCCGAATTTCTCCACCAGGGTCTGGCGCACGCCCTGCGAGTCGCGCACCGCGTATTGCAGCTTGGGCCACTTGGCGTAGTCGTCGATGCCGATGACGACGGCCCAGGAATTGCCGTAGCCGGTGCCGACGACGGCCTTCTCCGGCGCCGGCGCGCTGCCCTTGGCGACCTTGAAGGCGCTGCCGTCCCAGCCGGCGAACTGGTAGCCGTCGGCCACCAGGCGCTCCAGCACGGCCGGCAGGGCCTTCACGGTGCGTTCGTGGATGTCGTGGAAGAGGATGATGCCGCGGCCCTCCTTGTCGACCGAGCGCAGCACGCGCTCGGCGATCGAACTGGGCACCGGATCGGCCCAGTCGAGCGAGTCGATGTTCCACATCACCGAGGTCAGTTGCGCGCCGGCCAGCGCCGCCATGCCCTCGCTGTTGCGGGCGCCGTAGGGGAAGCGGAACAGCGGCGCGCGCGCGCCGCTGATGGCTTTGAGCAGCACGTCGGTGTCGACGATTTCGCTCTTCAGGCCGGCCCCGGTCTGTTTCGACAACTGGGCGTGGCTGAAGCTGTGGTTGCCCACCGCGTAGCCATCGGCCATCAGCTTGCGGCTCACCTCGGCGCCGGCCGACAATTTCGCCTTGCCGGCCGCGTCCAGGCTGCCCAGGTTGCGCCCGACGCTGAAGAAGACCGCCGGCACGCCGTACTGTTTCAGGATGGCGGCGATTTCCTCGCTGTAGCGCTTGTGCGGGCCGTCGTCGAAGGTCAGCACCACGGTTTTCTTCGGCAGCGCGTTGCCGAAGATCTCGGCCTGGCCCTTCTTCTCCCCGTCCGGCTGCTCGTCGGCCGCCGCCGGCGCGGCCGGGTAAGGCAGCACCACGCCGTAGTCCTTCAGGATCTGTTCGCGCGTGTAGCGTTTCTTCAGGTGGGCGACGTAGTCCTCCCAGCGCTCGCGCTTGAGTTCGATCGCGCGCGACTCGAAGCGGCCGAAGATCTGGCGGATTTCCTTGTCGTAGTTGTGCTCGATCTCGGCGAGCGCCTCGAGGTCTTCCGAAATGCGTTTGTGCATCTTGATCGCCGGCAGCGAGGAATCCCTGGCCACGTCCGCCTGCAGCATGTTCAGCAACTCGCGGAAGGCCAGGCGGTCGGCGTCGAACAGGTCCTGGTCCGACTCGATGTAGCCGAGCAGGCTGTCGAGCGCCTCGAAGCGGCCCGGATTGCCGGGCGCCGTCAGCTTGGCCAGCGCGCCGTCCAGCTCGGCGATGCGCGCCTGGTTGTCGTGGAACAAGCCCTGCCCCACGCGCCGGCCGGCGGCCCGCGCCGGCGCCGCCAGCGCCTGTTCGTCGGCCATCAGGACGATGATCTTGCGGTGGGCGGCCAGCACTTCCTTGAATTGCGCGCTGACGGCGGCGAGTTCGCCGCCGCTGGTGGCGGCGACGGCGGGCGCGGCGGAGGGCGGAAGCGCGGGCGCGGCGGCCGGACGCTTGGCGAGGTAGGCGCCGGCGCCCACGGCCAGCGCGGCGGCGAGCGAAACGGCGATCTTGATCTGCTTGGAAGTCACAATAAGGTAGGTCCGTGAAAGAGCTGCGGGGAAGTCGGGGAAAGATGCCCGTGATTGTAGAGCAAGCTTTGCATTTGCGTAAGCCGACGCGCGGGGGCGCCGGGCGTCGGGCGGCCGGGAACCAGCCAAGCGGGCTTGGCGCCGATGAAGGCACGCGCCATCGCCCGCCCGCTTCGCCGCGCCGGGAGCGGCGTCGCCGCGACCTTCATGGCACCTTCTTGGTATTTTCCTGATATCTACTTCATCTACGCGCCGGCATACGGTAAAGTATGGGATAGTAGTTTCCCTTGGCCACGTATCCGGCTCCTTTTTTGACCCTACGGGAACTTATTTTCTGCGGCCTCGGCCCGGACGTACAAAGCACATGACATCGACCAAGCACTCCGCGTCCGCCGTTCCGGCGCCGCCAGCCAACACGAGCGAGCTCGACGCAAGCAGTCTGCTCGCCGAATTGCGTCGCTGTCAGATTGACCTGGAGAGCCAGAACGCGGCCCTGCGAGAGGCCCGAGCCGAACTGGGCGAGCTCCATCGGCGCCTGGGCCACGGCGCGGAGCCGCTGGCCGCCGAGCGCTTCGCCCGCGCCACGCTCGACGCCATCGCCTTACCCATTTGCGTGAGCGACTCCGGCGGCACCATCCTGGCGCTGAACCAGGCCTGGCGCCACTGCTACGCGCGGCAGGGTGCCGCCGCGGCGGGCGGGCGCTGCGAGGTCGGCGGCAACTACGTCGCGCTCTGCCAGGCGGCCGGCCTCGGCGCGCTCGAAGCGCAGCGCCTGGCCGCCGGCGTCGCCGCCGGCGAATGCGCCGCTTTCGAGATGGAATTCGCCTGCCCCGACGGCGGCGCGCGGCGTTGCTTCCAGGCCAAGATCAGCCGCCTCGAGGGCGCCGGCGGCAAGCTCCTCATCGTCCACGAGGAGCTCACCGAACGCAGGCACATCGAACAGGCGCTGCGCGAAAGCGAGGCGCGCTGGCAGTTCGCGCTGGAGGGCTCCGGCAGCGGCGTCTGGGACCTCGACCTGGAGAGCGGCAAGCTGCTTTTTTCGCCGCACTGGGGGCACATCCTCGGCTACCCCGAGGGGCAGATCGGCAGCAGCCTGGCCGACTGGTACGAGCACGTCCAGCCGGACGACCTGCCGGCCCTGCAGGCGGCCCTGCGCGAACATCTGGAGGGGCGCGCGCCGGTCTTCAGCCACGAGCACCGCGTGCGCTGCCGCGACGGCGGCGAAAAATGGATGCTCGCGCACGGCCTGGTGGTCAGCCGCGACGACGCCGGCCGGCCCGCGCGGGTAGTCGGCACCCTGGCCGACATCAGCGCCCGCAAGCAGGCCGAACGGCGTTTGCAACTGGCCGCCAGCGTCTTCACCCACGCCCGCGAGGGCATCATGATCACCGACGCGGCCGGCACCATCGTCGAAGTCAACGACACCTTCACGCACATCACCGGCTACAGCCGCGACGAGGCGCTGGGGCAGAATCCGCGCATGCTCAAGTCGGGCCGCCAGTCGGCCGCCTTCTACGCCGACATGTGGAAGGACTTGCTGGACAAAGGCCACTGGTACGGCGAAGCCTGGAACCGCCGCAAGGACGGCGAGGTCTACGCCGAGATGATCAGCGTCAGCGCGGTGCGCGACGCCGCCGGCGGGACGCAGAACTACGTCGCCCTGTTCACCGACATCACGCACATGAAGCAGTACCTGCAGCAGCTCGAGCGCATCGCCCACTTCGACGTCCTGACCGGCCTGCCGAACCGCGTCCTGCTGGCCGACCGCCTGCAGCAGGCCCTCGCCCACAGCGAGCGGCACGGCCAGTCGCTGGCCGTGGCCTACCTCGACCTGGACGGCTTCAAGGCCGTCAACGACCGGCACGGCCACGACGTCGGCGACGAGCTGCTGATCAGCATCGCCCAGCGCATGAAGGACGCGCTGCGCGAGGGCGACACGCTGGCGCGCATCGGCGGCGACGAATTCGTCGCCATCCTGGCCGAGCTCGACGAGCCGCAGGATTGCGAACCGGCGCTGGCGCGCCTGCTCGAGGCGGCGGCGGCGCCGGTGGGGGCGCTGCGCCTGCACGTCTCGGCCAGCATCGGCGTCACCCTGTATCCGCAGGACGGCGCCGACGCCGACCTGCTGCTGCGCCACGCCGACCAGGCCATGTACCACGCCAAGCAGGCCGGCAAGAACCGCTACCACCTGTTCGACGTGGGCCGCGACGAGGCCGCCCGCAAGCACCGCCAGCAGATCGAGGCCATCCGCGTCGGCCTCGAGCGGCAGCAGTTCGTGCTGTACTACCAGCCGAAGGTGAACATGAAGAGCGGCGCCGTGATCGGCGCCGAGGCCCTGATCCGCTGGCAGCATCCGCAGAACGGCCTGCTGGCGCCGGGCGTCTTCCTGCCGGCCATCGAAACCCATCCGCTCAGCGTGCCCCTGGGGGAATGGGTCATCGCCAGCGCGCTGCGCCAGATCAGCGCCTGGCGCGCGGCCGGCTTCGAGATGGCCGTCAGCGTCAACGTCGGCGCCCACCAGCTGCAGCGGCCGGACTTCCTGGCGCGCCTGGCGGCGCTGCTGGCGGCCCAGCCGGACGTGCCGCCGCAGATGCTGGAACTGGAGATCCTCGAAACGAGCGCGCTGGGCGACATGGCCATGGTGTCGGAGCTGATGCACGCCTGCCGCGCCCTCGGCGTGCACTTCGCGCTGGACGATTTCGGCACCGGCTACTCCTCGCTGACCTACCTGAAGCGCCTGCCGGTGGAGTTGCTGAAGATAGACCAGAGCTTCGTGCGCGGCATGCTCGACGACGCCGACAGCCTGGCCATCATCGACGGCGTGGTCGGACTGGCCGCGGCCTTCCGCCGCCAGGTCATCGCCGAGGGCGTCGAGACGGTGGCGCACGGCGAACTGCTGCTGCCGCTGGGCTGCGAACTGGCGCAGGGCTACGGCATCGCGCGGCCCATGCCGGCCGCCGAGCTGCCCGGCTGGGCGCGCGACTGGCGCCCCGACCCGGCCTGGTCGGCCTGGAGCGAGCGGCCGCTGCGGCGCGACGACGTGACGGTGGTGTTCGCCGAGGTCGAGCACCGCCACTGGTTGCGCGGCATCGAGCGCTTCCTGGCCGGCGCGCGCGACGCGGCCCGGCCCAGCGCCATGCTGGGCTGCCACTTCAGCCGCTGGCACAGCGGCGAGGGCCAGGCGCGCTTCGGCGCCGCGCCGGAGTTCCTCGCCCTGGTGAGCCTGCACGAGGACATGCACGCGCAGGGCCGCGCCCTGGTCGAGCTGCACGCCGCCGGCGAGGCGGCGCAGATCGGCGCCCGCCTGGAGCGCCTGCACGCCTCGCGCGACGAGCTGATCGAACGGCTGCGCCACCTGGTGCGCGAGGGCGACGAGTTGCGCCCCGCCCCGCACTAGTGTCCTGAATCACAAGTTCGTTGAGCAATCAATGTGACGAAATCGACCTGAGACAAGGAGCAAAGCACAGCAAGGCCGAGGCCTTGCGCGCATGTGCGACGCAGTATCGGGGCGATTCTCTTCATATTTATTCAACGAATCTGTGATTCAGGACACTAGGCCGGCGCGCCCCACCCCGCTCAGGCGAGCAGCTTGCGCTCCGCCTTGCCGTACTTGACGCTGCGCTCGTCCGGCACCAGCATGCCGGTCTGCTCGTTGCGGCCCTGCAGCAGGAAGCGCGCGTCCGGGCGCCCCAGGGTGGCGGCGGCCAACTGGCTCAGCTTGCCGATCTCGCCGGTTTTCATGCGGTTGATGATCAGCCCGACCTGGGTGCCGGCGAAGTCGCGCAACATCCAGGCGTCGCCGTCGCTGTCGCCGAACACCATCACCGGCTCGCCGCGCGCGCCCAGCTCGGAGCGGATGCCGACCGTTTTTCCGGCGCCCCAGTTGAAGTGCCAGCCCTTGCGGTAGGCGCTCGTGTATTTGCCGTCGCGCATCTCCAGGCGCAGGCCGATGACGTTTTCCGGCGCCACGCCGTAGCCCAGGTCGGGGTGGGCGGCGAAGACCCGCACCACATCGTCGAGCGAGGCGGTGCTGACGAAGACGTCGATGCCGTTGCCGCGCAGGGTGTGCATCAGGCCGCGGATGTCGTCGTTCACGCGCAAGCCCTGGAAATGGCTGACGGCGACCACGCCGGCCTTGCCCGGCAGGCTGGCCGCGCTGGTGAACTTGGTCTTGCGCAGGGCGTCGCCCAGGCCGCGCTGGATCGCCGCGGCGGCCAGGGTCTGCACCTGGGCCGGCGTCATGTTGGCGAAGAAGGCGATCACCCATTTGTAGCCGACCTCGATCGGATGCGTGTCGCAGATCGCCTCGTACATGAAGTACAGCTTGGCGCGGAAGTCCTCGAACTGGGCGCTGGCGCGCAGCTTCTCGATGGCCGCGCCGTCCGACTTGGCCGCGTGCAGCCAGCGGTAGTCGGCGTCGATGTCGTCGGCCAGGTCGGCCATGGTGACGGGACGGCCGTCCACGGTGACGTGGCCGGCCTCCGCCTTGAACTGGCCGGGCGGCACGTCCTGGCGCAGCACCAGCGCGAATTCGTCCGGAGCCAGGCGGAACTCCAGCTGCTCGATCTGGTGCATCAGCAGCGCTTCCTCGCAATCGTTCATGATGCAGGTATTGTCCCAGTCGAACACCGCGTAGGGCCGGCGCGTCGCCTGGTAGCGCGGGCTGGCGCTGCCGACCTTGTCGATCACCGCCTGCAGGCGGCGCGCGTTGTGCGCCGACCAGCGCGCCGGGTCCAGCGCCGGCGGCGCGGCGGCCTTGGCGCGGGCCGCGCCGGCGGCGTTGGCGCCCAAAGGAACGGCGACCGAAACGGCCAGAAGGTTTTTAAGCAGGGAACGACGTTGCATGGATGGTCCTCGGTGGGTGGGTCAATGTTGTCTATTTACAAGTGTAACATTCACTCAGGGAAATATTGCATCGGACGGCGGCGGGCGCG
>JANXSQ010000372.1 GCA_025356595.1 Janthinobacterium sp. | reverse complement strand
CGAACTTTGCCTAACATTTCCATGGTGATCACCTATTAATTCTCCCGCCTAATGATTAGGCAGGAGTAGTAGAACACCTGGGTCAGTTTTCGGTCGGCGCGAGGCCTATAGGTGGGTCAATTTTCGGTCGGCGCCAACAGCACTGCCCCTGTTCGTCGCTTTGGCTTGCGCTCCGGCGCGGGCGGCGGGGCCCGCGGCGCCCTTGTTCGGGAAAGGCCTGAACAGCGTTTCGGTCTTTTCCAATACCTACGCCACCACCGGCGCCAATTCCACGGTCTTCGGCAGCGTCCTGTCCGGCGGCGTCGCCACGACGGGCGCCCATTCCGCGGTCAGCGGCGATATCGTTTCGGTCGGCGCCACGACGACGGGCGGCGGCGGCTCCAGCGTCGGCGGCAGCATCATCAACGGCGGCGTCGCCACCACCGGCGACGGCTCGATCATCGGCGGTGGCGTCACGTCGGTCGGCGCCGCAACCATAGGCGCCAACTCCAGGGTCGGCGGCAATCTGGTGAGCGCCGGCGTCGCCACGACCGGCGATACTTCCAGAGTCGCGGGCTCCGTCAAGTCCGGCGGCGCCGCCAGCATCGGCGCCAATGCGGTTGTCGGCGGCTTGGTCGAGGCGGTGGGCGCCATTTCCGTGTCGGCCAGCGGCAAGGCCGGCGGCACGGGCAGCCTGTCCGCCGCGCCGCTCACGGTGGGGGTGCGGACGGACGTGCTGACGGAGTCGCAACAAATTAGCGAGGCGCAAAAAACCTTGAAAAGCATGGGCGCGGGCACGGCTCTGGCGACGACGATGACCACCGACATGACGCTGTATGCGGGCGTCTTCAGCGCGGCCAATCTGTCGACGACGGCCGGCACGACCCTGACGCTGGACGGCCAGAACAAGGGTAACCAATCCTGGGTGTTCAATATCGAGGACTATCTGGTCACCGGCGCGTCGACCAGGATTGTCTTGATCAACGCCGGCGCCGGCGACAGCGTGGTCTGGAATTCCGGCGGCTATTCGAGCCTGGGCGCCAGTTCCTCCTTCCTCGGCACGATACTCGCGCGCGACTACATCAGCGTGGGGGCAAATACCTCGGTCACGGGCGCCGGTGTGTCGTGTGGCGGCGTCTTCTCCGCCACCTCGTACGTCTCGACTGGGGACTCTGCGCAGATCGGCGGCGGCGGCTGCCTTGGCATCGATAATTTCACCCCGCCCGCCGGGCCCGGCTGGCCAACGCTGCCGTCGGTGCCGGAGCCGTCAAGCTACCTTACTCTTCTGACAGGCTTGGCCTTTCTCGGCCTGCTGTTGCGAGGGAAAAAACGCCAGCCAGCATCCGCTTAGGCACCGGCGCGGCGGCGCCCGCGTACGCGGTTCACGGCGGCGCCGTAGCGGGGTGCTTGACGATCGACCTCTAATTAAACTTAAAGAACTATTTCATTTGAATGTTTTGCATATTGAGCCTAGAATTGTGCCATCAAGGCTGGTGTGTGGACGCGAACCAGTGGCATTGCGCGGCGTCCGAACCTGACAATTCAGTAGCGGGACCCGAAATGGCAAAGAAATTCCCCATCCATCCCCTCAACCCCCACCGCATTTGTTGGGGTTGCGATAAATACTGCTCGGTCGACGCCCTCGCTTGCGGCAACGGCTCGGATCGCACGCAACATCCGATCGAGCTGTTCGGTGACGATTGGGCCGAATGGGGCCTGGACGCGAAGGAGGAGGCGGAGAAGCCGAAGGACGGCTGATGCCGCCGTAGTAGCTAGTCCGCGCGTCGCCCGCGGCGCCTTAAAACAGGGCGCTGGTGGCGGAGAAATCGGCGACCCGCGTGATAATCTCGCGCATCTTCGCCACCAGCAGGCGCGGTTCGTCGCGGCGCGACTGGAAGGTGTAGTGCAGCGGCGCCAGCGCGGCCTGGCCGTCGAGGATGCGCAATTGGCCGCGCTGGGCCAGCGCGCGGGCCCAGCCCTCGGGCAGGAAGCCGACGCCGACGCCGTCCACCAGCATGCCGGCCACGGCGCCCCAGCCGTTGCAACTGAGGCGGCGCTCGGCCGCCACCTCCTGCTGCGCCAACCACTGGTCGAGGATGCGCGTGGTGCCGGCGCCGATGTGCAGCGTCACCAGCGGCAGCGTCGCCAGCAGGGCCGCCGCGCCCATGCCGGGCGGCGCCAGGCGGGTCGCCACCACCCACAGGAAGCGCGCCTCGCCGATGCTGTGCGAGGCCAGCGCGCTGCGCGAGGAGCGTCCGGCGACGACGGCGAAATCGAGTTCGCCGTCGCCGACGCCCCGTTCCAGCACCGTGCCGATGTCGACGTACGGTTCCAGCGTCAGTTGCGGAAAGGCCAGGCTGGCCTGCGTCAGCAGGCGCGGCAACCAGGTCAGCGCCGTCAGTTCGCCCACGCCGAAGCGGCAACGCCCGCTCAATCCCGCCTCCTTGCCCAGCGACGCCAGCAGTTTCTGGGCCGATTCTAGCATCCCGGCCGCGTGCGGCAGCAGGCGCACGCCGGCCGGCGTCAGCGCGGCGCGGTGGCCGGCGCGGTCGAACAGCGTCTCGCCCAGCGACTGTTCGAGTTCGACGATGCGCTTCGACAGCGAGGAGATCGACAGGTGCAGGCGCTGCGCCGCGACGGCGAAGCTGGCGCAGGTGGCGGCCAGGTAGAAGGCTTCGAGTTGTTTCAGGGTCATGGGCGCCTCGTGGTCGGGAAAAAATTGTAGCAATAAAGCGAACAAACTTGAAGAAATAAATTCGCTTTATTGCGCGGATCTTGCCCGCTACCATGGTACTCAGATCCACTCGCGCCAAGTACGCGGGTGGGCGGCGTCCGCCAGGGCGCCCCATAAAAATGAGACAGGAGAATCACCGTGGCAAATCCCCAGCGCCTCACCGCGCGCCCCGACGGCGCGCTGGCGCACGACATCGGCACCGCGCAGCGCCTCAAATCGATCTTCAGCGGCTCGGTCGGCAATATGATCGAGTACTACGACTGGTACGTCTACTCGGCCTTTTCCCTGTACTTCGCGAAGGCCTTCTTCCCCGGCGGCAGCCAGACCGTGCAGTTGCTGAACACGGCGGCCATCTTCGCCGTCGGCTTCATCATGCGGCCCATCGGCGGCTGGTTGATGGGCCTGTACGCCGACCGCAAGGGCCGCAAGGCCGCGCTGCTGGTGTCGGTGCTGGCGATGTGCGTCGGCTCCCTGATCATCGGCCTCACGCCCGGCTACGCCACGATCGGCGTGGCCGCGCCCATCCTGCTGGTCGGCGCGCGCCTGTTGCAGGGCCTGAGCCTGGGCGGCGAGTACGCCAGTTCGGCCACCTATTTGTGCGAGATGGCCGGCAAGAAGTCGCGCGGTTTCTATTCCAGCTTCCTCTTCGCCACGCTGTCGCTGGGCCAGTTGCTGGCGATGGGCGTGCTGGTGCTCTTGCAGCAGGTGTTCCTGACCACGGCGCAGCTGGAGGACTGGGGCTGGCGCATTCCCTTCCTGATCGGCGCGGCCGGCGCCGGCATCGCCGTCTACCTGCGCCGCAATATGCAGGAGACGGCGTCCTTCGAGCAGCGCAGCGCGGCGCCGCGCCGCCGCGGCGCCTTCGCCGAACTGCTGCGCCACCGCCGCGAATGCCTGATCGTCGCCGGCCTGACCCTGGGCGGCACGGTCGCCTTCTACGCCTACACCACGTATATGCAGAAGTATCTGGTGAACACGGTGGGCATGACGAAGTCGACCGCCACGCTCATTTCGGCCGCCACCCTGATCGGTTTCGTGCTGGTGCAACCGCTGTTCGGCGCGCTCTCTGACCGCATCGGCCGGCGTCCGCTGCTGATCGCCTTCGGCGTGCTGGGCAGCGTTGCCACGGTGCCGATCTTCACCGCGCTGGGCCGCGCCGGCTCGCCCCTCGAGGCGTTCGCGCTGATCATGGCGGCGCTGCTGATCGTGGCCCTGTATTCGTCCGTTAGCGCGGTCGTCAAGGCCGAGCTGTTCCCGGTCGAGATCCGCGCCCTGGGCGTCGGCCTGCCGTACGCGCTGACCGTCTCCCTGTTCGGCGGCACCGCCGAATACATCGCCCTGTGGACCAAGAGCATCGGCCACGAGAGCTGGTTCTACTTCTACGTCTCGGCCTGCATCCTGGTCTCGCTGCTATGCTATGTGTGGATGCCGGACACCCGCGACAGCTCGCGCATCGACCAGGATTGAGCCGCTTGCGGCGGCCGCGCGCCGCCGCCCCCACACTTTGACTGTACCGCTTACGCCATGTCCACTTCCGCATCCGTTTCCCCGCCGCGCGCCCTGCGCGGCGTGCTCTGCCTCGATGACTTCGAGGCGCTCGCCAGGCGCCGCCTGCCGCGGCCGATCTTCGGCTACATCGCCGGCGCCGCCGAGACCAACGCCTCGCTGCGCGAGAACCGCAGCGCCTTCGACGACTATGCCTTCCGCACGCGGGTGCTGGTCGACGTCTCGCGGCGTTCGCAGGAGGTGGAGCTGTTCGGGCGCCGCTACGCCTCGCCCTTCGGCATCGCGCCGATGGGCATCAGCGCGCTGTCGGCCTACCGCGGCGACGTGCTGCTGGCGCAGGCCGCGCAGCAGGCCAACATCCCCGCCATCCTCAGCGGCACCTCCTTGATCCCGATGGAGGATGTGGCGCGCCAGGCGCCCGACACCTGGTTCCAGGCCTATCTGCCGGGCGATCCGGCGCGCATCGACGCGCTGCTGGAGCGGGTCGCCAGGGCCGGCTTCGCGACGCTGGTGCTGACGGTCGACATTCCCGTCTCGGCGAACCGCGAGAACAATGTGCGCACGGGTTTTTCGACGCCGCTGCGTCCCAGCCTGCGCCTGGCCTGCGACGGCCTGACGCATCCGCGCTGGTTGTTCGGCGTGCTGCTGCGCACCCTGCTCGGGCACGGCATGCCGCACTTCGAGAACTCCTTCGCCACGCGCGGCGCGCCCATCCTCTCGTCGAACGTGCTGCGCGATTTCTCGGCGCGCGACCATCTGAGCTGGGAGCATGTGCGGCGCATCCGCCGCCTGTGGCAGGGCAGCCTGGTCATCAAGGGCATCCTGAGCGCCGAGGACGCGCTGCTGGCGCGCGACGCCGGGGTGGACGGCATCATCGTCTCCAACCACGGCGGGCGCCAGTTGGACGGCGCCGTCGCGCCGCTGCGCGTGCTGGCGGAGATCGTCGCCGCGGTCGGCGATTTCCCCGTGATGATGGACAGCGGCGTGCGCCGCGGCGGCGACGCGCTGAAGGCGCTGGCGCTGGGGGCGCGCTGCGTCTTCGTCGGGCGGCCCTTCAACTACGCGGCGGCGGCGGCCGGACGGGCCGGCGTGGCGCACGCCATCGCGCTGCTGCAGGGCGAGATCGACCGGAACATGGCGATGCTGGGCGTGACGGCCTGCGCGCAGATGGGCGCGGCGCAACTGCTGCGCCAGCGCTGAGGGCGGGCGAGGACGAAAAAACGCCCGGGGGTACCGGGCGTTCAAATCGCGGCCGGGGTATCGGCCTAGAGCCTATCCCAGTAGACGAGACGCCGCCCGCTGCCGGCCCCTCGGAAGCGGGGACGGCGTTGCTCGTCGTAGCATGGCTAGCCATGCGTCCTCCTCGCGCCTTGTCCGCGCTCCCGCTGGACCGACATCCGGCGACGCTCTCTACTGGGACAGTCTCTTAGACGGCTTTGTTGGCCGCCTTGCGACGGGCCGCGAAGCCCAGCAGACCCAGGCCGGCCAGCAGCATGGCGTAGGTTTCCGGTTCCGGCACGGCGCTGACGGTCAGGTCGCCGCCGTAGGTGCCGCCGCCGTTGCCGATGACGTTGCCTTCAACCTTGAGGAAGTAGGAGCCGGCGCTCAGGCCCAGGCCGGTCAGCGACCAGGAGTCCAGCGGGTGGCTGGTCGAGGCGGTTTGGTTGCTGCCGTCGATGCTCATCAGTTGTTGCATCGAGGCCGGGTCGTATTTCGTCAGGCTGAAACCTGTGATCAGCAGGTCTTTGACTTTTTTCGAGTTCAGGTAGGTGGAGGTGTGAGGTGTACTGTCAATAGCGGACACTCTTGTTTCAAGCCGCTTGCGGTTGTTTGCTGAATTTTTCAGCAAACAACGCGGGCGGAACATTGCCAAGGCGCGAGTGGCGCCGCTGGCGGTTATAAAAGCTTTCGATGTATT
>JANXSQ010000371.1 GCA_025356595.1 Janthinobacterium sp. | reverse complement strand
CCAGCGTCAGGCCCTGCGTCAGGACCAGCTTTACAGCCTCTTCACGAAGCTCCGGTGTATATGTTTTTGAACGTGTCATAAGTTCTCCAGTTGGTGAAGTTTACCAAACTAGAGTGTCCGAAAAAGTCAGGGTACCTCAGCGTTGTCGTTTCTGGGATTCGTGGTCATTGGCGCCTGTCGATCTCCGATTCGCCGATGATAGACGCGCACCTTCAGGCTGAGCTCTTTGATACTGAGGAAGCGTAGATGGTGCCGGTGGGCTGACACGGAAGAGTTTGACATGTTCGCGCCGGTGCCAAATTGACCTTTGGTGCCGAAATCTCTCGACCCCGATTGATCTGCGGTGGCACTCGCCAGGGACTACAAATTCATGCGTAGTTCCGCGATCCAGTTTTCAGCCAGCCGGGCGCAGCAGCGACGGCTCGCCGTTCAACGCGTACGGCAGCGCCCTGGCCCAGCGATTGGAGGAAAGCGAAAACGTCAGCGCGCGGACCTGGTGGTACCAGCCGGCGGGCACATACAGGAGCTCGCCGGGATGGACGATGCATTCGATCATCGACGCTTGCCGCGCGAGGGGAAACTTCTCAAAGTCCGGCGCCTCTGGGTCAAACGGCGAGCCGAACAGGATGGCGTTCGCCTCGCGGGTGTAGAGGAATTCGTCGTGGTGCGGCGGCGCCAGGAAAATGCGTTTGGTGCCCCATATCTGCGCGAAAATATTATCGTCATAGTCGCAATGCAGCGGCGTCACCGTTCCCGCCGGGCCCAGCCAAAAGCGCGGCGGCCCCATCTTGCTGAAATACCCGGGCCAGTAGCACATGCTGTTCAATTCCGGCAGTTCCAGATTGCCCAGATAGGGCGGCAGGTCCTGCGCGCCGGTGGCGACCAGTTCGAGATACTCGAGCATGGACATATCCTGCATGGCCCGATCCGCCGCGAACGCCGTGTTGATGTAGTCGCCCACCCTCGCCCGCACTTGCAGGTGGCTGAAGCGCTCGCGCAGCGTTTGCGGCGTGAGGGCCGACAGCGGCCAGCGCTGGACCAGTCCGGTGATGACGAATGGCAGACCGTTCGCGGCGCGCGCGCGGAAGGCGGCGGCGTCGAGCTTGCCGATGCGCGGCACGGTGGAAACGGCCGGCAGCTCGCGTCCGACGCGCCGGATCGCCTCGCGCATTTCCTGTATCGACGTGACGCCGCGCACCAGCGCATCCTTTTGTTCCCGCGCCCGCTTTTTGGCGGCCGCGTCCTCGGGCAAGGTGGACCTTGAGGCCGACAAAGGCGGCGGCGAGCGCTGCGCCGTGCGCGCCCGCGGCGCTTCTTGATCGGGTGCCAGCGAATTATTCTCTCTTAACATAGACTCTTCTCATCTTCTCGCTCCCGTCCTTGCCGCGGGCAGCAGGGATGGGAACGACAGGATGTCCCTACCACATCAAGTCGTCGGGGATCTGGAAGGCGGCGTACGGATCATCCTCGTCGATCTCGGTGCTGGCCTTGTTCACGCGCACGACCAGCGCCGGATCGCGCTCGGCGATCTTGTCGGCGATGATGCGCGGAACCAGTTCGACCGCGCCGCCCTGGCAGACGATCACCAGGCGTCCGGCCATCAAATGCGCCTGGACCGCAGCGGACACGTACATCCGTTCGATCTTGTTGTTGAACGTGAAATTGTAGGCGATGTCGCCGTGGCCCTTGCTCTGGCGATTCTTCAGCACCAACTGGGCGATCTGCGCCACGATGGCCTTTTGGTTGGCGGCCGCGTCGCGCTGGGCGTTGAGTTCGCGCGCCCGCTCGGCGTTCTTGCGCTGCGTTTCCAGCGCGGCCAGGCGCGCTTCGTCGACGCTTTGCGTGCCGGTGCGGCGCTCGACCTTCTTCTGCTTGTTCTTATCCTGGTTGGCCAGTTTGACCTTGTTTTTGTCGACCAGGCCGGCTTTCAAAAACTGCTCTTGTAACGAGACCATGTGCTACTCCGTAAATGGGGTCCGCCGGCCAAGGCGGTGGCGCCGTCCGGTGGAAAGACGTAAGCATAGCAAAAATGTCGGCCGGGCAGACCCAAAATCGCGCTCTCGCCGGCCTTCCCGGCCTGGGCGCCGCAAGGCCATGGGGCGGATGTCTCCAAGATGGTTCCCAAATGCCTGGCGACTATTTCATCATGCCTTGATCGGATTCAAAGGGACGCCAAATGCCCACCGCGATGCGCGCATAGTCGGGGTGAGCGGGCTTGATGATGAGGTAGGATAGCCCGGCGGACATCGGGAGACTTCTGGCCGATTCGGCGACGCCGCGGCCGATGGCGCGCCGCGCCGGCAATGGCTCAAGTCGCCGCGGCGCCAAGCGGCGGCGGCGCAGCGCTGAACTGTCCATTGCTGATGAATATTTCCCTTGAGAAATTATTTTCACCGGCCATAATGATGTATCCGCATTTCCTGCGCCGCCATTTTGCCGGTCAGCCCTTGCGGATTTAATGGAGGCGGTCCCATGGCAATGTCGGACAAACTGGTTTCACTCATGCGTGCCGGCGGCGGCATCGCCGCGGCTTGTACCATGCTGCTCAGCGGTTGCGGTTCCGGCGGCGGTTCCGACGCCGCCGTGACGCCGGTCGCGCCGGTGCAGACCGCCGCGTCGATGTCCGGCACCGTCGCGGTCGGCGCGCCCATGCTCAACGCCACCGTCAGCATCAAGGACGCCAAGGGCGTGATCCGCAGCGTCAACGCCGGCGCCGACGGCAGTTACAGCGGCATTTCCACCGACGGCATGACCGGCCCGTTCAGCCTGCAGGCCTGCGGCCTGGTCGACGCCAATTACACCTGCTTCTATTCCGTCGTGCAGCAGGCCGGCGTGGCCAACGTCACGCCGCTGACCAACGCCAACGTGGCGCTGGCCCTGGGCGGCGATCCGGCCGCGCTGTTCGCGCCGGGCGCCGGCACCGCGCCGCCCGACGCGGCCGCGCTTGAGGCGCAGAGGCTGAAGCTGAAGACTGCGCTGGCCGACGTGCTGGCCAAGGCCGGCCTGGGCGACATCAACTTCGCCACGATGGCGTTTCTGGCCGACCGCACGGGCATGGACAAGGTGCTCGACTCGGTCAAGATCAGCACCGGCATCGACGGCGCCACCAGTAAATCATTCGTGCAGATGGAGGGCATCATCGGCTCCGGCAACGTCTTCCTCGATCAGTCGGCCGTGTCCGGCACGCTGACGGCGGGCAGCGGCGCCGATGTCGACCTGACCGGCATCTCGGCCCTGTTCGTGAAGGGGCTGTCGTTCGCCATTGCGGCGCCCGACCAGGCCACTTGCGCCAGCCGCATGACGGCGGCGAATATCTTCGACGACAGCTTTTCCCTGAACATCGACAAGGGCACGCCGCTCACCAAGGCCAACGCGCCCGCCATCATTTGCCAGTTCGCCGCCCAGGGCGGCGTGCTGGGCGGGGCGGTCGCCAATCCGGTCCTGCGCGACTGCGACTTTACCAGCGACACCGCGCAAAAGATTTGCACCGTCGGTTTCAATATGGTCAACGGCGACGTCTCCTTCGACGGCGCGGAGCTGGCGGTGGTGCTGCGCCCGGGCGCGGCCTGGAAGTTGCTGGGGCGCGATTCGCCCTACGAGATCCACGTCGGCGCGGCCATCCAGCGCAGCGTCCGCATCGACTTGCCGGCCGGCGCGCAGACCTCCTACACGCGCGCGCTGTCCTTCGACATCGGCGCCGCCAACGCGTCCGGCGCCACCGGCGTGCGGGCCGCCAAGGTGTACCAGCGCAGCCTGGACGGCGCCACATGGGAAGCGAGCCCGCTGGTGACGCTGACGCTGAGCGACGCCTGCATCGCGCAACTGCAGCCGGGCGACACGGCGCGCCTGTCTGTCGGCGGCGGCAATTGCGGCGGCAGCTGGTTGTCGCTGGGCGATAGCGGCGACGGCGCGACGGCCGCCGCCGCCGGCGACCTGTTGATCGACAATTTCTACAAGCGCGGCCGGCGGGTGAAGGTGGAGCTGTACGCTGACGTGGCGGCCGCCGGCGTGCCGGTCGTGCTCATCAAGCGGATCGACGGCGTGCCGCCGAAATTCGCCGCCCTGGCCGGCTTCCCGTGGATGGAAATGGACGGCGCCACGGCCGCCGCGCTGATCGCCTACGACGGCAAGGCGCCGACCTTCACGGTCGGCTGGGCCAAGAACGCCATCGTCAGCGGCAAGGACATCACCTTCGGCCTGGCCGGCAACGGTGATGCCAGCCAGGCGGGGCACGACGACATTGTCGGCGGCCACAACAGCGTGGCGATCACCATGAAGCACCAGCCGGCCGGCGCGGGCGCCTACAAGATGGTGTCGATTTACGGCCGCAACAGCGACCAGCTCGGCGTGTCGAGTAGCTACATCAGTTGCGGCGGCGCGCTCAATTGCAACAACCAGGGCCAGCCGTAAGCCAGCGCCGCGTGACGGGGCCGGCGCGGCAAGGCGGCCGGCCGGCGCCGCCACTGCGGGTATATTCTAGGCTTCACCGATGAGCCAGGAACCCCGCATGAAAATCGCCGTCTTCAGCACCCAACCCTATGACCGCCGCTTCTTCGACGAAGCCCGCCAGCGCCAGCCCGACGCGGCGGCCATCGAACTGCTCTACCACGGCGCGCCGCTGGCGCTGGAGACGGCGGTGCTGGCGCAGGGCTGCGAGGCGGTCTGCGTGTTCGTCAACGACATCCTCGACGCGCCGGTGCTGGAGGCGCTGCACGGCTTCGGCGTGCGTGCGATCCTGCTGCGCTGCGCCGGCTTCAACAATCTCGACGTGGCCGCCGCCGCGCGCCTGGGCATGTTCGCCGCGCGCGTGCCGGCCTATTCGCCGCAGGCCGTGGCCGAACACACGCTGGCGCTGGTGCTGACGCTGAACCGCCACACGCACCGCGCCTACGCCCGCGTGCGCGAGGGCAATTTCGCGCTGGACGGTCTGCTCGGCATGACCTTGCACGGCAAGACCGTGGGGATCGTCGGCACCGGCAAGATCGGCCTGGCGACGGCGCGCATCTTCCAGGGCTTCGGCTGCCGCGTGCTCGGCTACGATCCCTACCCTTCGCCGCTGTTCGCCGCGCTGGGCACGATGGTCGAGCTGCCGGCGCTGCTGGCCGAGGCCGACATCGTCTCGCTGCACTGCCCGCTGACGGAGGACACCCGGCACCTGATCGGCCGCGCCACGCTACCCTTGATGAAGCCGGGCGCGATGCTGGTCAACACCTCGCGCGGCGCGCTGATCGACACCGGCGCCGTCATCGAGGCGCTCAAGGCGCGCCAACTGGGCAGCCTGGCGATCGACGTCTACGAGCAGGAGAGCAATCTGTTCTTCCACGACCATTCGTCCGACATCATCGACGACGACGTGTTCCAGCGCCTGATGACCTTCCCGAACGTCCTCGTCACCGGCCACCAGGGCTTCTTCACCATCGAGGCGCTGCGCGAAATCGCCGCCATCACTTTCGCCAACCTGGCGTGCTACCGGGCGGGCGAGCCTTGCGGTAACCGCGTCACGCTCTAGCGGCGCGGCGCCGACCGGGCGCGCAAACGGAGCGGAGCGGCGGCTGTGCGTTCTTGGTTTTTAGCGTGCCGTTTATCGTGATTGATCGCGGGACTGTTGTGGTTTACTATCCGAAATAGTTATTAAAAGATGAAGTAGACCGCGCCCCGCCGCGGCGCCGCGCGCGTCGTGGTCGGGCATCCCTCGATCCGGTTTTCGATAGGCGCCTCGCATGAAAAAATTCCCCTTTATCACTTTGCCGCAGACCCTCATCCTGTTGCGCGTGGCCGTCGCCGTCATGTTCATGGCGCACGCCGGCGTGCGCGTGGCGAACGGCACGATCCCCCGCTTCGCCGGCTTCATGGAGGCCAAGGGTTTCGCCTTCGCCCTGGCGGTCGTCTGGGCCATCACGTTGTTTGAATTGATCGGCGGCGCCCTGCTGATCATGGGCAAGTTCACGCGCTGGACCACGGCCGGCTTCATGGCGATCAGCGGCGGCGGCATCGTCCTCATCCACGCCGCCAACGGCTGGTTCGTCGGCGAACACGGCACCGGCGGCGTCGAATACAGCATCATGCTGTTCGTCGCCTGCGTGGTCGTCGCGGCGGCCGCGCCGCGCGCGCCGGCGCTGGCCTAGCGCGCCGTCACTCCTCAGTTCTGGTCGTGGGCGGCGCAGGACAGGAAGGCGGCGCTGGCGGCCAGGAGTAGGCGTGCTGTCATGGTGTGTCCTTCGCTATTGTTGGCAATACGATATGGTAGCATTCCGGCGCAGCGCCCTTTCCCACTTCTTCGCCTGGAACGCCCTTGACTTGGTCCGACGCCACCACTTGCCAGATCTCCACCCGCGCCGCGCACCGGGTCGGGCGGATGACGATGCGCGAGCATTTGTTCGGCTGGGTCCAGTCCGGCCGCAAGACGCTCATCGGTCCGCACGTCCACCAGCACTACGAGGCCGGCCAGGCCTTCATCCTGGCCCACGGCACGCAGTGGGACGTGGTCAACGAACCGGCGCCGGGCGGCCTCTACCGGGCGCTGATCCTGCAATTCTCGGCGCCCCTGATCGAGCGCTTCCACGCCCTGTACGGCGCGCAGTTCGCGGCGGCCCGGCCGGCCGGCTGCGCCCGCCTGGACCTGACGCCGGCCATGCGCGCGGCCGTGCAACGCGCCGCCGACGGCCTGCTCGAGGCGGACTGTTCCGCCGCGCTGCGCACCCACCGCCTGCTCGAAGTGCTGCTCTTGCTGGCCGAGGGCGGTGTCGTCTACGCGCCCTCCGGCGCGGTCGGCTGGGACCAGCGCGCCGGCCGCCTGATCGCGCAGCGCCCGCAGGCCGACTGGACGCTGGATTTGCTGGCGCAGTCCTTCCACACCAGCGCCAGCACGCTGCGCCGCCGCCTGGCCGCCTGCGACGCCGCCTTCAGCGACATCCTGCGCGAGGCGCGCATGGAGACGGCGCTCGTTTTGCTGCAAAGCACGCAGCTGGCCGTCGGCGACATCGCGGCGCGCTGCGGCTATCAATCGCACAGCCGTTTTTCGGCCGCCTTCCGCCAGCGCTTCGGCTTCGCGCCCAAGCAATTGCGCCCGGCCGGCGGCGCCGCCGATTGAGCGTTTGCGCACAAAAACTGGCGCGCCGGGGCTAAGCGCGCGGCGCCGCCATGCGCATACTGGTGACTCCCACCGTTAGGAGATTGCCATGTCGTTTTCCCTCTACCGCGCCGCCTTGCTCGGCGCCCTCGCCGTGCCCCTGCCGGCCTGCGCCGCCCCCTTCACCCTGAGCAGCCCGGACCTCGGGCCGCGCGCCACCCTGCGCGAGGCGCAAGTGTTCAAGGGCTTCGGCTGCAAGGGCGCGAACCTCTCGCCGGCGCTGCAATGGCGGGGCGTGCCGGCCGGCGCGCGCAGCCTGGCCCTGACCGTGTATGACCCGGACGCGCCGACCGGCTCGGGCTGGTGGCACTGGCAGGTGGTGAACCTGCCGCCGACGCTGGACGGCCTGGCGGCGGACGCGGGCGCCGTCGGCGGCGCCGCCTTGCCGGACGGCGCCGTGCAGGGTCCCAGCGATTTCGGCGCGCGCGGCTACGGCGGCGCCTGCCCTCCGCAGGGCGACCGGCCGCACCGCTACATCTTCACGCTGTACGCCTTGAAGGTGGCGGCGCTCGACGTGCCGGCCGACGCCAGCGCCGCGCTGATCGGCTTCATGGTCCGCGCCAACGCGATCGGCCAAGCCACTTTCACGGCCACCTACGGCCGCTGACGCAGAAAAACCGGGGACAGACGGGGACGCCGAGTCCACGATTTCGCAGCAATTGTTTCTTCAAAATCGTGGTCTGTTCCCGGTTTCCTGTCTCCGGTTTTCCCTGTGGTGAAATGTTGTCGCTAAATTCACACCATGCCCAAAAAGCAAGCTTTCTCCCTTTGCTGTATGGTGCAAGCATGTTGAACATTTGCACTCGCCGGCTTGAGGAAGCGTGCGCGCGGCGCGCTTAGCGGCGCGGAATCCGGGTCCCATCCTCATGTTCACGCCGCGCGGCTGGCGCACCATCCGACGCCCGCTTTTTCCGCCCGCGCCGCCGCGCCCTCCATCGTGCGGGCGGCGCCGGGCGCTCCAGCTCTCCAATCAGTAATTAGCATTCAGACGGGATTTTCATGTATTCAATCACCCTCAAGCGGCCGCCGTGGCGCGCGCTGGCTTCGGCCCTCTGCCTGGCGCTGGCGGCGAACGGCGCCTGCGCCTTCGACTTCGCCGATGTCGCCCAGCGGGCCAAGGTGTTGTCGCAGAGCGCCTACGAAAAGCCGGCCACGAATCTGCCCAAGACGATCAAGAACCTCAATTACGACCAGTACCGCGACATCCGTTTCGATACCGAAAAGTCGCTCTGGCACAGCGCCAAGCTGCCCTTCGAGGTGGCGTTCTTCCATCAGGGCCTGTTCTACGATCACCCGGTGAAAATCAATGAAATCGTCGCCAACAAGGCCAGCCAGGTGAAGTTCGATCCGGCCTCCTTCAACTACGGCAAGAACGAGATCGACAAGAAGCAGTTGCAGGAGCTCGGTTTCGCCGGTTTCCGCATCCACTATCCCCTGAACGCGGAGAAGTACAAGGATGAGGTGATGGTCTTCCTCGGCGCCAGTTACTTCCGCGCGCTGGGCAAGGCGCAGTTGTACGGCATGTCGGCGCGCGGCCTGGCCGTCGACACGGGACTCAACACGGGCGAGGAATTCCCCCAGTTCAGCGAATTCTGGCTGGAGCGCCCGCAGCCCGGCGACAAGGAATTGACCATCTACGCCCTGCTCAATTCGGCCCGCCTGACCGGCGCCTACCGCTTCGTCCTCAAGCCGGGCGCGGAAACGGCGGTCGACGTCAAGGCGCAGCTGTATCTGCGCGGCCCGGTGACGACGTTGGGCATCGCGCCGCTGACCAGCATGTTCTTCTTCGGCGAGAACCAGCGCGCCGAAGTCGACGATTACCGTCCCGAGGTGCACGATTCGGACGGCCTGTCGGTGCACACCGGCGCGGACGAATGGATCTGGCGCCCGCTGGTCAATCCGAAGCGCCTGCTGGTCACCTCCTTCGCGCTGGACGGCCCGCGCGGCTTCGGCCTGATGCAGCGCGACCGCGCCTACGCCAATTACCAGGACCTGGAGGCGCGCTATGAAAAGCGCCCCAGCGTCTGGATAGAGCCGAAGGGCAAGTGGGGCAAGGGGCGCGTCGAGCTGGTGCAACTGCCGACGCCGGACGAAACCAACGACAACGCCGTCGCCTACTGGGTGCCGGAGGCGGCGCCCAAGCCGGGCCAGCCGTATGACTTCGAGTACCGCATGCTGTGGCAGAAGGACGGCGAGACGCAGCCGCCGCTGGCGCGCGTGACGCAGACCCGCCGCGGCCACGGCTACACCCGCAAGGTCGACGACAGCGTCGCGCTGATCGTCGAATTCGAGGGCCAGGCGCTGAAGAAACTGCCGGCCGACGCCAAGCTCGAGGGCGTCGTCACGGTCGACGCCAACGGCAAGCTGCTGGAGACGAACACCTACCGCAACGAAGCCACCGGCGGCTGGCGCATGGCCGTGCGCATGCACCGCAACGACCTGGCCAAGGCGGTCGAATTGCGCGGCTTCCTGCGCAACGGCGATGACACCCTGTCCGAGACCTGGAGCTACATATTACCGCCCAACTGAGCACCGCGGCCTTAGGGGCCGAGCACCGGGCGGCCGACACCACGCGCCGCGCCGGGCCCGTCGAGCGCTACCTGGCGCGCCTGCCGCTGACGCCCTCGCAGCGCCACGCCCTGCGCGCCGAGGACGGCGCCGCGCCGCAGGATGCGCTGCGCGCGCTGCACGCCGCGCTGGCCGGCGGCGCCGCCACGGACAACCCCGCCTACGCCTCGGTGGC
>JANXSQ010000369.1 GCA_025356595.1 Janthinobacterium sp. | reverse complement strand
CCAGCGTCAGGCCCTGCGTCAGGACCAGCTTTACAGCCTCTTCACGAAGCTCCGGTGTATATGTTTTTGAACGTGTCATAAGTTCTCCAGTTGGTGAAGTTTACCAAACTAGAGTGTCCGAAAAAGTCAGGGTACCTCAGTAGTGACAGGTTCGAGTTGTTGACACCCATGATTTTCATGGCGCAAGGTAACCCTTTACTGCTCAAGACCCTGCTCGAATCTTACGGTGCAATTGGCGATGTCAG
Organism: Janthinobacterium sp.; assembly: GCA_025356595.1. Taxonomy (GTDB): domain Bacteria; phylum Pseudomonadota; class Gammaproteobacteria; order Burkholderiales; family Burkholderiaceae_D; genus Janthinobacterium. The sequence continues at coordinate 21,963 of JANXSQ010000369.1, read as the reverse complement.
CGCATCCGTTCTGCAGCGTCAACTGGCGGCATGCATGCTGATCCGGCCGGATTCTGACGTCATGTTCTGTATGCGGCAAGTCCCAATCAACGGTCCGCGAGACACCTGGGAGCAGATCGCTGCGCAGATATTTCCTATTTGACGGCGCAATATGGTTGACCGGACTATAAGCAAAAAAAGGCGGGGACAAGGAATTCCAGCCACCCGGGTCACTGTCGGCGCGAACATGCAAGGCCACAAAGCGGCCAAGCGGCGCACAAGCGCCGGTCTTGACAGGCTCAAATAGAATCGCTATTCTATTTGCCATGGTCAGACTAGCCAAATTCAACGCGGACAATTTCATCGACAGCGCCATCGACGTCGGGGCGCAGTGCGGCATCGCCGCCGTGTCCATGGCGGCGATCGCCGTCAAGGCCGGCGCGCCCATCGGTTCCGTCTACCACCGCTTCGAATCGCGCAGCGCGATCCTGGCGCGCGCCTGGTTGCGCGTCAAGGCCGACTTCCGCGCCGACGTCGCCAGCCGCTGGGACGGCGCCGACACCTGGGCCGCCGTGGCCGCCCTGCTCGACTGGTGCCGCGCCAAGCCCGTCTACGCCCGCTTCCTGCTGCAATGCGAAGACTATCCGGTGTTCGACGCCGCCCTGCCGGCGCCGCTGCACGCGGAACTGGAAACGGAACAGGCGGCGCTGGACGCCTGCTTCGAGCGCTGCCTGCACGCCACGCGCCAACACGCCGAGGCCGAGGCCATGCTGCGCTTCGTCCTCATCGACGGCCCGGTGGCCGTCATCAAACCCTATCTTGCAAACAACCGGCCCATTCCCGCCGGCGTCGAGGCGATGCTGCGCGCCTCGCATGACGCCGTGCGCGCCTGGGCCACCACACAAACGGACTGAACATGCGCTACTCGACCCAAACCGACCACGGCAAACGCATCCCCCTGCACGACGCGGCCGCCTTCGCCGCCATGCGCGCGGCCGGCCGCATCGCCGCCGACACGCTCGACTTCATCACGCCCCACGTCAAGGCGGGCGTCTCCACGGCCACGCTCGACAAGCTGTGCGAGGACTTCATGCGCGCCGCCGGCAGCATCCCCGCCACCATCGACTACCACGGCTACAAGCACGCCAGTTGCATCTCGGTCAACCATGTCGTCACCCACGGCGTCCCCTCGGACACCAAGATCCTGCGCGCCGGCGACATCGTCAACATCGACGTCACGCCGAAGTTCGAGGGCTGGCACGGCGACACCAGCCGCACCTTCGAGGTCGGCGCCGTCTCCATCCTGGCCGCGCGCCTGGTCAAAACCGCCTACGCTTCGATGATGGCGGGCATCCACAAGGTGCGTCCCGGCGCCACCCTGGGCGATGTCGGCGCGGCCATCGAAGCGGTGGCGCGGGCCCAGGGCTTCTCCTCGGTGCGCGACTTCTGCGGCCACGGCCTGGGGCAAGTCTTCCACGACGCGCCGCAGGTGCTGCACTACGGCCAGGCCGGCACCGGCATCGTGCTCGAGCCGGGCATGATCTTCACCATCGAACCGATGCTCAACGCCGGCAGTTACCAGGTCAAGGTCCTGCCCGACAAATGGACCACCGTCACCAAGGACCGCTCCCTGTCGGCCCAGTTCGAGCACAGCCTGGCCGTCACCGAGACGGGCTTCGAAATCTTCACCCTGTCGGCGCTGCCGCCGCAGTTCCCCGATCTGGACGCCGCCTAAAACGCGCCCAGCGCGAACTGGCAGGCGAAGAACACCGCCAGCCCGACGCCGATGGTGGCCAGTTGGTGGCGCGTCGCGGCGCTCACCAGCGCCGCCGCGCCGGCCGCCACCAGTTGCGGGTTGCGCCAGTCCAGTTCCAGGCCGCCGCCGCGCGGCGCCAGTATCATCGGCACGATGATCGCCGTCAGCACCGTCACCGGCACGAACGCCAGGGCCTTCCGGAGCGAGACGGGGAACACCACCCGGTCGCCGAGGATGAAGATGATGGCCTTGACGAAAAAGGTGATCGCCGCCATGCCGAGGATGGTCAGAGTGAGGTTCATGCCGCCTCCCCTTGCGGCGCGGCGGCGCCGGACAGGCGCGTCAGCAGCAGGCCGACGGCGACGCCGGCGCCGACCGCCGCCAGCAATCCCAGTTTATACGGCAGCGCCCGCAGCAGATAGGCGACGGCGCCGGCGGCCAGCGCCGCGCCCAGTTGCGGCCGCCTGAACAACTGCGGCACGACGATGGCGATGAAGGTCGCCACCATCGCGAAGTCCAGCCCCAGCGTGTGCAGCTTGGGGAACAGGGTGCCGAACAGGAGGCCGACCAGTGTCCAGCACTGCCAGTTGGCGTACATCGACAGTCCCGATCCGAAGAAATACCAGTGGCCCATGCGCGCGTCGGGCTGGCGCCGGTAGTGGCGGTCCACCACGGCGAAGGTTTCGTCGGTGAGCAGGAAGCCGAGCAGCCAGCGCCAGCGCCGCGGCAGGTGGCGCACATGCGGCAGCAGCGCCGCCGCGTACAACATGTGGCGCAGGTTGACGATGAGGGTCGCCAGCCAGATCACCAGCATGCCGGCGTGCCCGGCCAGCAGGCCGACGGCGATGAACTGGCTCGAACCGGCGAAGACGCTCAGCGACATCAACTGGCCCTGCCAGGGCGCCAGTTGCGCGCTCGCCGCCAGCGCGCCGAAAATCATGCCGAAGGGCGCGGCGCCGACCAGCATCGGCAGTGTGTCGCGCGCGCCGGCGCTGAAACTCGAAAGGCGGGAGATGGAGTGCATGGCTGCTTCCTGTGACGGTCTGAAGCAGCATCGTGCCAGTTCGGCGCCGGCGGCGCTTGTACGATCTTGCGCTTTGCGGCGAAAACAGCGACGTTCAGAGCCGCCAGCGGCCCGGCGCCACGCCGTAGGCGCGCTTGAAGTGGCGGCTGAAATGGCTCTGGTCGACGAAACCGCTGGCGGCCGCCACCTGGGCCAGCGCCACGCCCTGACGCAGCAGGCCCTGGGCGCGGTTCAGGCGCAACTGGTTGCGCCAGGCGTGCGGCGGCATGCCCACCGTGCGCGAGAACAAACGCGCCGCGTGGAAGGGCGACAGGCCGACCCGCTGCGCCAGTTGCGTCAGCGTCAGCGGCTCGGCCAGCGCCTCGCTAAGCGCCGCCTTCATGCGCTCGACGCGCACGGCGTCGGCGTGCACGGGCGGCGCCGGGCGGCCGTTCTGCGCGTGGCGCGCCAGCAGCAGCGCGAAGGCGCCGGTCAGCGCCGTCTGCGCCGCCAGCGCGTCCGCGCCCGCCTCCAGCAGGCGGTGCGCGCGGCCCAGATGCGCCGCCACCTCGGCGTCCTCGATGGCGCCGTCGGGCAACCAGGGCACGCCCACCGCGCGCCCGGCCATGTCGCAGGCCAGTTGCTGCATCCAGGCCAGCGGAGGATAGAAGGCGCGGTAGGCCCAGCCGTTCTCGGCGGCCCGCTCGCCGGTGTGGATCTCGCCCGGATTAATGGCCGCGATGCTGCCGCTGGCGGCCACGCAGCGCGCGCCGCGATAGTGGTAGCTCTGCGCGCCGGACTGGATCACGGGAATGGCGAAACCCTCGTGCCAGTGGGGCGCGAACTCCTGGGCGAAATACTCCGCCGTCAGCAGCTCGGTGTCGGGCAGGAGAGGACTGCGCCAGAAGCGCGCGGCATCGCGGAAGGTGGTCGTCATGCTGGCTCGCCGGAGGGTGGAAGCTGGGAGGCTGGGCGTACGATTGTACGCCGGATCGGCGGCGCTTGCGGCCGATCGCGCCGCGTGCGAAGATCGTCGGCGGCGCCCCGCGCGCCACTCCGCCCACACCGAGAGACCACGATGCGCCTGCTGATCCTGTCCGACCTGCACAATGAACAATGGCGCGAGCACGCGCCGCGCATCGATCCGTCCGCCGGCCGCCCCGACGCGGTGATCCTGGCCGGCGACATCGACACCGGCGCCGCGGCCGTCGAATGGGCCGCGCGCACCTTCGCCGGCCTGCCGGTGCTCTACGTCCACGGCAACCACGAGGGCTACGACCTGGACCTCGAGGAGGCGCAGCGCGAGCTGCGCGCCGCCTGCGCGCGCGCCGGCCACGTCCATCTGCTCGATTGCGGCGAACACGTCATCGGCGCGGTGCGTTTTCTCGGCGCCACGCTGTGGACCGATTTCCGTCTCTTCGGCGAGGAGGAGCGGCCGGCCGCGATGCTCGCCGCCGAGGAGCAGTTGGCCGACTACAAGCGCATCGGCCTGGCGGCGCAGGGTAGCCGCAGACTGCGCGCCACCGACACCGCCGGCCTGCACGCCGAGCACGCGGCGTGGTTGCGGCGCAAGCTGGCCGAACCCTTCGAGGGCAGGACGGTCGTCGTCACGCACATGGCGCCGGCCTACCGCTCGGTGCCGCCCGAGTACGCCCACGCGCCCACCTCGGCCGCCTTCGCCTCCAACCTGGACGAACTGGCGCGGCACAGCGACGTCTGGGTGCACGGCCACATGCACAGCTCCTCCGATTACCGGCTCGGCCGCTGCCGCGTCGTCTGCAATCCGCGCGGCTACATGCGGCGCAGCGGCGCGGCCGAAAACGCCGCCTTCGACGCGAATTTCATCGTGGAGATTTAAGGAAGGCGCCGGCGCGGATGCCGGCCGGCGCTCGCGCCGCGCCGCCGGCGCCCCGCTCCGTTCACGGGAGGGGACGCTGTTTTCCAGCCCGGCGCGCTACAGGAAGCGGTCGAGGATCTTGCGGCTGTGCTTGTCGATGCCGAACATGTCGCGCACCAGGAAGTGGATGCCGTGGTTGTCGACCACCAGCAGGGAGCTGGCGCCGATGCGGCGGATATCCTCCTCGCCCTTGAGCACGAAGTGGGTGTCGCCGCGGTCCGTCTTGACGTGCCAGGTGCACGGCGTGGCGAAGCTGCTCACGCCCCTGATGTGGGAGATCTCGGGCATGAATTCGCGCCCCTCCAGTTCGTCCTGCACCAGGGTGCGCTCGGCCATCGGCAGGTCGCCGATGAAGTCGATCCAGGCCACCTCGCGGCCGTCCTGCAAGACCATGGAAATGCCGCGCTCGGGCGACTGGATGGGGAAGGCCCGCACCGGCGAGACGCCCTCGTGGACCTGGCCGTCGGCGGCCGTCAGCACCAGCTTGCCGAAGGCGTCGCGGTGCAGTTGAAACGTTGTGCTTGCCATACTCATTCCTTGTCATCCATGTCCGTGTCGACGTTGCGCGCCTGCGCCTCGTAGAGCCGGAAGTAGGCGCCTTCGCGCGCCATCAATTCGTCGTGGCTGCCCACCTCCACCACTTCGCCGCGGTCCAGCACCACCAGGCGGTCGGCCCGGTGCAGGGTCGACAGGCGGTGCGCGATGGCGATCGTGGTGCGGCCCTGCACCAGGTTGTCGAGCGCCTTCTGGATTTCCTTCTCGGTCTCCGAGTCGACCGAGGAGGTGGCCTCGTCCATGATGAGGATGCGCGGGTCGATCAGCAGGGCGCGGGCGATCGAGATGCGCTGGCGCTCGCCGCCGGACAGGCCCTGGCCGCGCTCGCCGACCATCGAGTCGTAGCCCTGCGGCAGGCGCAGGATGAATTCGTGGGCGTGCGCGGCGCGCGCCGAGGCGATGATGTCCTCGCGGCTGGCGCCCGGCTTGCCGTAGGCGATGTTCTCGGCGATGGTGCCGAAGAACAGGAAGGGTTCCTGCAGCACCAGGCCGATGTTGCGCCGGTAGTCGGAGACGGCGAAGGAGCGGATGTCGACGCCGTCGAGCAGGATGGCGCCCTCCGAGACGTCGTAGAAGCGGCAGATCAGGTTCACCAGGGTGCTCTTGCCGGAACCGCTGTGGCCGACCAGGCCGATCATCTCGCCCGGCTTGATGTTCAGGGTGATGCCGCGGTTGACGGCGCGGTTGCCGTAGCGGAAACCCACTTCGCGCAGGTCGATGCGCCCTTCGATCTTCTCCAGCTTGACCGGATTGAGCGGTTCCGGCACGCTCGAGACGTGGTCGAGGATGTCGAAGATGCGCTTGGCGGCCGAGGCCGATTTCTGCGTCACCGAGACGATCCGGCTCATCGAGTCGAGGCGGCCGTAGAAGCGTCCGCTGTAGGCGAGGAAGGCGGTCAGCGTGCCGACCGTGATGTCGCCCTTCGAGACTTGCCAGATGCCGAAGCACCAGATCACCAGCAGCCCCAGTTCGGTGAGGAAGGAAACGGTGGGCGAGAACAGCGACCAGACCTTGTTGAGCTTGTCGTTGACGGCCAGGTTGTGCGCGTTGGCCTCGCGGAAGCGGGTCGCCTCGCGTTTTTCCTGCGCGAAGGCCTTGACGACGCGGATGCCGGGAATGGTGTCGGCCAGCACGTTGGTGACCTCGCCCCAGACCCGGTCGATCTTCTCGAAGCCGGTGCGCAGGCGGTCGCGCACGATGTGGATCATCCAGGCGATGAAGGGCAGCGGCGCCAGCGTCATCACGGCCAGCCAGGGGTTCAAGTCCCACAGGATGATGCCGGTCATGATGATCATCAGCACGTCGGAGGCGAAGTCGAGCAGGTGCAGCGAGAGGAAGACGCAGATGCGGTCGCTGCCGCTGCCGATGCGCGACATCAGGTCGCCGGTGCGCTTGCCGCCGAAGTATTCCAGCGACAGCTTCATCAAGTGTTCATAGGTGGCCGAGCGCAGGTCGGCGCCCATGCGCTCCGACACCAGCGCCAGCACATAGGTCTTGCCCCAGCCCAGCACCCAGGCCAGCACGGCAGAACCGAGCAGGGCCGACATATACCAGACCACCAGCATGGGGTCGATCTTCACCCCGTTCTGGTAGGGGATCAGCACATTGTCCATCAGCGGCTTGGTCAGGTAGGGCGGGATCATGTGCGCGGCGGTGCTCAGCAGCATCAGCGTGAAGCCGGCCGCCAGCTGGCCCCGGTAGGGCAGCGCGAAGCGCCACAGGCGGAACAGGGTCATCGTCGACGGCGGCGTGTACAGCACCTTGGTGCAGATCGGGCATTCGTCCTGATCCGGCTCCAGCGGCGCCTTGCAGCTCGGGCAGATGTTCTGCTCGGCCGCCTGCACGGGCGCGCCGCTCAGGTGGCTCTCCAGTTGCTCGCGGAACTGGTCGATGAGGCGGATCGCGTGCAGGTTCTGGCCCAGCGTGAAGCGCCAGGAGGCCAGCCGGCCTTGTTCATCCTGCAACTCCAGGTGGCCGACGCCGGCGTGGTCGTGGTGTTTCAGGGCCAGTCCGGCGCGGTAGGACCACTCGTGCCAGACGGCTTCGCCGGGCGAACGGGCCAGCAAACGCCGGTCGGTGACAATTATTATGCCTTTTGTGAAGCGTAATCGCGCATCCAGGTCAACCTCAACGCTAGTTAAAACGTTCTCACCCGATACGAGTTTTTTTTCGACCTCGTTTTGCCAGGGTTCGGGTAAGAGATTGGTGGCGAGAGCGAGCGCCGCGGCGGTGGGAAATTGTTCAGTTGTCATGGTAAAGCGTATTCCGGCTCAAGGCCAAGCCTGTTACAGGCGGGGATTCTGGGAAAAACGGGGGAACGGCACACAATGGACCGATCGATTCTGCCTGTCAATGCAGCGCCGATCTGGCCGGAGCGGCCGATTCGGCGTGTATCGGGTGAATAATTTACGGTATTCTATCGGATGGACAAGACACTGGTGAAAATCGGTTCCGCACGGTAAGCTTCGTTTCGGCGAGTATACACAACAGGATGCGCTTCAGGAAATCGGCGGTGTTTGGCGCGTAGTCGCTCCCGCCCTCCCGGGGCACGGATAACCATAGCAAGAACAGGAAAGCGTTTGTGCACTGCGGCAGCAGCGAACACGCAGACACACACGGGCCATTAGAACATGGCCTCTAAATAATAATTGGGCGCGGAAAGCGCCAAGCCTGTTATCGAAGAATTATTTACATGACAAACAAGAAAGACATCGCCTTCCTCCGCGTGACCCATCTGCGCGGCCCCAACATCTGGACCTATCGCCCGGTGATGGAGGTATGGCTCGATATTGGTGAACTGGAAGAGTTCCCCTCGAATCTGCTGCCCGGCCTGTACGAACGCCTGGTGGGCTGGCTGCCGGGCCTGATCGAACACCGCTGCGGCGTCGGCGCGCGCGGCGGTTTCCTGGAGCGCCTGCGCGAGGGCACCTGGTCCGGCCACATCCTGGAACACGTGGTGCTGGAACTGCAAAACCTGGCCGGCATGCGCACCGGCTTCGGCAAGACCCGCTCGACCGATGTGCGCGGCGTCTACAAGATGGCCTTCCGCACGCGCCAGGAGCAGGTCGGCCGCGCCGCGCTGGCCACCGGCCGCGCCCTGCTGCTGGCCGCCATCGAGGACAGCGCCTTCGACCTCGGGGCCGCGCTGGACGCCTTGCGCGAACTGGTCGACGAACATTGCCTGGGACCGAGCACGGCGCACATCGTCGAAGCGGCCACCGAGCGCAAGATCCCCTCGCTGCGCCTGACCGACGGCAATCTGGTGCAACTCGGCCACGGCGCCGCCCAGCGCCGCATCTGGACCGCCGAAACCGACCGCACCAGCGCCATCGCCGAAGGCATCGCCAGCGACAAGGACCTGACCAAGTCGCTGCTCAAATCCTGCGGCGTGCCGGTGCCCGAGGGCAGCCTGGTGAAAAGCGCCGAGGAAGCCTGGGAAGAGGCGCAGGACATCGGCCTGCCCGTGGTCGTCAAGCCGTATGACGGCAACCACGGCCGCGGCGTGTCGCTGAACCTGATGACGCGCGCCGACGTCGAGGCGGCCTACCACCTGGCCAGCCGCAAGGGCGACAGCGCGAGCGTGCTGGTGGAGCGCTACATCACCGGCGACGAGCACCGCCTGCTGGTGGTCGGCAAGCACGTCGTCGCCGCCGCCAAGGGCGAGTCGCTGTGGGTCACCGGCGACGGCGTCGCCAACATCATCGCCCTGGTCGACAGCCAGATCAACACCGACCCGCGCCGCGGCACCGGCGAGGACGCGCCCCTGAACGCGCTGGCGCCGCAGAACGGCGCCGAAATCATTCTCGAACTGGAACGCCAGGGCATGACGGCCTACTCCGTGCCGCTGGCCGGCCAGAAGGTGCTGATCCAGCCCAACGGCAACGTCGCCTACGACGTCACCGACCGCGTCCATCCCTCGGTGGCCTTCGCCGCCGCGCTGGCCGCGCGCGTCGTCGGCCTGGACATCGCCGGCGTCGACCTGGTCGCCGAGGACATCTCGCGTCCGCTCGACGAGCAGCGCGGCGCCATCATCGAAGTCAACGCCAGCCCCGGCCTGCTGGCCCACCTGAAGCCGGCCAACGGCGAGGCGCGCCCGGTCGGCGCCGCCATCATCGGCCACCTCTTCAACGCCGGCGAGAGCGGCCGCATCCCCATCGTCGGCGTCACCGGCAGCCGCGGCGCCAACCCGATCGCGCGCCTGCTCGGCAGCCTGCTGCAGATGAGCGGCAAGCACACCGGCGTGGTCTGCGCCGACGGCCTCTACCTCGACCAGCGCCGCGTCACCAAGAACGATAGCGTCAACTGGGACGCCGGCCAGCGCCTGCTGATCAACCGCTCCGTGCAGGCCGCCGTCTTCGAGAGCAACGCGCGCATGATCCTGGCCGAGGGCCTGGCCTACGACAAGTGCGCCGTCGGCATCGTCACCGACATGGACGGGCGCGCCGAACTGGACGAGTTCTACATCCGCGACGCCGACGACATGCGCAAGGTCGTGCGCACCCAGGTCGACGTCATCCTGCCCGACGGCGTGGCCGTGCTGAACGCCGCCGACGCCGCCGTCGCCGAACTGGCGCCGCTGTGCGACGGCAAGGTCATCTTCTACGCCCTCGACGCGGAGCTGGCCGTCATCGCCGCCCACCGCCTGCTCGGCGAGCGCGCCGTCTTCGTGCGCGCCGGCCTCGTCACGCTGGCCCACGGCGAGGCGGAAACGACCCTGCTGCCGCTGGCCGCGCTGAAGGCCGACGCCGAAGCCGTGCTGGCCGCCGTGGCCGCCGCCTGGGCGCTGGACATCGCCCCCGAGCTGATCTGCGCCGGCTTGCGCACCTTCGACGCGACGCAGTAACGACAAAAAAACCGGCGGCGCCGGCCCGGCGCCCCTGGTTTTTATTTGCAGCAGCCGGCCGCGCCGCCGCGGCCCGCTCAACACGATAGGAATAAACGGTTTATGGAAGTCTCTCGCATACGCGCCCTGCGCGGCCCCAACCTCTGGAGCCACCACACCTCGGTCGAGGCGATCGTCGCCTGCGGCGCGGAAGAATTGTGCGTCGGCGCGATGGCCGGCTTTGAAAGCCGCCTGCGCGCCCTGTTCCCCGCCATGGGCCCGCTGCAGCCGACCGGCCACGACGACGCCATCCCGATGGCCCACGTGCTGGAACTGGCGGCCCTGGGCCTGCAGGCGCAGGCCGGCTGCCCGGTCACCTTCAGCCGCACCACGCCGACCCTGGAGCTGGGCATCTTCCAGGTCGTCGTCGAATACTCCGAGGAGGCCGTCGGCCGCCTCGCCCTGGAGCTGGCGCTGCAGCTGTGCCGCGCAGCCGCCGCCGACACCGGCTTCGACCTGGCCGCCGCGCTGCTGCAACTGCGCGACCTGGACGAGGACGTGCGCCTGGGCCCGAGCACCGGCGCCATCGTGCAGGCCGCCGTGGCGCGCAACATCCCCTTCCGCCGCCTCACCGACGGCAGCCTGGTGATGTTCGGCTGGGGCAGCCGCCAGCGCCGCATCCAGGCCGCCGAAATGGACGGCACCGGCGCCATCGCCGAAGCCATCGCCCAGGACAAGGAGCTCACCAAGCGCCTGCTCGACGCCGCCGGCGTGCCGGTGCCGCTGGGCCGCGTGGTCGCCGACGCCGACGACGCCTGGGCCGCCGCGCTGGAGATCGGCCTGCCGGTGGTCATCAAGCCGAAGGACGGCAACCAGGGCAAGGGCGTCACCGTCAACGTCACCACGCGCGAACAACTCACCGCCGGCTACCACGCCGCCTGCGAATTCCGCGACGACATCCTGGTCGAACGCTACCTGCCGGGCAACGACTTCCGCCTGCTGGTGGTGGGCAACAAGCTGGTGGCCGCGGCGCGCCGCGACCCGCCGCAAGTGGTCGGCGACGGCCAGCATACGGTGCGCGAACTGGTCGAACAGGTCAACCTGGACCCGCGCCGCGGCAGCGGCCATTCGACCTCGCTGACCAAGATCCGCTTTGACGACATCGCCCTGGCCAGCCTGGCCAAGCAGGGCTACGTGGCCGACTCCGTGCCGCCCAAGGGGCAGCGCGTGGTCCTGCGCAACAACGCCAACCTGTCCACCGGCGGCGCCGCCACCGACGTCACCGACGACGTGCATCCGGAAGTGGCGGCGCGCGCCATCGCCGCCGCGCACATGGTCGGCCTGGACATCTGCGGCGTCGACGTGGTCTGCGACAGCGTGCTGCAACCGATCGAGGACCAGAACGGCGGCGTGGTCGAAGTCAACGCCGCGCCCGGCCTGCGCATGCACCTTTCGCCCTCCTTCGGCAAGGGCCGCCCGGTCGGCAAGGCCATCATCGCCGCCATGTTCGCCGACGGCGAGGACGGCCGCATCCCGGTCGTCGCCGTCACCGGCACCAACGGCAAGACCACCACGGTGCGCCTGATCGCCCACCTGCTGACGGCCGCCGGCCTGCGCACCGGCATGACCAACACCGACGGCGTCTACATCGAGGGACGGCGCATCGACAGCGGCGACTGCAGCGGCCCGCGCAGCGCCCGCAACGTGCTGCTACACCCCGACGTGGACGCGGCCGTGTTCGAAACGGCGCGCGGCGGCGTGCTGCGCGAAGGCCTCGCCTTCGACCGCTGCCAGGTCGCCGTGGTCACCAACATCGGCTCGGGCGACCACCTGGGGCTGAACTACATCACCACCGTGGAAGACCTGGCGGTGCTCAAGCGCGTCATCGTGCAGAACGTCGCCGACAAGGGCGTCGCCGTGCTCAACGCGGCCGATCCGGCCGTCGTCAACATGGCCGCCAACTGCCGCGGCGCCGTCACCTTCTTCGCCGCCGACAAGCAGTTGCCGGTCATGTCGCGCCACCGCGCCCAAGGGCACCGCGTGGTCTACATCGACGGCACCGACCTGGTCGCCGCGCAGGGCAAGAACGTGTATAAAGTGGCGCTGTCGCAGGTGCCGATCACGCGCGACGGCAGCATCGGCTTCCAGGTCGACAACGTCATGGCCTCGGTGGCCGCCGCCTGGGCCGTCGGCATCGACTGGGACGCCATCCGCGCCGGCCTGGCCACGTTCGCCAACGACAGCGACAACGCGCCGGGCCGCTTCAACGTGTTCCAGTACCGCGGCGCCACCGTCATCGCCGACTACGGCCACAATCCGGACGCCATCCTGGCCCTGGTGGGCGCGGTCGACAGCATGCCGGCCAAGCGCCGCTCGGTGGTCATCAGCGGCGCCGGCGACCGGCGCGACGAGGACATCCGCCAGCAGACGGAAATCCTCGGCGCCGCCTTCGACGACGTGTTGCTGTACCAGGACCAGTGCCAGCGCGGCCGCGCCGACGGCGAAGTCGTGGCGCTGCTGCGCCAGGGCCTGGCCGGCGCCAGCCGCACCAGCCACGTGGATGAAATCAACGGCGAATTCGTCGCCATCGACACCGCCCTGGCGCGCCTGGGCGAGGGCGACCTGTGCCTGATCCTGATCGATCAGGTGGAGGAAGCGCTGGCGCACATCGCCGCACGCATCGCCGAAGGCTGACACGCCCCGGCGTCATAAAAAAGGCTGCGCACTTCCGGGTGCGCGGCCTTTTTTCTTGCCCGGCGCGGGGGCGCGGCGCGCATTCGAGGGCGCCCTCCAACAATGCGCATGACATTGGACGGAAAATGCTAAATAATGTGCAATTTTTCCATCTTTACAATTCATGCCGACAATACCCTTGCAGCGGCCGGCGCACGGCGCCCGCTTGACGGCGCCGGCATCGTCCCCACTCTCCAGGTCCATCTTGAAAAAAACGCTGATCGGTTTCACCGTCGCCGCCGCACTGCTGGCGGCCTATCCCCTGTTCGCCAAGGAGGCTGAGGCGCCCGAAGCGCCCGAGCAGCCATCCGAGTTGATGGACGCCATCGCCTCGGCCAGCAAGGAAATGCGCGCCGCCTACGGCCAGAGCCCCGAGTTGGCGCGCGTCCTGGCGCAATGGCCGTGGCGCTTTTCGGCCGAGACGACGGAGAAGCTGACCAAGGTGTTCGGCAGCGCCCAGCCGCTGCGCGTCACGCCCGCGCCGGCGCCCAAGGGCACGCGCGCCTACGACATCCGCCTGCAGCCGTTCAGCTTTGTCGAGCGCGACAAGCGGCAGATCGACTGGAGCGCGCTGCACATGAAACTGGCGCTGCGCAAGAACGGCGACAGCCTGCGCGCCCACACCGACTGGCCATCGGTGAAGTTCAGCCGCGCGGGCGAGCAACTGCTCCTGAGCGACATCAGCGCCGACAGCCGGCAAGAGCGCGGCGCCGACGGCTTCTGGTACGGCAGCACGCGAGCGCGCATCGGCAGCATGGTGTTCGACGGCGTCGATGGCATCGCCGCGCGCCTGAAGGTGCAGGACGGCGACGCCGCCGCGCGCGACTACCAGTTCGCCGCGCCCCAGGCCGGCGCCGGCGGCAAGGCGGGCACGATACGCTTCGACGATCTGCGCTTCGCCAACACCCTGAAAAAACGCGGCGCGCACGCCGACCTGGAGTATCAGGCCTCGATCAAGTCCATCAGCGCCGGCGGCCACGCGCTCGAACGCGTCAACCTGGAACTGCGCCTGCTGCACATCGACACCGCCGCGCTGGTCCCGCTGAGGAAGAAGTTCGAGCAGACGCCGCAAGGATCGCGCTCCGCCGCCCAGCTTGCCGACCTGATGCTGCCGCCACTGAAGGACTTCGCCCGCCGCGCCCTGCTGGGCGGCGCCAGCCTGTCGCTCGACGACCTGAGCGCCCGCTTCCTCGGCCAGACCGCGTCCGTGAAGGGGCGCGTCGGCTTCGAACAACTCACGGAAAGCGACGTCGCCACGCTCGGCGGGACGCTGAAGAAATTGACGGTGCAACTGGAAATGCGCATGCCGCTGGCCATGCTGCACGCTCTCGCCGGCGCCTACACGCGCCATGATCTGAGCATGAAAAACGGCCGGCCGCCCAGCGAGGCGGAACTGGCCGTCGCCTCCAAGGAACTCAGCGACAGGCTGATCGACGGCGTGCTGGACAAAGCCTACGCGCGCATCGAAGACGGCGAGCTGCGCTCCAGCATCGCCTACTCGAAGGGGAAACTGAGCATCAACGGCAAGGACATGGAGCAGCATCAGATGGCGCCGGCCGACGCGCTGGCGCGGACCATGTCGCCGCCCACCAAGCTGAAGGCGACATGCGCCAAGGTGCCCTACCCCGCCGGCGTCGGCAAGCTCCATCTGGAGCTGAGCTTCGTCATCGACGCCGAAGGCCATACTCGCGATATCGAGCTGACGCGCAGCAGCGGCTATCCGGACTACGACCGTGCCAGCATGGCCGCCGCGCTGGTCTGCAGCTGGACACCGGGTCGTTTCAACGGCAAAGCCGTCGAAGTGAAGATGACGGAAAACACGGATGAGGACACGGAGCAGGAAAAGCCGGAGGCCGGCGCGGAGTGGGGAAAATAAGCGCGCAATGAGGATGGCGGGAAGCGCCGGAGCAGGCAAAGGCGAAGCGTCCGCGCTATGCCTGGTGTTGGATGCCAGCGCGTCAGCTATCTTCGATTTCAGGGGCTGCTAAGCGGCGCGGCGGGCCGATTGCGCTCATGGCGCAAGAGGATCTTGGCGATTTTTTCGGCGACGGCGTCCGGCGCGGGTTCATGGGCATCATTATTGGCCAGCACGGCAATGAACAATCCCTCTTTTGGAAAGCGCCATGTGTCCGCGCTGAAGCCGCCAATGTCACCGCCGTGCTCAAGCGCATTGCTGCCGCCGAGTGTGCGCACGAACCAGCCGTAACCATAGCCGGTGTGCTTCCCGCCATTTAAGGTGTAATCCGTGGCCATCCGTTCCCAGGATTCGCGCCTCAGGAGCGTTCCCGCCGTGACGGCGCGGTCCCAGAGAACGAGGTCGTCTACGCTGGTGCGCAAGGCGCCCGCCGCAAAAGGCCAACTCATACTGTAATACGGCACGCCGGCGATGCCCTTTCTGTCTTGCGTGTATCCGAGGACCGTTGCGGGAGGGCTGCCAGCTTTCTCGATATCCGTATCGGCCATTTGCAGGGGCTGGAAAATATACTGCCGCATGAAGTCCGGATAGTTCATGCCGGACACCTTTTCAATGATGGCGCCGAGCAGAAAATAATTGGAGTTGCTGTACGAAAAGCGCTGACCAGGTTGAAACTCGGGCGTGGCGTCCTTGAAAAACGCGATGGCGTCATCGACGCTCACATCCTTTGTCATCACCGCGCCGAATTGCGGCAATGCCGTGTAATTCCTGATGCCGGACGTATGCGTGAGCAAATGTTCGATCGTCACGTAACGGCCCTGTGCCGGATACCCGGGCAGATACTTGCCGATTTCATCCGAGACGGAGAGCTTGCCTTGCTCGGCCAGTAACATGATCGCGGCGGCGGTAAATTGCTTGGTGAGCGAACCCGTGCGTAGAGGCAGTTCCGGTCGCAGCGGCACGCTCTTCCCCGTATCTGCCAAGCCATAGGTCTTGCGAAACAGGACCGAGCCATGCTGGGAAATGATAATGGCGGCGCCTGGCTCGCCCGGCTTGAAATATTTCGACAACATCGCGTCAACTTCTTGCGCGCGGACATCTGCGCGGTCATCTGTTGCGGCCGTTTCACGGGCCGCGAGTACGCCCCCGTCCGACTGGCTCCATGCGGCGAGAGGAGAAAAGAAAAGCGACAAGACCAGAGGAATAAGGAGCGCCGCGCGACGCGAGCGATACCCGAAAAATGAAGTCATCAAATCAGTACGTCCCCGCTTGCTTAGTTTTGAGCGGCGCCGGTCGTCTTATCGCGCTGCGCCTTGTAGTTGTCATACCCAACGGAGGCTCGTTTCAGACAGGCCGCCCTGTCGGTTTCCGATATTTTATTGCAATCGTCGCGGGCGCTGTCTTGTAGGGAGCTGTACATCTGCTCGGTAGTGCAGGCAGTCAATGCGAATAGCAAAAACATGCCCATGAAAACGCCGGTTATTTTCATAAAGTGAATTTTCTGAGGACGGAAAGTTATACATCTTACAGCACTTTCAATCTCGCTCAGAAAGCGGATTCAAGTTTCGCCAGCCAAGCGGAGACTCAAGGGTTTCAGCATCGCCGCTAGTCCGCCTTGAGCACCATGCGGGCGCGCATGGCCGGCGTCATCGCGACGTTGCGGTCGGCGTCGACCAGCATCACCTGCGTCAGACCGAGATGCTGCGCGACGCTTTGCCAGCCTTTCGGCCCGGCGATGAAGAGCGGCTTGGACGGCCCGTCCGAGCGCGTGCCCGGATCCGCGCCGCCGCTGGCGATGATGGTCACCGAGGCCACCAGGTCGATGGTCTGGCCGGTGCGCGGATCGATGATGTGCGGATGGCGCTTGCCGTCGTTCATGAAGTAGCGCATGTAGTCGCCGCTGGTGCCGATGGCCTCGTTGTCGTGCAGCTCCAGCTGGGCCAGCGCGCCGGCGCCGCGCGGGTCGCGCACGCCGACCTTCCAGGGCCGTTCGCCCGGCTGGCCGATGGCCAGCACATTGCCGCCGATGTTGATCAGCGCCGCCGGCACATGCTCGGCGCGCAGGATCGCCGCCGCGCGGTCCAGCGCGTAACCCTTGGCGTAGCCGCCCAGGTCCAGCATCACCGCCTTGTTGCGGCTGGAGATGCGCGTGCCCTCGTAGCGCAGGTCGCTCATGCGCGGCTTGGCGTCGACCCAGCGGCGGATCTCGGCCTGCGCCGGCGCGTGCGCCGTGATGTCGCTGCTCTGGAAACCCCACAGGCGGATCAGGTGGCCGATGGCCGGATTGAACAGATTGTCGGAGCGCGCGGCCAGCCGGCCGGCGCCCTGCAGCAGTTCGACCAGCTCGGCGTCGCCCTGGTAGGTGTCGCCGCGCGCGATGGCGTCGTTGAGCTCGGTGAGCGCGCTGGGCTGCCAGGCGTGCAGCTTGTGGTGCAGGCGGTCGAACTCGTTGAGCACGCGCGCGCCCAATTGTTCGGCGCGCGCCTCGGACTCGCCGTAGATGGCCACTTCGACCTCGGTGCCGAAGACGTGGCCGGGAATGCGGTAGATCGCCGCGCCGCCGGCGTGGGCCTGGGCGGCGCAGAGCAGCAACGCGATGCCGGCCAAGCGGCCGCACATCTTGCGTAGAAATGGAATGGGAATCATGGTTCCGCCGTTACGATGAGGAGCGGCGCGCCGCCACTACCGGCATGGCGCGCCGCGTCCGGGTTTAATGCGCCTTGCTGACCATATAGTCGACCGCGGCCTTCATCTCTTCATCCTTGAGCACAGAATTGCCGCCGCGCGGAGGCATCATCTTGAAGCCGTTCAGCGCGCTGGTGTACAACACTTCCATGCCCTTGGCGACGCGCGGCTGCCAGGCAGCGGCGTCGCCGAACTTCGGCGCGCCCAGCACGCCGGCGCCGTGGCAGGACAGGCAGGTGGCGGTGTAGACTTTTTCGCCCACCACCAGATCCGCGGCGCTGGCCGCCGGCGCCGGCGCGGCCGCCGCAGCTGCCGCAGGTGCAGGTGCGGCCACGTGCGCCGCTTCATGGGCCGGCGCCGCGGCGCTCGCCACGGCCGAGGCGTCGGCCTTGCCGGGGGTCTTGTCGCCGCAGGCGGCCAGGGCCAGGGCGATCAGGAGGGCGGATAATTGATAGGTCTTCATGTGGTTCCTTGTTTTGTTGTGTGAAAAAAGTCTGTGTGCCAAGCGCGCATGACGGAGATCGCGCGAACCGGGCTGGGGAAAAAAGACCGGCGCGCGGCCCGGGGACGCGCGCCGGCTTGTGGCGCTACCCGGCCGCTCCGCTCAGCAGGGGGTCGCGCAGCAGCACCTCGAGCAGGCCGGAGAAATTGCGCCAGCAATCCGTTCCCGGCGTGGTCCAGCTGTCCTGCGCCTGCGCGCCGTCGGCGCCGCACAGGCGGCGGCCGTCCAGCGCGGCGGTGTCGATGCGCAGCTCGGCGTCACCCCAGCTCCACATCAGCGCGTATTCGTCGGCGCTGAAATAGCGCACTTCCATCATCAGGCCGGTGTCGAAGGCCAGCAGCAGGGCGTCCTGCGCCAGCCGCACCGGCTCCGACATGCGCTGCGCGTAATGGGTTTCCAGCTCCTCCTTCAGGCGCCAATGCGCGCTGATGGAGCCCTCCTCGGGCGCTTCGGCGCCGCGCAGTTGCGCGCTCATCTCGGCGCGCACCTGCGCGCCCATCTGGCCGAGAATGCGCGCGCTCAGGTAGTGTTCATAGGCCGGATGGGTGGCGATTTCCGCCGCGCGGATGCGCCCCAGCAGGCCCTCTTCGTCCGCCACCGCGTAGCGCTTGAGCAGGGTCTTGCGCGATTCGCGCAGCAGGTAACTGGTGCGCGCGTACAGGGCCTGCAGCGTGTCGTCGTCGATGGTCACGGCGTGGTTCGTCATGGCCGGCCCTAGCGCGACATCGTCGTGTCGTGCATGACGCCGCCGTCGATGCTGGCCATCTCTTTCGTCACGTCCTCGAAGCGCAGCACATGGCCGCCCTCCTTCTTGACGAAGGCCAGCGCGTCCTCCATGCTGGAGAAGGAGCCGAAGGTCGGCCCCATCGAACCGCGCTTGGCGCTGCCGGCGACGTAGATCGCGCTCTTCGCGGCGATCCAGTGGCCGAGCGGATGCTCCCAGTCGGTCTTGCCCATGTCCTGCACGTAGACGGCCAGGGTGGCGCGTTTCTGCTCGGGCGCGCGCAGCGCGGAGAACAGCTCCATCAGGTCGCAGAAGAAATCCGGCTTGCCTTCGGCGTAGTGGATCTGCGCCTTCGGGCCGGCGAAGTCCTTCAGCAGCATGCCGTCGAGGACGCAGGCGGTGTCGGCGCCCGGCTCCTCGGCCAGCGCCTTCGGCACGGCCTGGCTGCAGGCGGCCAGCAGCGCCAGCAGCGCCACGGCGCCGCCTTTGGCGAATTGAAAACGTCGGGTCGGGGTGCGGGGCGATATCACTTGAATCTCCAGTTGGCGAGTAGGAAGGGGGCGACGACCCAGGCGCACATGATGCCCAGCAAGACCAATGGATCGGTCAAGCCTTCCGGCATCACGGTGGCCAGGCCGTACATGGTTTGCACCTGCTGCGAATTGAACATGTTCAGCAGGCGGAAGACGTCGGCCGGATTGAGCATCAACAGGCCGGCGAAGACGCCGCTGCTGAGCGAGCCCTTGCTCAGCACCAGCAAGCCCATCAGCAGCAAGTCGAAGATCAGCACGAAGAAGAACCACAGCGCGATGGCCATGCCGCTGGCGCGCATGCGGTCGCGGGCGATCACGGACAGGCACAGCGACAGGCTGAGGAAGGCCATGCCCATCAGGATGGCCGAGCCGACGAAGCCCACGTAGTGGTACAACTCCTTGGCGCCGATGTGGCTGGCCAGGGGCAGCAGGCCGGCGCCGAAGCCGATCGCGGTGGCGCCGGCCAGCGCCGCCGCCAGGCCCAGGTATTTGCCGAGCAGGATCTCGAAGCGGGTGATCGGCATCGACAGCAGCAGCTCCAGCGAGCCGCGCTCCTGCTCGCCGACCACGGCGTCGTAGCCGAGGATGACGGCGATCAGCGGCACCAGGTAGATGACCAGGCTGACCAGGCTGGCGATCGTCACTTCGATGCCCTGGAAACCGACGGCGCCCTGCTGCGCGCCGCCGAAATAGGCGATGGCCAGCGAAAACAGGGCGAAGATCAGCGCCACCGCCAGCACCCACCAGTTGCGGATGCGCTCGCGCCATTCCTTGGCGGCGATGACGCCGACCTGCGACCATTCAATGCGCGTGGCCATGGCGTCCTCCGTATCCAAGGAACAGGTCTTCCAGCGAGGGCTCGTGGATCAGCACGTCGCGCGCCTCGCAGTCCAGCGCCAGCAACAGCGTCAGCACGGCGACCTTTTGCGCCGCCTGGCAGGCGATGCGCGCGACGTCGCCGCGCATGCCGATCTGCAGGCCGGGCAGCGGCGCCAGCGCGGCGCGCAGCGCCTCCTCGTGGCCGGGCGGCAGCGTGAGTTCGATCAGCGAGGGCATCACGTGCTGGGCGCGCAACTGCGCCAGCGTGCCCTGCGCGGCGACGCGGCCGCCCTGCAAAATCAGCAGGCGGTCGACGCGCTCCTGGATTTCGGCCAGGATGTGCGAGGTGATGATGATGGTGGCGCCGTCGGCCTGCACCTGGCGCAGGATCTGGTAGAAATCGTGGATGCCCTGCGGGTCCAGGCCGTTGGTCGGCTCGTCGAGGAAGATCAGGTCCGGCTGGCCCAGCAGGACCTGGGCGAAGCCGAGGCGCTGGCGCATGCCCTTCGAATAGCCGCGCACGCGCCGCCCGGCGGCGTCGCCCAGGCCGACCCGCTCCAGCAGTTCCGGACAGGCGCGGCGCGCCACGTGCTTCAGGTCGGCGAACAGGTGCAGCACCTCCAGGCCGGTCAGGTTGTCGTAGGTGACGAAGCTCTCCGGCAGATAGCCGATGCGCCGGCGCACCTGGCGGAAATCGCCGCCGTCGATGCGCACGCCGTGCACGCGGATCGCGCCGGCGTCCGCCGTCAACAGGCCCAGCATCAGCTTGAACAGGGTGCTCTTGCCGGCCCCGTTCGGTCCGATCAGGCCGAACATCTCGCCCGCCGCCACGCTCAGGCTGACGCCGTCCAGCGCGTGCACCTCGCCGTGCCATTTGCTGACGTCGGAGACTTCGACGGCGGCGGGTTTACTTGTCATTGCTGCGTTTGTCATTCCAGCGTTTCCAATCCGAATTGAGGGGCCGCATGCGCGGATGTTTGTCGACGATGCTGGGCGCGCGCAGCAGCGGGAACTGGCGCGCCACGAAGCGCAGGCTCTGCACCGAGGGGCTCGTCAGCAGCAGCTTGATCAGCGGGTATTGCCAGTGCAGCAGGTCGACGACGTCGTTGGCCTCGTAGGCGATGTCGCCGCGGCCGTCGCCGTCCTGGTCCCAGCCGCTGTAGTTGCTCCAGTAATTGCCCTCGCTGCGGCCCCACTCGACGTCGCGCGCGGCGACGTACTTGACCTGCTCGCGGTTGCCGATGAAGTCGTTGCCGTCGACCTGGTTGTTGCCCGAGCCGGCCGTCAGATGCACGCCGACGCGGTTGTCGATGATCAGGTTGTGGCGCACCACGTTGTACTCGGCGTCGTAGATGAAGAAGCCGCGCCCGTTGCCGGCCACGACGTTGTTTTCGATCACCGAATCCTGGATGGTGCGCAGCATGATGCCGTGGTCGGTGTTGCCCCAGGCGCGGTTGTTGCGCACAGTCAGATTGCGCACCTCCATCAGCGCCAGCCCGCCCCGGTTCAGGTAGGACTCATTGTTTTCCCACACGCTGTGGTCGGTGTTCATGTAGTGCGTGCCGTAGCGCAGGTGATGGATCTTGTTGCCGCGGAACAGGGCGTTGCGCGAGACGTCGACGTACACGCCGTCGCGGGTGAAGCTGATGTCGTTGTCGATCACCTGCGCGCCGTCCGTGTTGAAGACCTGGATGCCGTTGCCGCGCGCGGCCGACTGCAGATCGCGCTTGCCGGTGATGCTGTTGCCGATGATGCGGCCGTCGCGCAGCTTCTCCAGCCAGACGCCGAACAGGTTGTAGACCAGGGCGCAGTCGCGCACCAGGGCGCGGTCCGAACCGGGCTCGAAGTAGACGCCGGCGTTCTGCGCGCCCAGGTCGCTGCCGCTGTCGCGGATGATGAAGCCGATGACGCTGACGTCGGCGGCGCGCACGCGGATCACGTCGCCCTTGCCGTGGCCGTCGAGGGTGGGCCGGTCCACGCCCAGCAGGGTGAGCGCCTTGTCGATCACGAGATTGCCGGCGTAGACGCCGCGCGCCACCC
>JANXSQ010000339.1 GCA_025356595.1 Janthinobacterium sp. | reverse complement strand
CTGCGGCGCGCGCGGCTCCTGTCCCTCCTGTGGCCGTGGCGCGCGCGCCTCCTGCGCCCGCCCCTCGCCTTGCGGGCGGCGCTGGGCCTGCTCCTGCGGCGCGCGCGGCTGGCCGCCGCCCTGCGGCTTGACGGGCGCCTCCGTCACCGTCGGCGCGGCCTGGACGGCCGGGATGACGAGCGATTTGAGGATCTGGAAAGGGGATGAAGGCTTATTACTGGCTTGGGACATTGTTTTTTACATGTATTTGGGCGCGGACATCGCGCAGCGAATTATAATGCGCTTAATGGAAAACCCTACCCAATTCGTCCAATGGCTGCGTTCCGTCGCGCCCTACATCCACGCCTTTCGTGGCAAGACCTTCGTGGTCGCCTTTCCCGGTGAGCTCGTCACGGCCGGCGCCCTGCCCGTGCTGGCGCAGGATTTGTCGCTGCTGCACGCGCTCGGCATCAAGATCGTCATCGTCCACGGTTCGCGCCCCCAGGTAGCCGAACAACTGGCCCTGCGCGACGTCGACGGGCGCTTTTCAAACGGCATCCGCATCACCGACATCGCCGCGCTGGAGTGCGCCAAAGAAGCGGCCGGCGAGCTGCGCCTCGACATCGAGGCCGCCTTCAGCCAGGGTTTGCCGAACACGCCGATGGCGCACGCCGCCATCCGCATCATTTCCGGCAACTTCGTCACGGCCCGCCCGCTCGGCGTCATCAACGGCGACGACCTGGAGCTGACCGGCGTGGTGCGCAAGATCGCCGCCGAAACCATCCACCCCATCCTGGCCGCCGACGCCCTGGTGCTGCTCTCGCCGCTGGGCTTCTCGCCCACCGGCGAGGCGTTCAACCTGACGATGGAGGACGTCGCCGTCTCGGCCGCCATCGCCCTGCACGCCGACAAACTGGTGTTCATCAGCGAAACGCCGATGATGACCGACGCCGCCGGCGTCGAGATCCGCGAACTGTCCTCGCACCAGGCCGAAGCCGTGCTGCAGGCGGGCTTCCTGCCGCAGGACACCGCCTTCTACCTGCAACACGCGATCAAGGCTTGCCACAGCGGCGTGCCGCGCGCCCACATCGTTCCCTTCGCCACCGACGGCTCGGCCCTGCTCGAGCTGTTCACCCATGACGGCGTGGGCACCATGATCAGCCACGAGAACCTGGAAAGCCTGCGCCAGGCCAGCATCGAGGACGTCGGCGGCATCATCAAGCTGATCGAGCCGCTGGAGGCCGACGGCACCCTGGTCAAGCGCGGCCGCGAACTGATCGAACGCGAAATCGAATACTTCTCCGTCATCGAGCATGACGGCGTCATCTTCGGCTGCGCCGCCCTGTACCCCTTCCCGGCGCAAAAGATGGCCGAGATGGCCTGCCTGACGGTGAACCCCGAAGTGCAGGCCCAGGGCGACGGCGAACGTATTCTCAAGCACATGGAAAACCGCGCCCGCGCGGCCGGCTTCAACAAGCTGTTCGTGCTGACCACGCGCACCTCGCACTGGTTCAAGAAGCGCGGCTTCGTGCCGGCCACCGTCGACGACCTGCCGAAGGACCGCCAGCACATGTACAACTGGCAGCGCAAATCCCAGGTCCTCATTAAGACTTTATAATCACGTTTCACATTGACCGCTTTAGGAGCACAAATGGCCCGCACAATTCACTGCATCAAGTTAAACAAAGACGCTGAAGGCCTCGATTTCGCGCCGTACCCGGGCGAACTGGGCAAGAAACTGTACGAATCCGTCTCGAAAGAGGCGTGGGCGGCCTGGCTCAAGCACCAGACCATGCTGGTCAACGAAAACCGCCTGAACCTGGCCGACGCGCGCGCCCGCAAATACCTGGCCACGCAGATGGAGAAGCACTTCTTCGGCGACGGCGCCGACGCCGCGATGGGCTACGTGCCGCCGACGGAATAAGTCCGCGTCCCGCGCGCCTTGCCCTTGCCTCGCAGGGACAGGGCGCGCCGACCTGCCGCCGCGGCCCGCCCGCGGCCATGCGCCAGCCGCTTCCGCTCCGCCGCAAGCGCGCGCTTCACTCCCCGCCATCCCGCTTTGCCCGCCGCTTTTCCCGTTTTCGTCGCATCCGCGTGGCGCCTCGCGCGTGCCGCCGGCATAGTCGAGCCTTCTCACACGGAAAGGCAGGCACACCATGATCCAGCACATTATCGGCCACACCCCACTCTACGTCTGGGCCATCCTGGCCTTGCTGGTGCAGCGCGGCGTCAGCGCCAGCCGCGACCGCGACATGAGCGTCAGGAAGCTGTGCATCATTCCGCTGGTGATGACGGCGCTCTCGCTGCAGGGCATAGCCAGCGCCTTCGGCATGGACGGCGTGGCGCCGCTGGCCTGGCTGGCCGGCGCGCTGGCCGCCGCCGCGCTGCTGTGGCGCATGGGCGCGCCCGCCGGCGTCACGGCTGATCCGGCGCGCGGCATGATTCGCCAGCCCGGCAGCTGGACGCCGCTGGCGCTGATGTTGTCGATTTTTTGCCTGAAGTATGCGCTTGCCGTCAGCCTGGCCATGGCGCCAGAGCTGCGCCACGCGCCCCTGTTCACGCTTGCGGTGTGCGCACTGTACGGTGTCTTCAGCGGCGTCTTCGCCGGGCGCCTGCTGCGCAGCCTGGCCGTGTACCACCGCGCCGGCAAGGTCGCCGCCCTGGCGTAAAAACACCGGCGCGCGGCCGGTGTCCGGGCCCGGGCTTCTCCCCGGGCATTGTGCCGCCGCGCCGCTCTCAGCGCATCGGCGCGCACTGGCGCAGTTCGCAGCGGGCCATGAAGACCGCGCCGTTGTCGCAGGCCATGCGGTAGACCTCGACCGGACCGGCCGGCGTCACCAGGCCGGCGCCGTTGCCGCCGCGGCAGTCGCGCTGCCCGGCCATGCGCTCCACCGTGGCCAACGAGACGCCGGCGCGGAAGGGGATTTTTTCGATCTCGACGCCGTCGATGGCGACCCGCGCCGTGCCGTCGCTGGCCAGCGCCGGCTGTTGCGCGCGGCGCGCCGCCAGGGCCCGCGCGGCGGCCTCGCCCGCCTCGTCCTTCCGGAACGGCAGGCCCGAACAGGCGCCCAGCAGCGCGGTGCACAGCAACAGCGGGATGAGTCGTTTCATGCTTGGCTCCGGAGACGGTGGCGGTGGCTTAGAAAGTCAGCGTGCGCACGCCGTCCGGCGTGCCCAGCAGGCAGACGTCGGCGCCGCGGGCGGCGAACAGGCCGACGGCGATGACGCCGACGATCTGGTTGATCCGGTTTTCAAGCGCCACCGGATCGGCGATGCTCAGGCCCAGCACGTCGACGATCATGCCGCCGTTGTCGGTGATGAAGGCGGCCTCGCTGCCCGCCTGCAGGCGCAGGCGCGGCTGGCCGCCCAGCGCCGCCAGTTGGCGCGACACCGCGGCGCGCGCCATCGGCAGCACTTCCACCGGCAGCGGGAACTGGCCCAGCGTGCCGACCAGCTTGGAGCCGTCGGCGATGCAGACGAACTTGCCCGACACCGAGGCGACGATCTTCTCGCGCGTCAGCGCCGCGCCGCCGCCCTTGATCATCGCGCCGGCGGCGGTGATCTCGTCGGCGCCGTCGACGTAGACGGCGATGGCGTCGACGTCGTTGAGGTCGAACACTGCGATGCCGTGGGCGCGCAGGCGCGCCGCCGTCGCTTCGGACGAGGCGACGGCGCCCTTGATGCGGTGCTTGATCTTGGCCAGTTCATCGATGAAGAAATTGGCGGTCGAACCCGTGCCCACGCCGATAATCTCACCGTCGACGACATAGTCGATGGCGCTGCGGGCTACTGCTTGTTTCAATTCGTCTTGGGTCATGGCTTGTGCGATAAAAAGGGGAATGGGCGTATTTTAGCGGATCGCCGCCCCGCCCAGCCGCTTTCCGGGCCAAATAGCGTTGCGCGCCCGCCCGCCGATGGCGCCCGCGCCGGGCGCGGCGTCGATTTCAGCGGAGCGGCCCTTGAAATGTGCGAAAATGAAGCGTCGCCCGCCTCGCCAGTCCCAGGAACAGCAAATGACCCACAACAAAACGGTACTCATCGTCGATGACAGCCGCGTTTCCCGCCTGATGGCCCACCAA
The DNA here is from genome assembly GCA_025356595.1 of Janthinobacterium sp. GTDB lineage: Bacteria > Pseudomonadota > Gammaproteobacteria > Burkholderiales > Burkholderiaceae_D > Janthinobacterium. The sequence continues at coordinate 7,533 of JANXSQ010000339.1, read as the reverse complement.
TTCGTGCTGAGCCTGAAAGCGGATTGGATCGTCGTCGAAGCCGTCACCGGCGAGGACGCCATCGCCAAGGCGCCGGCCCTGCAACCGATCCTCATTTTAATGGACGTCAACATGCCCGGCATGGGCGGGGTGGCCGCCGCCGAGCAGCTGCGCAAGCTGTGCCCGCAGTCGCACATCTCGCTGGTGACGGCCAACGTGCAGAACGCCACGCGCAACCGGGCCAGCGAACTGGGCATCGGCTTCATGGAGAAACCCATCACCGAAACGCGCATCCATCAACTGATCGCGGCACTGGAGCTGTAGACATGCTCGAACTCAGCGAACTCGAACACGACGCCCTGGTGGAAATTTTCAACATCGGCGTCGGCCACGCGGCCGCCGCGATGAGCGAGATCGTCAACGAGGAGGTGACGATGTCGGTGCCCTCGATCAGCTTCCTGAACCGCGCCGAGGCGGCCCAGCTGCTGAGCAACAGGGACGGCGAGCGCATCTGCGGCATCAGCCAGCGCTACGACGGCGCCTTCAAGACCGAGGCCATCCTCATGTTCCCCGAGGACAAAAGCCTGGAGATCGTGCGCCTGATGGTGGGCGAAACCATCCCCCTGCAGGAATTGACGGAGATGGAACAGGAGGCGATGAGCGAGATCGGCAACATCATCCTCAACTCCTGCGTCGGCACGCTGGCCAACATCTTCGGCCGCGAGCTGCACGGCTCGCTGCCGGTCTACCACGTCGGCACCAGCGAGGAAATCCTCGCCGCCTCGGGCGGCCAGGCCGACACCGTCGTGCTCATGCTGCACATCGATTTCATCCTCGAAAAACACCAGATCCACGGCTACGTCGCCTTCGTCCTCGACGTCACCGCCCTGCACGACCTGAAGGAACAGGTAAACCACTATCTGGCCAAAGCGATGGGGCTGGCGTGAGGACCGCGCCGGGGCAGGTTGAGCGCCTGAGTCTGCTCGAGAGCACGCTCGGCGCCGTCGACCTGGGCGTCGTCGTGCTCGACGGCGCGCGCCGCGTCGTGCTGTGGAACGAATGGATGGAGCGCCACGCCGGCCTGAGCGCCGACAGCGTGATCGGCCTCGATTTCCTGGAACTGTATCCGGAACTGCGCCAGCGCCGCGTCGACGCCGCCATCGGCCAGGCGCTGCGCGACAACTTCCCCTCGCTGCTGTCGCAGACGCTCAACAAGTCGCCCTTCGCGCTGTACTCGAACCCGGCGGCGGCGGCGCGCAGCGAGCGCATGCAGCAGGCGGTGGCGGTGACGCCGATCGACGTGGGCGGCGCGACGCGCCACTGCCTGATCCAGATCCACGACGTGAGCGTCGCCGTCGGGCGCGAAAGGCTGCTGCGCGAGCAGACCATGGTGCTGCGCTCGCAGACCTTCTCCGACGGCCTGACGGGCATCGCCAACCGGCGCCATTTCGACGTCGCGATGGAGAAGGAACTGCGCCGCGCCAAGCGCAACGGCAGCGCCCTGTCGCTGCTGATGATCGACATCGACCATTTCAAGGCCTACAACGACCAGCACGGCCACCAGCGCGGCGACGACTGCCTGATCCAGGTGGCGCTGGCGCTGACCGAACTGCTGCTGCGCCCCAGCGACCTGCTGGCGCGCTACGGCGGCGAGGAGTTCGCCGTGATCCTGCCGGAGACGGGCGCCGCCGGCGCCCTCGAGATGGCCGAGATCATGCGCGCCGGCGTGCGCGCGCTGGGCATCCCGCACGGCCACGCCGGTGCCGGCGACCCGCACATCACGGTCAGCATCGGCATCGCCACCCAGGACGGCAACGCGCCGGTCGACGTGGCCGCCCTGATCGGCGCCGCCGACCGCGCCCTGTACGTGGCCAAGCGCTCCGGGCGCAACCGCGTCACGGCGCAAGCGCTCATGTAGCAGCCGACGATCCCAAGGTGAGTAGGCCCAAGGAGTTTCACCCTGAGCCTCTCGCAGAACCGTACGTGACACTCGCGCGTCATACGGCTCCCGTTATCCAACCCTTCCACCTTCAACACACCAGTGGGAGAACATCTGGGGAAAGACTTCCTTCATCTTGCAAAGCCATTCGGCACTGCGCCGTTTATGCGTCAGCAGTGCTTTGTACTTCCGTCTGGCCCATTGCCTAAGCTTGCCGTCAATATAGCTAGTGTCTGAACGGAAACCCCGGTTTTTTCGAGCCGGCACCCCGCCATTTTTGGATAGATGCGTGAAATCACCGAACTTCATGCCGCGGTCTGGCGAATGTTCAGACTGATCGTGCCGTGCACGGCGATTATGTGGATTGCCGGCCGAGCTCCGCCCCCTGATTCCCTGAACCAGACCCTTCAGTGAGACGTTGGAGCGCTTTTTTAGCATCGACGATGAAACGATCGCGATGTTTGAGCAGAACCTGCCGAAGAATCTCTACAAGCTGTGGAACCGAATGGCGTCGGGATCATATATCCCACCGCCGGTCAAGCAGGTAGAAATTCCGAATGCGTCGGGCGGCTTCAGGAAACTCGGTATTCCCACTGTCTCCGACAGGATTGCGCAGACGGCGGTCAAGCTCATCATCGAACCGATCCTCGACCCGATGTTTCATCCGGATTCATACGGATATCGGCCGGGAAAATCGGCGAAACAGGCTGTTGCCATCACCAGAGAGCGGTGCTGGAAACATGACTGGGTAGTCGAGTTTGGCGCATACGGCCCTGCATGCAAACGCCCCGACCACAATCCCTATCGCACTTCGCAATCGACTTGGCCCGACTTGGCGCCGGCGGAGGTGCCGATGGCCGGTCCGTTGCTTGACGCGAATGCCGGCGGCGGGCTGAACTGAAGGCCCGGATTTTTCGGCACAAGGACAGGCGGCTGCGTCGGACTCGGCGTAAAACCGAACTGGCCGGCGGCGAAATTCTGGACGCCACCTTTATTGCTCAGCTGGATCAAACCATCGATGACCTGGACATGGAGTCCCTGCGCCAAGCCGCCCGGCACCTGCATCGGCACGAACTGGGCGATAAAGGTGGTGCCGCGTATGCCGATGGTGGCGGTCGGCGTCTTCAGCGAAAAGCGTTCTTTGCTGCGTTTGCCCAGCAGGCCCGTAATCGAACGTAAGCCGCCCTTGAGTAAATTAAAGGAAGCGCTGTCGCCGTCCGGCTTGCCCGCATCGAAGGAAAATGCCTCGACCGTCAAGCTGCTGCCCGGTCGCAGCGTAATCTCGCTGTCATCGATGAATTTGATTTGGGCGTAGGTGTTTTTTTCCGTCACCAGCGTATCGCCCTGCTCCACCTCGGATTTGACGGACAGTATCTTCGCCGTGCCATCCGCCTTTTTCGCCATCAACGGCCCGCTCAGGTGAATGACCGTGCCCGCCACTTGGGCGGCGCAGGCAAGCGCGCCCGCCCCCGTCAGCGCCAGCAACAGCAGGACCTTAATTGCAGTACGTTTTTTTAGCTGCTTCATCTTTTTTCGCTCCGCTGTCTTTCGAGACTACGCTGTCTTTCGTGTCGCTCTTTTTCTCGTCGGCTTTTTTGTCGTCGGGCTTGGCGGACACCACTACCGGCCCGGCGCTGGCCGTTTGCTCGGTCGTTCCTGGCGTTTTGAGCAAAGGATTGGCGGCGATCAGGTTGAGCGCCGCATTGGTCGCCTGGGTCACCGGCTTGGCGGGGCTGCTCTGGCTCGGCGGCGCCAGCGCCTGGCACAGCGCGGAAGTCGGCGCTATCGTGCAGATATTGGGGTTGGGCGGAATGGGCACCGGATCGGCGGCCGGTACGACAGGTGGGATCACGGGCGGGACCGGCGGCGTATTCAGCGCCGCCGATTTGCTGATCGTGCCGCTGGCGGACAGCAGCGTCGCCGCCGGGTCCACGCTGATCCCGGCGCCGGCTTTCAAGGCGATGTTGCCGGAGCCGCTGGTGACCTTGGCCCCGCTGCCGAAGGACAGCACATCGTCCGGCGAACCGCTGGCGCCCGCTTCCAGCAAAATGTCGCCCGAGGTGCTGAGAATGCTGCCATTGATGAGCAAGGGGCTGTGCGCCACCAGGCTGATACTACCGGCGCCGCTGCTGACGTCGCCGTCCGCAGCCAGGATCAGCTTGCCACTGTTGTTGACGGAGATGGCGCCGCCATTGCCGCTGCCCGTCTGCGCCACGTGATGCAGCGTCAACTCGCCCGGCTGGTCCCCGTTGTTCTTGATATTGATCGGCGCGCCGAGCGCCGTCGCGCTGTTTTCCGCGCTCAGATGCGCCACCTGCGTCAACAAGGGCGCGTCGCCGCTGCCGATGCCGCCCGCCGCCGCCAACATCAGCGTGTCGCCCCTTATTTTTGCGCCGCCCGATTGGACGATGGCGCCGGCGGAAGAGAGGCGGATGATGCCGCCCGCCGTAATGCCGTTCAAATCGTAGCCGCTGTCGCCGGGAAGCTTGGTGCCGGGCGGGATGGGTGTCGTCGGCGCCGTGCCGTCCGTCGGCTTGGGCGTGCCGCCGGGAGTGCCGGGCACCACAGGGATACCGGCGCTATCTGTGCGCCCGCCAGTCAGGCGCCCAATGCCAAGGCTTAGCGCATCGTTGAATGTGAATCCGCCCTGCACGTTGGCGGCCAGATTCCGCACCCGGTTGGCCAGCGGCAGCGCGACATCGCCCAGACTCTCGATACCGAGATCCTGTACGTCGATGGCGCCCGTTTGCGTGACCGAACCCCGGGTCAGCAAGCCGATGCGGGTGGTCAGCGGGTTGCGCTCCGCCACCAGTGAGCCGCTGCCGGGCGCCGCGATCCCGGCCACGGTAATGTTACCCGCGCCGCGATACGGATCGGTGCCGCCGATGCCGATGGTGGGCGCCGCAATCCGCGCCAGATCGGTCAGCGCCAGGCAAGGCGGCGCGCCGACGCACGCACTGCCAACCGTGATCGGCAAGCCTTTCGTGGCCGGCGTCAGGTCCACCATCTTGGCCGTCACGCCGCCGCTCAAACGCAGCGCGTCGGCCGTCAGCTGCAGCGCACCGCTACCGGCCGCGATGGCCTGATTGAGCGCGATGCCATGCCCTGCGGCGACGCTCAGCTCAACGTCGAAATTGCGCGAGTTGATGCCACTCAGTGCGCCAACCGTATCCACCGCCAGATCGTTGCCGTTATTCAGGAACAGCGTGCCGCGCGCCGCACTGTTGGATTGATTCAGATCGGCCGCCACGCTGCTCACGGCATTCCATTCCGGCAAATAGACCGGGCCCGCCGATTTCAACTCCAGCCCCTTCGCCATAATCAGCGCGCCGCCGCCCTGGCTGATACCCATCACCGAGTCGGACACCAGCGTGACGTCGCCATTCACGGCCTTGATGCCGCCCCCGCCCGTGCGCGGGTTCAAACCGCCCAGGAAAATCTGATTCACCGAATGAAACTGGAAATTGCCCGCCTCTGCGACGCCGCCGACCACGCCAGTGATATTGGCTGCCGTCAGACTGACGCTGCTGCCTTGCGCCCAAACGGCTTTGACCCCGCTGATGGCGGCCCCGTCCATCTGGGTCACCGGGCCCTTGCCCGCGATCAGCCTCAGCGTGCCGGGCAGCATCAGATCCAGTGGGCCAAGCAGCGTAATGGCATTTCCGCCGATCATCAAATCATTGGTCGCGATGGTGCGCAACTCGTTCGCGTCAAGACCCAGCGCGGCGCTCGAATCCAGGGCGCCGTTCCCCAGTTGCACCGACGCATATGGATCGCCGGGCAGCAGGCTGACCCCGCCCATGCCGGCAATCGAACCGGGCAGACCGCCCAGCATCATCTTGTTCGCCATCAGCGCCAGCGGACCGCTGCCGCTGGACAGCGAACCGGCGGCGCTGAACGCCACGCCCGCGCCGCTCAGCATGACGGCGCCGCCATTGCTGCGCAGGGCACTATTCACACTGACCTGGCCGAAGCCGCTCGCCATGCCGCTGGAGTTATCGTTGGCAAACAGGTTCAGCGCCCCGCCCCGCGTCGCCAGAGGCGCGTTGACGTTGATATTATTGCCCGCCTGCGCAGTCAGCCCCACGCCGGACTGGGCGATGCTGACGGCGTCGCTGAAGCTGAGATCGTGGCGCGCCTGCAAAACCACGTCGGCCGTGGCGCCGGACAGCAGCGCCGGATCGATGCGGGTTTCCTCCAGCGAGGAATCGGTATAAAACGAGGCGGCCGACGCCAGCGTGGCGGCGCCGCCGTTGACGATGTTGATATCGTAAGGATCCAGCAGCCATTTTCCGCGCTGCCCCTTGGGCGCGCCCGCATCGACCCGGATGCCATGCACATCCAGATAGTGGCCCGAGGTTTCGACCAGGCCGCCGGCGCCCGACTGCGCGCCGCCGCGCGCCGAAATCCGGCCAAACACGCGGGTCGCCAGATCGCTCCAGACGATCACTTTGCCGCCGTTGCCGCTGTCGATCGCGTCGGCGGCGATGCGCGCCTCCGGCCCCACGTAAGTCTGCTGCGCGTTCGGCACGGCCCCGTTCCCGCCCTGATAGTCGCCGCCGATCAGCACCGTGCCGCCGCCTGTGCGGCCGCTGGCATCGATGCTGGCGTCGCCCGTCACGCCGACCCGCGCGCCCAGCACGCTGATCGCGCCGCCCGCCGCCGTGGTCCGGCTGCCCGCTTCCAGCAAGGCCGTGCCGCTGGCCTTCAACAGGATAGTGCCGTTGGCGCCGCGCACGGCGCCGCTGGCGTTCAGATTGCCGCGCTGATTCAGCAGCGCGCCGTAGATGCCGATCCTGCCGCCCTGCGCGATGATTTGTCCCAGATTGATGGCCTGGTCGCCCGGCGCCGACAGCACCACATGCACGCCGGGATTGGCCGAATCGACCAGTTGCACGCTATGGCCCGCGGCCAGCACCACTGCGCCGCCGCTGCTCGTGATGATGCCGCTATTGTCCACATTCGGCGCGATCAGGAACACCTGGCCGCCGGCCGGCGTCGTGATGCTGCCCTGGTTGCTGACCTTGCCCGCGCCGGCGCCGGCCGTAAAATTGTTTTTCCCGGACTGGAAATCGGCATTGGAAATATTCAGGCTGGACGCCACCAGGCCTTGCACGTCGACCCGCGCGTCGCGCCCGAACAAGACGCCGTTCGGATTGATCAGGAACACGCGGCCGTTCGATTGCAGCGCGCCCAGAATCCGGCTCGGGTCCTGGCCCGTGACGCGATTCAGCACGCTGCTGCTGGCGCTCTGCTGGAAGAAACGGGTCAGCTCGCCGGGATTGACGGAAAAACTCTGCCAGTTGATGATCGCATTCGGCGAATTCGTGATCGAAAACACATTGCCTTGCTGGGCGAACGCGGCCTGACCCAGGATCACCTGCGGCAGCACGGGATTCGCCCCGGCCGAGCCAAAACAGGCGCCAACCAGCAGCGCCATCAATGTGCGCTGGATGCGGCTTGCGGGTTTGGTTTTCATCAGATTTGCTCCGAGAAACCTCGGCCTTCAGGCCGGGGAGTGAAAGGAGCCGGGCGCGTAGCGCCCGCAGCCGTCCAAGTGAAAAAGGCTTTTGAACTGTTCTTTGGTTTCAAGGTCTGATCCTTTAAGTGCTGCC
>JANXSQ010000315.1 GCA_025356595.1 Janthinobacterium sp. | reverse complement strand
CAAACGGGATCGGCGTCTCCGCATCGAGCTCGCGGTAGTACCAGATGCGCATGCCCTTGCGCACCGGCGTATCAAGCTGCAAAGGCACGCCATCGCGTCCCACGACCTCGCCACGCCCTAAACGCGCGCGCCACGACGCTTCGCTCACGTCGGGAAAGCGCGCGGCCAGGAAGGCCAGCATGCCGATGCCGCTGTTCGCGAAGGTGCACAAGCCTATTTGAAGCGGCAATATGCCACCATCGGCATTGTGGGCGTGGTGATTTTCATTCTGGCATTTGTATTGCTGGGTAAATTCTCCGCCATCGGTTTTGCCATTGGTGCAATTCTATCGGGTGCAGCTGGCTTCATCGGCATGAACGTTTCAGTGCGCGCCAATGTGCGCGTTGCACAAGCCGCAACCAAATCACTGGCGGGCGGATTAGACTTGGCCTTCAAAGCTGGCGCCATCACGGGCTTGCTCGTCGCAGGCCTGGGTCTTCTCGGCGTAACCCTCTATTTCGGTTTTCTCACCAGCACATTGCACATGGAGCCAACATCACGCGCGGTGATTGACGCACTTGTGGCATTGTCATTCGGTGCATCTTTGATTTCCATTTTCGCGCGCTTGGGCGGCGGCATCTTCACCAAAGGTGCAGACGTGGGCGGCGACATGGTGGGCAAAGTTGAAGCGGGCATCCCTGAAGATGATCCACGCAACCCCGCAACCATCGCCGATAACGTAGGCGACAATGTTGGCGATTGCGCTGGCATGGCGGCTGACTTGTTTGAAACTTATGTGGTCACAACCGTTGCCACCATGGTTTTGGCTGCGATCGTTTTGCCCGATGCTATGAAACTTGCTGGCATGGTTCTGCCACTGGCCATCGGTGGTGCTTGTGTGATCACCTCGATCATCGGCACATTCTTTGTCAAACTTGGCGCTTCGAACAATATCATGGGTGCTTTGTATAAAGGCATCATCGCAACGGGCGTGTTCTCACTCGCGGCGTTGTATCCGGTAATGAGCTATATGTTCGGCGATATGAAAGCGGACTTGGGCGGCTTCACGCCAACCAACTTGTTTGAATGTGGCGTTGCAGGTTTGGTGATCACCGGTTTAATTATCTGGATCACTGAATATTACACCGCCACTGGCAAACGCCCGGTCAACTCCATCGCCGAAGCTTCAATCACAGGCCACGGCACCAACGTCATCCAAGGTCTTGCCGTGTCGATGGAAGCAACTGCAATTCCAGCCTTGATTATCATCACGGGCATTTTGGTGACGTATAATCTGGCAGGCCTATTCGGCATTGCAGTGGCCGTAACAACAATGTTGGCTTTGGCTGGTATGGTTGTAGCACTTGATGCCTTCGGCCCTGTCACAGATAACGCTGGCGGCATTGCTGAAATGGCGGGCCTTCCCAAAGAAGTGCGCCACAATACAGACGCGCTTGATGCAGTGGGCAACACCACGAAAGCTGTTACAAAAGGCTATGCCATTGGTTCAGCAGGTTTGGGTGCACTCGTATTGTTTGCCGCTTACACACAAGATTTGAAATATTTTGCAGCCCATGCCGCAGATGGTTCATTTTTCAAAGGTGTGAACGTAACCTTTGATCTTTCATCACCCTATGTGGTGGTGGGTCTGTTGTTCGGCGGACTGTTGCCCTATCTCTTTGGCGGCATGTCGATGACCGCGGTTGGTAGAGCGGCCCAAGCTGTGGTGGTTGAAGTGCGTCGCCAGTTCCGCGAAAACCCTGGCATTATGAAGGGAACATCCAAGCCTGATTATGCCAGAGCCGTGGATTTGCTCACCAAGGCAGCTATCAAGGAAATGATCATTCCATCAATGCTTCCGGTGTTCTCACCCATTGTGGTGTTCTTCGTGATCAACGCAATTGCTGGCAAAGCCCAAGCCTTCTCCGCCGTGGGTGCCATGCTCATGGGCGTAATCGTGACAGGCCTGTTCGTGGCCATCTCGATGACCGCAGGCGGCGGCGCTTGGGACAATGCCAAGAAATCATTTGAAGATGGTTTCGTGGATTCCACAGGCAAGAAGCATTTGAAAGGCAGCGATGCCCACAAGGCATCGGTGACTGGCGATACCGTCGGCGACCCCTACAAAGACACTGCAGGCCCCGCCGTCAACCCCATGATCAAGATCACCAACATCGTGGCACTTTTGATGTTGGCGGTATTGGCGGGGCATTAAGTTCGAGCAACTGAACGCGATCTAAA
>JANXSQ010000306.1 GCA_025356595.1 Janthinobacterium sp. | reverse complement strand
CGGCCGGCGCCGCGGCGGGCGCGGGTTCGGCCGGCTTGACGGGCGGCGCGGCGACGACGGGCGCCGGCGGCACGGGCGCGCTGCTGCAGGCCGCCAGGGAAAGCGCGACGGCGCCCAGTGAAACGAGTAAACTACTGCGTGTAAATGACATGGGGAATGATATGTGGCTATTAATGTTGGAAGCGGTCTTCGCGTTTTTCTTGCTGGTGTTCATAGTCTGGTGGACCATGTATTCCGGTCGCAAACCCAACCGTCCGGCGCAGAAAAAGCCTTTGCCCGAGCCCGCGCCCGGCGACAAAGTCGAGTAAGGGAAGTGTGACGGGCGCACGCGGCGCGCCCCGCCCCGCCGGGCATCAATGCAGGGTGCGCGGCAGCGAGAGCACGAATTCCGGGATTTTCGTCTCGAACTGGTGGCCGTCCTCGGCGACGCAGAAGTATTCGCCGACCATCGAACCCTGCGGCGTGGCCAGCGCGGTGCCGCTGGTGTATTCGAACTGTTCGCCCGGCTGCAGCAGGGGCTGGTGGCCGACCACGCCCAGGCCGCGCACTTCGTCGACGTGGTTGTTGGCGTCCGTGATGACCCAGTGGCGCGAGATCAGCTGCGCGCCCACCGTGCCGGTGTTTTTGATCGTGATCGAGTAGGTGAACACGAAGTTGGTGCGGTCCGGGGCCGACTGCTCCGGCAAGTACTGCGTTCTGACGCTGACGTTAAATTCGTAGGATGCCATCGAAATTCCTCTAGTAAGCTGCAAAGCCCGCGTCCGTATCGGCCGCGCGGGCGGGATGATGCGTGATCAATGACACGCCATTGCACCCCAAAACGGCCCGGGACGCAAGGTTTTGCCGCTAAAAATGCGCCGCGCGGGCGGGGCGGAAAACACATTGACGGGGCGCAAGAGCGCCGCCGGGCGTAAAATAGCGCATCTTATTTCAACGCTCCCCCACCATCATGCCTACATTCCGCATCGCTCCCAGCATCCTCTCCGCCGACTTCGCCCGCCTCGGCGAAGAAGTGCGCAACGTCGTCGGCGCCGGCGCCGACATTATCCACTTTGACGTCATGGATAACCATTACGTTCCCAACCTGACCATCGGTCCGCTGGTCTGCCAGGCCATCCGTCCGCACGTCCAGGTGCCGATCGACGTGCATCTGATGGTCAAGCCGGTGGACCGCATTATCCCGGATTTCGCCAAGGCGGGCGCGAACATCATCACCTTCCACCCGGAAGCGTCGGAGCACCTGGACCGCACGCTGCAACTGATCCGCGACAACGGCTGCAAGGCCGGCCTGGTCTTCAACCCGGGCACGCCGCTGCACTTCCTCGATCACGTCATGGACAAGATCGACATCATCCTCATCATGTCGGTCAATCCCGGCTTCGGCGGCCAGTCCTTCATTCCCGAGGCGCTGAAGAAGATCGCCCTGGCGCGCCGCATGATCGATGAATCGGGCCGCGACATCATGCTCGAAGTCGATGGCGGCATCAAGATCGACAACATCGCCGCCGCCGCCGCCGCCGGCGCCGACACCTTCGTGGCCGGCTCGGCCATCTTCGGCCAGCCCGACTACAAGGCCGTCATCGACGCCATGCGCGTCCAGTTGGCCGGCGCCCGGGCGGCGGTCTAAATGACGGCGGCGACCGTCCTGCGCGGCGTGCGCGCCGCCATCATCGACCTGGACGGCACGATGCTCGACACCGTGCCCGATTTCCACGTCGCCATCAACCGCATGCGCGCCGAATTCGCCCTGGCGCCCATCGCCGCGGAGCGCATCGCGCTGATGGTCGGCAAGGGTTCGGAGAACCTGATCCGCGCCGTGCTGGCGCTCGACTTCGACGCCGCCGGCGTGGCCGAACGCTTCGAGGCCGCGATGCTGGCCTACCAGCGCCACTACCTGGCCATCAACGGCGACTTCAGCGCCCTGTATCCGGACGTGCTGGCCGGGCTGGAGGCGCTGAAGGCGGCCGGCCTGCGCCTGGCCTGCGTGACCAACAAGCCGATCGCCTTCGCCCTGCCGCTGCTGCGGCAAAAGGGCTTGCGCGACTATTTCGACATCGTCTACGGCGGCGACTCGCTGGCGCGCAAGAAACCCGATCCCCTGCCGCTGCAACAGGTGTGCGCCGACTTCGACCTGGCGCCGCGCCAGGTAGTGGCCATCGGCGACTCCTCGAACGACGCGCAGGCGGCCCGCGCCGCCGGTTGTCCCGTCCTGACGGTGCCGTATGGCTACAACCACGGACACTCTATACATGACACCGATTCCGATGGTATAGTTGACACGCTGCTCGAAGCGGCCCGCTTAATAAGTCTGCACAACAAACCGGCACACTGACCACACAACATGTCTCTCAACAAAAAACACACTGTTAACCAAACCGGCTCGATTGAGGCCTGGCTTTGGCGACGCTGGCAATCCTGGGCTAAGTAACCCCGTAGTGATTGCTGTCGGCTGCGCGCGCGCAAACGACAGGTTTTTTGCAAACCCACCGTCCGGCACAAGTCCGGCGGCATGGAGAGAAACATGACCGAACTCGAATTCAAATCGCTGGCCAACGAAGGCTACAACCGCATCCCGCTGATCTCCGAAGCCTTTGCCGACCTGGAAACCCCGCTCACCCTGTACCTGAAACTGGCGCAGTCGCAAAACGGCGGCAAGAACACCTTCCTGCTCGAATCGGTGGTCGGCGGCGAGCGCTTCGGGCGCTATTCCTTCATCGGCCTGCCCGCCACCACGGTGCTGCGCAACTTCGGCACGCGCACCGAGATCGTCAAGGACGGCGTCGTCGTCGAACGCCACGACGGCAATCCGCTCGACTTCATCGAACAATACCAGGCCCGCTTCAAGGTGGCGCTGCGTCCCGGCATGCCGCGCTTCTGCGGCGGCCTGGCCGGTTACTTCGGCTACGACACCGTGCGCCACATCGAAAAGACCCTGGCCGCGACGACCCCGCCGGACGACCTGGGCCTGCCCGACATCCAGCTGATGGTGACCGAGGAACTGGCCGTCATCGACAATCTGTCGGGCAAACTGTACCTGATCGTCTACGCCGACACCGGCGTGCCGGAATCCTTCTCGAAGGCGCGCCAGCGCCTCAAGGACTTGCGCGTGATGCTGCGCCGCGGCGTCGACGCGCCCGTCACCTCGAGCTCGGTGCGCACCGAGACCCTGCGCGACTTCAGCAAGGAAGACTACCTGAAGGCCGTCGCCAAGGCCCACGAATACGTGATGGCCGGCGACCTGATGCAGGTGCAGATCGGCCAGCGCCTGCGCAAGCCCTACGTCGATTCGCCGCTCACCCTGTACCGCGCGCTGCGCTCGCTGAACCCCTCGCCGTATATGTACTTCTACAATTTCGGCGACATGCAGATCATCGGCGCCTCGCCGGAGATCCTGGTGCGCAACGAGACGGCCGCCGACGGCGGCAAGAAAGTCACCCTGCGCCCGATCGCCGGCACCCGCCCGCGCGGCGCCACGCCCGAGCGCGACGCCGAACTGTCGAAGGAACTGCTGGCCGACCCGAAGGAAATCGCCGAACACGTGATGCTCATCGACCTGGCCCGCAACGACCTGGGACGCATCTCCGAGATCGGCAGCGTCAAGGTCACCGAGCGCCTGGTGATCGAAAAATACTCGCACGTCCAGCACATCGTCTCGAACGTCGAGGGCACGCTGAAACAGGGCCTGTCCAACCTCGACGTGCTGCGCGCCACCTTCCCGGCCGGCACCCTGACGGGCGCGCCGAAAGTGCGCGCCATGGAGGTCATCGACGAACTGGAACTGAGCAAGCGCGGCATCTACGGCGGCGCCTGCGGCTACCTGTCATTCGGCGGCGAGATGGACGTCGCCATCGCCATCCGCACCGGCGTCATCAAGGACGGCATGCTGTACGTGCAGGCGGCGGCCGGCATCGTCGCCGACTCGATCCCGGAAATGGAATGGCAGGAAACGGAAAACAAGGCGCGCGCCGTGCTGCGCGCCGCCGAACAAGTGCAAGACGGCCTGGATGGGGAGTTCTGAGATGCTGCTGATGATAGACAACTACGACTTGTTGTATTTTCCCCTATGAGAAAAGAATTCTGAAAAATCACTTGGACAGAAATTTGGACAGAAATTCCTCAAAGTTGTTATTTTGCATAGCAAAATAACAACTCACCAGGGTGGTGGGAAAGTATGTCCCACGGTCCTAAGTTGGTTTTTTAAGGTGTTAACACGAGGCAGTTTGTGCAGAATTCGGTACAACAAAATCAACAGCAACAGCAACAGCAACCCCTGAATTAGAAGAACCAGACGAGCTGGTTTAAAAGCAACAGCAAAAGCAACACCAAAACGGTCTAGAACGACCGTAGAGCTACTTTTTTAGCAATCTAGTGGCATGTAGCACTCAATGCCAAAAATCGCTCTACGGTCGTTCTAGACCGTTTTTTGTGTGTGAAACGGTATAAATCGTTTATATCGTTTTTTTGCTTTGTCAAATGCCGATTTTTGAGCCACCACTATTTTTGAACTTTTTAGCATTAGCAATCAATGCAGACTCTGCTGATTGTTCTTGCTTTGCTTTCAATGTTTCAATTTGTTGTTGAAGTTCTGCAATTTTCTGTTTTAGTTCAAAAATTTTCTTAATATCACTTTCTTTGAAATGACTCAATTGACCAATTTGCATTTCAAGATTGAGTTTTGAAAATAAGATTGAATTGATTTGAACCGTGATTAGTGCAGAACTTGAGTTAAATGCTACTGCGCTAAATGAAGATATTGAAGCCGTGCTATTTTTTTGGCTGTCTTCTTTATTCTGTATAGCAGGTTTTATTTTTATTTGATTTGACGATTTATACAAGTTTTCTTTTATAGACTTATTTTCAGACAATTTTTTTATATCATTAGCTTTATCAATAGTCTTGATACTATCATTTTTATTCTCTGCTGACTGCTTAGTTTGAGTTACTTTTTCATTTGAGGAAGTAACTTTTTTTGTAGCTAATTTTTTACTTTTCGGCAAATACTTTCTACTGCTGTTCTTCTTAATTTTTTTGATTCCTGAGTTTTTTAACTTCTCATTACAGCTTTTTTCTATTTCTATATGCTTGCTTAACTTCTCTTGTTTAGACTCTTTTTCTTCATTAGATAGTTGCTTTAATGAGTCGTTTTTTTCGATAGCTTGATTAGTTCTGTGTTCATTTCTTAGCTCGTCAAAATTAGCATCTTTTTTAAACATTGGTCCATTAAGTTTCATAGCTTTTGTTGAGCCAGTCGGGATAAATGAGATATAGTTATATTTGTCCTTTTCATTTTCTTTGTCTAAAAATTTTACTTCTCCATTTTTCTGCAAAACCCTGATTAGTTCTTCTCTCGAATTAATTTTCTTATCTAAAACTTGAGAAGTGAGAAAATTTTGTATTTTATCTTTTTTGGGTTTAACAAAGTTTTTTTGTCGTTTGGCTGTTTCGCTTGGGTTTTGTATATCTTTCAACTCTAAATCATTATGAGCTAACGAGAAAGGATTTCTTATCACTCTATCAAAACCCAATTTATCATTAAGTAAATCAACATAACAATCTCGCATATCTTGGTTTAGCTCGCCAGGGGGGAAAGGATTAAATGACTTTCCTGTACTTAATTCCATTTTTAAAAATGCGCAGTTTAATTCTACATTTCCTTTGTCTGTATGTATGTTCCAAAAGTCAGAAAAATTGTCTGGGTTTTTCAAACCAGCGAACCAAGTTTCTCTAAAATCTTTTACGATTTCTTTCATTGCTACGACTAATTTTTCTTCATTATAAGAACCGTCAGAATTTCTAAATTCAGAAAATTCATTGTCACGAAATGAAATTGCCAAAGAAGAATGGGTGTTTTCAATGCCAGATTCTCTCGCTAAATTTTCTATTTTCTCGATACTATTTTTATCGCCAAAAATTGCAATTGGCTTAAATTTTCTTACTGTATTCGTGTGATCAGTATCCGACTCAAAATAATTTATCGCACTCATAATCGATTTTGAAGATTTGTTAAAGCTCATTATTGCCATAATTTTTCTCACATATTTTTATTATTTTTTGTCTGTGACTCAATTAAATTTTTTATAGATTTCATTTCCTCAATCAGATTTTCAAGCTGATTGTTGATAGTATTTTTTTCTTCTTTAGTAAAAAATTTATTAGAATTTACTTTTTTCGCTAACTGATTTGCATTGCTACCAATTCGATTTAGCTCTGTCAAAAATGGTTGTTGCAATATTTTAAAGTTAAATCTTTCAGTCAAATAATTGTCAATTCTTTCTTCTGTCCCGTTAAAAATGCAATTTCTAACATATGCTGACATTGAGTTAAAACCTTCTTGACTATATTTATTTTCGATTAAATCTTTTTCGTATGGACTTAATTTAATGTCCAAGCTGTATGTTCTTTTGTAGATATGTTCGTCGTTTGTTCTTCCTGATTTTATTTTTTTCTGCATTTTTTTGCCTTTATTTTTATTGTTTTTAGGGGACTGGGGAACCCCCAGAAAAGTCTATATGAGAGAGCTAAACATAATTGAAAATTATTTTAGCCCGTGTCATATAGTAGCCTTGCTTGACTCTTTTTTTGCACTTGTTTTAATCATAGCTTTTTATTTTTCTTTGTAAATAGAATAGCTAATATTCGATATCGGATAAAATCCGACAGGTAAAAAATCTATTATTGTCTTCTTTTCTCCGACAAGTCGATATCATTGAACTCTTGTTCTTTTTTTTATGATTGCTACGATAAGAAAAACCAGGAGACTTTTATGAAAAAACAAAAACCAGAAATAGTTGAAAATCAAAAACCAAAACCCAAATCTACAAAAGAGCATTTAAAAATTTCTGTCTTTTTGAGATTTGACCAAGTCGAATATTTAACCAAAGAACACATTGAAACTAGTAAATCAAGTATGTCTTTAGTGGTTCGTAATGCTGTAGATACATTTATTGAAAAAGAAAAAAAACAAAAATTAGCTTTGCTAGAAAAAATTCTTGGCAACGAAGTTTATGAAAAACTTACTCAATTATCAATTGAATATGAAAAAGAAATTGAAACTACAATTATTGATCTCATTGAGCTAAATTTTTCAGCTAATGCACAAAACAAAAAAGTAATAATTGATCAGTTCGATTGGAAAGTATAAAAATAAACTAAAAGGAGATATAAAAATGAGTAATGTAATACTTGAAGTTAAAAAGTTAGTGAGTGAAGAAACATTTAAA
This sequence comes from Janthinobacterium sp., assembly GCA_025356595.1. Lineage (GTDB taxonomy): Bacteria > Pseudomonadota > Gammaproteobacteria > Burkholderiales > Burkholderiaceae_D > Janthinobacterium. The sequence goes on along the minus strand of JANXSQ010000306.1, from coordinate 36,753 downwards.
GAGCTCAAAAATGAATTGCACACATATGAAGACTGGGAGTCTGTTTATGACGAAATTCTTAAAGAGATTGAAGAAGAAAATTTAAAGAATATAGATCACGATAGTGAAAAATGACTGACTGACTCGCTCAGTCTTCTAAAACAAAAAAGACACTCAATGAGTGTCTTTCGTATTTGGTCAGTGTAAATTTTTGCCGTTTCCTTTTTTATTTACTATCGTAAATCTCTTACGAGTTACTCTTTGCTTGTTCAATATTTAATATAACTTCTGATATACTATTAACATGCATTCTTTAGATCATAGTAAACACAAGTCTTTTCCCTTCTTATGTGCTCCTTCGCTTTGCTCAGTCACTACTAAGAAGGGAAAAGACTCCCTACCGAAAAATGTTTTAATTTTTAAGTGGGTATCATTTCCCTAAATGTTTCACTACATATCGGGACAGAAGATTGTTAATAACTTCTGTTTAGTCCATTCACCGTAATAACACAGCTTAAACTTGGTTGGACCTTTAGACTCTCAATGTGGCTTTGTTTAAATCTCATTCTAGCCTACTTCACTATATTAATAGTGTCGCTACCTGTCTGGGGGGATTTACAGTTATCAGATATTACCTGACTATTTTTAACCTGCCTTCATACAAACTATTCGCATTAGCAAAATTTCGAATCGTGGGAATTAACCGACGCATAAAAAAATTGCCATAACAATCTCTCGCTAAGGCAATTTAATATTTATTAGGTCTTGACAATCATAAGATTTTTAATATTATTTAATAGCCAATCGGGGGATTGCTATCTTACTTTATTGAATATCTTTAAATTGTCAATAGTGAGGTAAAATAAAATGCCAGTCTATATGACTGGCATTTTTGTTAAACAGGAATTCATATTATTAAGTAAGAGCCATATCCCCAAATTAATGTTCCAACTACCATAAGAGTCGCTCCCCATATTTCGTCACTTTCAACTTCCCTGACTATAATCTCTTTCTCACTTTGGGATTCATTACCTCCAAAGGAAAACCTGCCTGTAATCATGGCATGCTTACTATCAATGCCTAAATCATTGCCATTAGGTAGCTTAAGGTGAAAATGAGCAGTTAGCTTAATATTAAGAAAAAGTCCCGCTATTGTAAATATTGCTCCAGACGAAGAGAAAAGGTTATTAATTTTAAGACATGATTCTAAAAAATAAGAAAAAACAGAAATTATTGTGCAAAATAAAAGTGCTTTTTTCCTGTTAAAAAATATTTTTTCTATAAATTTTTTAAACCATTTTTTTATTATCATTTTCTCTATCCTTTTCAGAATTCAACTATAGGTTGCCTTATGCTCATATCAGAGGGAAAAATAGGGTGCAGCGCATTTGGCTTCAATTTTAATGCCATTTCTACAAACTCTTTATCTTCCTCAAAAACATATAATATTTTGAATTTTTTTATTCCAGCCCTGTTAGATCTTCTGAACTCATATAAATTTATCCCTCTAAAATTTATAGTCCTCATTAGTAGCGAGAAAAGACCGTAGTTGAATCGACCGTTTAGCTCTTCAATTTTAAATGATACTAATGAGTTACTGTCTATATTGGGGATCGATTTAAGACTATCAATCAACTCTTTTTTCTTCGCTTTGCTCGGAACAGTCAATTGGCATACGGCAAATAATGATTTCAGGTCACTGACTTTCAATTGATTCAGTGCGTCCTCAGTCGTTGCTGGTATGAATGCTTTTTTCAATGGAAAGTTAGTAGGAAATCTTCCAATTTTTAAAAATTTTCTATTCCATTCTTCATATTCATTCCATTTCCAATCTCGGCCTTTGAAATATTTTTTCCATACAATGGCTTGATAACCGCCCATATTTAGGAATCCACCATCGCATTTTTTTATAATGGAGTGAATTTCTTTCGTCTCAATTTCTGATAAACCAGAAATGTCGCAGATCATTTCTTTAAAAACTTCGTCGTAGCATTCAAAAACCTCCTTTTCTGCCTTTATTGTTGGAATTAAATTATCGTGGCGAGGCGGAGTAGTGCTTATGTTGGCAGGTTGTTCTTTTTTAGCCAATGATTTAAAAAAATCAAAAATTCCCATGGTTTTTCCCTAGTTTATTGTTTCAAATAAAACGATTGGAGAAATTTTCTCTCAATAATGTAGCTTTTTTTTTGGATTTAATTTAATTAGCTCTTCTATTTGTTTTTGTTGCATTTGAAGTTGTTCAGATTGTTTTCTCAAAATCTCCATTAAGTCAATTTGCTTAGGTTGCAAAAATTCAGGGCTTGGGCTGTAGTGTGTGTATTCTTGGGTTTGTTTTAAGTTCTCAAAGTGTCCGACTGCATTAGCGACCTCATTAGGGTTTAATGTGATTGACTGAGCTACTTTTAATGCTGCCTGTTCCGATTGAATTACATTAAGATACTGACTTTGAAAATATTGCATATCATTAATGTCCATTTCGTGCATAATTTGCAAGACATTTTTTGAGTTCAAATGACGACTGATATAGTTATGTCGCAAATCATGCCATTTAAAAACAACACCTGCTTTTAAAAAATGAGGTCTTAAACGAGTAAGCTTACTTTCATAAGTATCTACTGTATAAGAAAAAATTCGATCTGTGGGTGTTTTGTTTTCACACCGTTTTTTTATTATTGGAAAAAGAACAGGTGAAAGACCTAAATATCTTGGTTGCTTGTTCTTTTTTGTGATTACAAAAATTGTTCTTGTGTCAAAATCAATATCTTTAACTTGAACAGATAAAGCTTCTGAAATTCTGCAACCTGTTTCGTGAAGAAACTGAAACATATCATAATAATTTGTTGTTCTACTTCTCTTGAGCAATATATTTTCAATGAATTTTTTTGAGTCTGTTCTTACTTTTTTATCACGATAAACAATAATGGGTTTTAGTGATTTCCAATCAAATCCATCAAGTGGATTTTCAATTTTTTTTAATTGTGTAAAAAGGTTGTGACTATCTTTAAGAACTTTACCTATCAAAACTATTTCATTTGAAATAGTTTGAGGTTTAACTTGTTGCAATCGTGCTTCTACATAGCGATTAAGCAACAAGAGAGTAAAATTGTTTACATGAAAATCACCAAACTTTATTTGCTCATTCGCTAAATGAGCATTAAAATTAAAAGAGAAATTAGCTACTTTTGTAATTCTGTTGTCTTCTGAATCAATGAGTGTTCGAGCAATAACATTTAGTTTACTTCTATAATTTTTTGTATCTTTTTTATCTTTAAGTCTTTTCTTGTGATATTCATCAAATAGCTCAGAAATTGTTATTGAGCTACCCAAGGAAATCAACCGTGACATTTCTGCTCGTTCTTGCAAAACATTGCCAAATTCTAAATCATAAAGTCGCTTTTTGGCCTGTTCTATAGTGTGATAAACTTCGTTTATGGGGGTGTCTAAAGGCTTGCCAGCAAAGACTTTTTTACGAATGCGAACCCGATACCTAACCTCTCCACTGGGGAGCTTGTAGGGGTAGATATATGGAATTTTTGAAGGTAGTGATTTGACAACCTCGCTTTTTGGCTTGGACAATTTCGGCTTGGTCATAATTGCTCGCTTGGACAAAAATTTGGACAAAATGACTCTATCACGACTTGTCCAAGCTGTGTTTCTCCTATGAAAACCCAATTTTTAGATTCTGAACGAAATTTGTAAGCTAGTCGCTCATAAGTGCTTGATTACAAAGCAAAATATAGAGAAAAACGCTATGTCAACATTAATGATCGACAACTACGACTCCTTCACCTACAACCTGGTGCAGTACTTCGGCGAACTGGGCGAGGAGGTGCGCACGGTGCGCAACGACGAGATCACGCTGGCCGGGATCGAGGCCCTGGGCCCGGACCGCATCTGCATCTCGCCGGGGCCGAAAACCCCGGCGCAGGCCGGCATCTCGGTGCCCATCCTGCATCATTTCGCCGGCCGCCTGCCCATCCTCGGCGTCTGCCTGGGCCACCAGGCCATAGGCGCGGCCTTCGGCGGCGACGTCATCCGCGCCAAGCAGGTCATGCACGGCAAAACGTCGGCCATCGCGCACACCGGCGTGGGCGTCTTCAAGGGCTTGCCCAGCCCCTTCACGGTGATCCGCTACCACTCGCTGGCCATCGACAGGGCCACCCTGCCGGCCTGCCTGGAAGTGACGGCGTGGACCGACGACGGTGAAATCATGGGCGTGCGCCACAGGGTGTTCGACATCGAGGGCGTGCAGTTCCACCCCGAATCGATCCTCTCGGAACACGGCCACGCCCTGTTGAAGAACTTTCTCACGCGCTGAGACGTCCGCGCGCGCCCCGGCGCGCGCCCCGCTCACCAGCCTGCCGCGCCCTCACTGAAGAAGGAAGCATCATGCCGATCACCCATCAAGAAGCCCTGCTGCGCTGCATCGAACACCGCGAGATCTTTCACGACGAAATGCTGCACCTGTTCCGCCAGATCATGTCCGGCGAAATGTCGCCCAGCATGATCGCCGCCCTCACCATGGGCCTGCGCGTGAAAAAGGAAACCATAGGCGAAATCGCCGCCGCCGCGCAGGTCATGCGCGAGTTCTCGACCAAGGTGCCGATGGCCGACACCACCAATCTGCTCGACATCGTCGGCACCGGCGGCGACGGCGCCAACACCTTCAACATCTCGACCGCCTCGATGTTCGTCGCCGCCGCCGCCGGCGCGCGCGTGGCCAAGCACGGCGGGCGCAGCGTCTCGTCCTCCTCGGGCAGCGCCGACGTGCTCGAATCGCTGGGCGCCAACATCAACCTGAAGCCGGAGCAGATCGCCCAGTCAATCGCGCAGACCGGCATCGGCTTCATGTTCGCGCCCAACCACCACGCCGCCATGAAACACGCCGCGCCGGTGCGCCGCGAACTGGGCGTGCGCACCATCTTCAACATCCTCGGACCGCTGACCAATCCGGCCGGCGCGCCCAACATCCTGATGGGCGTCTTCCACGCCGACCTGGTCGGCATCCAGGTGCGCGTCCTGCAGCGCCTGGGCGCGCAGCACGCCGTCGTCGTCTGGGGCCGCGACAATATGGATGAAGTCTCGCTGGGCGCCGGCACCCTGGTCGGCGAACTGGTGAACGGCGAAATCCGCGAATACGAAATCCACCCGGAGGACTTCGGCCTGCAGATGATCGCCAGCCGCAACCTGAAGGTGGCGGGCGCCGTCGAATCGAAAGAGAAGATCATGGAAGCGCTCAGCGGCGTGCCCGGCGCGGCGCACGACATCGTCGCCCTCAACGCCGGCACGGCGCTGTACGCGGCCGGCGTCGCCGCCTCCATCGAAGACGGCCTGGGCAAGGCGCGCGCGGCCATCGCCTCCGGCGCGGCCATCGCCAAACTGGCGCAGTTCGTCCAGGTGACGCAACAACTGGGCGCCCACTAAGGCCGATTTCCCGGCCGCGCCGCCGCGGCCGGGACGAAGCGGCGGCGCGGCGGCGCCGCTTCGACCTCCTGTAACGCTGCATCCTTTCACTGAAGGACTTCGACCATGCTTGGCATCCACGACCTGCCCCTGTTCATTCTTTCCGGCCTGCTGCTCAACATCCTCCCCGGCCCCGACTCGCTGCTGATCATGGCGCGCAGCGCCACCCAGGGCTGGCGCGCCGGCTCGGCCGCCGCGCTCGGCGTGGGCAGCGGCACGATGGTGCATGTGCTGGCCGCCGCCGCCGGCCTGTCGGCCCTGCTGGCCACCTCGGCCACCGCCTTCGGCGTCGTCAAATGGGTGGGCGCCGCCTACATCGTCTACGTCGGCATCGCCCTGCTGCGCAGCAAGCGGACCAGCCGCGCCGCGCCCGTGGCGCCGCCGCCGCTGCCCTACCGCACCATCTACTTGCAGGGTTTCCTGACCAACGTGCTGAACCCGAAAGTGGCGATTTTCTTCCTCGCCTTCGTGCCGCAATTCATTTCCGCCGACGCGCCCAACAAGCCGCTGGCGCTGATCGCCCTGGGCCTCGTCTTCAACCTCAACGGCATGCTGTGGTGCCACGCGCTGGCCGTCTTCACCGCCTTCGCCAGCGCCCGCGTGCAGCTCAAGCCGCGCGCCAGCGCCTGGCTGGGCCGCGCCACCGGCGGCCTGTTCATCTGGCTGGGCGTGAAGCTGGCCCTGGCCGAAGCGCACTGACCGCACCGAATCCCTCCCTACTGGAAAACATCATGTCCGACATCCTGAACAATATCCTCGCCGTCAAGGCCGACGAAGTGGCGGCGGCGAAAAAATACCGCAGCTTCGCCAGCCTGCGCAGCGAGGTCGAAGCCGACGCCGAACTGCGCCGTGACCTGCGCGGCTTCGAAGCGAGCATGCGCCAGCGCATGGGCGCCGGCCAGGCCGCCGTGATCGCCGAAGTGAAGAAGGCCTCGCCGTCGAAGGGCGTGCTGCGCGCCGACTTCCGCCCCGCCGAGATCGCCGCCACCTACGCCGCCCACGGCGCCGCCTGCCTGTCGGTGCTGACCGACGCGCAATTCTTCCAGGGCAGCGCCGCCTACCTGCAACAGGCGCGCGCCGCCTGCGCCATCCCGGTGCTGCGCAAGGACTTCATGATCGATATGTACCAGATCTACGAAGCGCGCGCCATGGGCGCCGACTGCATCCTGCTGATCGTCGCGGCGCTGGACCACGGCCTGATGGCCGAGCTGGAAGCCTGCGCGCACGAACTGGGCATGGGCGTGCTGCTGGAGGCCCACGACGGCGACGAGCTGGACGCGGCCCTGAAACTCGACAGCGCCCTGGTCGGCATCAACAACCGCAACCTGCGCACCTTCGAGACCTCGCTGCAAACGACGCTCGATCTGATGCAGCGCATACCCGCGGAAAAGCTCATCATTACCGAATCTGGTATTCTGGTTGCGGACGATGTGCAGCGCATGCGCGCCGCCAATGTGCACGCTTTCCTGGTCGGCGAAGCCTTCATGCGCGCCGCCGATCCGGGCGCCGAACTGCAGCGTTTGTTCAGCTAGACAATACCGGCGACGGCAATCCACGGGGTCGGACCGATGCGGTGCGACCCGGTTTTTCGTCTTCGCTTTCGATTCAATGCGCCGCGCGGCCCGACAGAGGGCACAGCGGCATGGGAGGATAGGCCATGTCTCGCACCGTCAACATCCTCCTCGCGCCGCTGGCGCTGCTGACCCTGCTGCTGAGCGCCTGCCAGAAAGTGCCGCCGCTGACGCCGCCCACGCCCAGCGTCGACGCGCGGCCGAGGCCGCCGCTGGCCGAAACGGAGGCGCCCAGGCCGGCCGCGCCGATGAAGACCATGGACGACTACAAGACCCTGGTGGCGCAGCAAATCCTCGACGCCAACACCCCGATCACCTTCAGCGGGCGCCTGCCGCCCATGCTGCCGGCCATCGTCGTCGTCACCATCAGCATCGACCGCGACGGCGACCTGCGCGGCGTCACGGTGAAGCGCTCGCGCGACGGCGAGGCGTCGAAGGTGGCGCTGGCCGCCGTCAAGCGGGTCGGCGCGCCCTTCCCGAAACCGCTGCACCTGCTGCACCACAGCCACAAGACCCTGGATTTCTCGGAAACCTTCCTGTTCAACGAGCACTACCACTTCCAGCTGCGGAGCCTGGCCGGACCGCAATAGCCGCCTCGGCGCCGGCCAGCTCGATGCGGTCGCGCCCGTTCGCCTTGGCGCGGTACAGCGCCGCGTCGGCGCGCGCCAGCACGCCCTCCAAGGTTTCCTCCGGCGCCACCTGGCAGGCCACGCCGATGCTGACGGTATAGGCCGGCAAGTGCTCGCTGTCCGCGCGCAGCGACTCGCGGATGCGCGCCGCCACCAGCAGCGCCCGCGCCACCGGCGTGTCCGGCAGCAGCACGATGAATTCCTCGCCGCCGAAGCGGGCCACGCAATCGCTCTCGCGCAGCACCTCGCCGATCTGGCAGGCGACATGGATCAGCACGCGGTCGCCGACGGCGTGCCCGTACTGGTCGTTGATGGCCTTGAAATGGTCCAGGTCGATGCTCAGCAGCGTCAACGGGCGCCTCCCGCCACAGATGCGCCTTCTCCTTGGCGTAGGCGTCGGCGAAACCGCGCCGGTTCAGCACCAGCGTGAGCGGATCGAGGGTCGAGCGCCGTTCCAGGATGGTTTGCAGACGCCGCGTGGCGACGGCCATGAAGGCGACGTTGAGCAGCAACGCCATGAAATTGGCGGTCGCCACGTACAGGCTGGCGACCAGGCTGCCGCGCAGCAGATCGACACTGGCGCCGCCGTGGATCAGGGCGGCGACGCCGCGGGTGAGCACCACCAGCGACTGCAGCAACATCAAGGCGCCGAAGAAATAACTGGAAAAATGCCGTTCGCCGTGGCGCAGCACCAACCCCAGTTGGAGCAGATAAAACACCAGCATCAGGGCGGAGAACAAGGCCACGCGCGCGGCGAAATTCGGCTGCACCAGCAAATACCAGGCCAGGCCGGCCAAGCCGCCCAGCCAGATCGCGTGGAACAAAGTCCAACTGGGGCGCCGGCCGTAAAACAACTGCGTGCCGATCATCGACAGACCGATGCCCGCCATCAGCGCGGCGTTCGCGGCCAGCCTCGCCAGCCAATCGGGCAGGATGCCGCGCAAGCCGAACAGCGCGGCGGCGGCGACCAGGAGCAGCAGGCCCAAGGCCCAGTGGCCGATTCCCTTCACCTCGGCGCGGAAGCTGCGATAGACGGAAAACATGACGATGCTCATCACACCGCACATCAAGGTTGTCATCAACAGAATCGTGCGGAGGTCGAGTGAGTTCACTGTCTGTAGCGTCGCGCCCGGTTAAATACCGCTGGAAGGATAGGGAAAGAATTGCCCGCCAGAATTTTAGCGCAGATATTGAGGATTTGAAATGCTTGCCCAAAAAATGGCGGCGCGCGGCGTTCATGCCGCCGCCGCAAGCGGCATGAACGGGGCGGGTCGCCGGCCGCGCGCCCCCGGGTGATTTGGGCCGACCTCACCTGGGGAGCGCTTGGCGTTCTTGCCGCCCCGCCCTTCGTCCATCGTCCGACGCGGACGACACGCAACCGCCTTAGCGGACGGCGCTGGGGCGCGGTGGGCCGGCGACTTTTTTGCCCGTCGCCAGGCTCAGGGTGACGCCGGGCACGCGCTCGCCCAGCAGCGTGAGCTCGAAGCGCATCAATTCGTCGCGCCGGAAGGCGTGCACCTCCAGCGTCGCGCCGACGGCGTAGCGGCCCAGCAGCGTGTCCAGATTGGCGGGGCCGACGCGCAAACCGTCCAGCGCCACCAGGATGTCGCCCGCCGACAGGCCGGCGCGGTGCGCCGCGCCGCCCTCGTGCACCTGCGTCAGTTTGCTGTCGTTGCCGTCGCGGCCCAGGCCGACGTCCAGGCTGGGCTTGCCGCTCTTGCGCTCGTCGGCGTAGGCGACGCCGAAGGGCGCCAGCAGCTTCGCCAGCGGCAGGTCGGCCGTGCCGCGCACATAACGCTGGAAGAAGGTTTTCATCTTGCTGCCGCTGATCTCGTCGAACAGGGCTTCGACCTCCTCCGGCGCGACGCCGCGCCCGCCGTGCGGATAGAAGTCGCGGCCGTAGCGTTGCCACAGCGCCCGCATGACGTCGTCCAGCGATTTCTCGCCGGCCGTCTTGGCGCGCAGCGTCAGGTCCAGCGCCAGCGCGATCAGCGAGCCCTTGGTGTAGTAGCTGACGATGGCGTTGGGCGCGTTCTCGTCCTGGCGGTAGTATTTGCCCCAGGCGTCGAAGCTGGAATCGGCCACGCTTTGTTTGTTGCGGCCGCTGCCGCGCAGCACGCTGTTGACGGTCTTGCCCAGCAACTTGAAATACGCCGCTTCGTCGATGATGCCGGCGCGCACCAGCATCAGATCGTCGTAGTAGCTGGTGAAGCCTTCGAACAACCACAGCAGCGGGGTGTAGCTTTCCGCCTGCAGGTCGTAGGGCGCGAAGGCGTCCGGCTTGATGCGTTTCACGTTCCAGGTGTGGAAGTATTCATGGCTGCACAGGCCGAGGAATTTCAGATAGCCCTCGCCGATCTCCTGGCCCTTCGGCGTGGCGGTGCTGGGCAGGTCGGCGCGGGCGCAGATCAGCGCCGTCGAGGCGCGGTGCTCCAGGCCGCCGTAGCCGTCGCCGACGGCCAGCGTCAGGAACAGGTAGCGCTGCATCGGCGCGCGCTTGCTCTTCGGCTCGAAGAAGGCGATCTGGGTTTCGCAGATGGCTTTCAGGTCGGCGCACAGGCGCGCCAGGTCCAGGTTGGGCACGCGCCCGCTGACGACGATGTCGTGCGGCACGCCGTGCGCCTTGAAGCTGGCCAGGGCGAAGTCGCCCAGTTCGACCGGGTGGTCGATCAGCTCGTCGTAGTTGGCGGCCAGGTAGGTGCCGAAGCCGTAGCGCTTGGCGCCCAGTTCCGGCAGGGTGGTGGCCACGCGCCAGCTCTTGCAGGCGGCGTCGGCGGGACGCACGATGTCGACCTGGTGGGCCTCGCCCTCCTGCCCCAGCACGCGCAGGAAGACGCTGGTGCCGTTGAAGAAGGCGTGGCTCTGGTCCAGGTGGGCGGTGCGCACCGACAAGTCCCAGGCGTAGACTTCGTAGCGCACGGTGAGCGCGCCGGCGCAGGGCGCCGCCTGCCAGCTGTGTTTGTCGAGTTTTTCCAGCGGCATCAGCCAGCCGTTCGCCTCGGCGCTGATCTGGACGATGTTGCGCGAGAATTCGCGGATCATGTAACTGCCGGGTATCCACGCCGGCAGCGCGAAGACCTGCCCTTCCGGATCCGGATTCTGCACCGTCAGGGTGAGCTCGAAGAGGTGGCCGGCCAGGTCCTTGGCGTGGATCGCGTAGGCGATGGCGGGGGCTTTTTTACTCGGTTTTTTCATCTATTCGTTTCCTCGTGGGGTACACGTGTTTTGATCAATTCAGGTCGGCGGGGGTATCGACGTCCTGCAGCACGCCGGGATCGTCGACGCGCAACTCGCAGACAGGATAGCGCGTCAGCAGCGCGCGCGCACCCTGATCGCCGCGCAGCGCCAGCAGGGCCGGCAAATGCGGGCGCCCGAAGGCGACCGGATTGCCGCGCCGCTCCAGATGCAGCGGCGCGGCGATGTCGGCGCCCGCCGCGACCGCCTCGGCCAGCAGCCGCATGGTCGAAATCCGCACATGCGGCATGTCGCCCAGCGCCAGCAGCCAGCCGGACGCGCCGCGCGCCTGCGCCACGGCGTGCGCCAGCGAGGCGCCCATGCCGCTGTCGGCGTCCGCGCAGCACGTCACCTCGCAGCCGGCGCCGCGCAGCGCCGCCGCCACCGCCGCCTCGCCGGGACGCACCACCGCGATCACCCGGCCCAGCGCGGCCAGCAGATGGCGCGCGCTGGCGACGACGACGGCCTCGCCGCCGGGCAGCGGCTGCAGCAGTTTGTTGCGCGCGCCGGACGGGTCGAAGCGCCGCCCCCGTCCGGCCGCCAGCAGGATGCCGACCATGCCCATCGTCCCCTCAGGCCGCGGCCAGGTCGAAGGGCAGCTTGCGCAGGCGCTTGCCGGTCAGCCTGAAGAGGGCGTTGGCGAAGGCCGGCGCCAGCGGCGGCACGCCCGGTTCGCCCATCCCGGTCGGCGCCTCGGTCGAGGCGACGATGTGCACCTCGATCAGCGGCATGTCCGGCATGCGCGCCACCGGATAATCGCCGAAGTTCTGCTGCTCGACGACGCCGTCCTTGAGCGTGATGGCGGCGCCCGGCAAGGTGGTGCCCAGCGCCATCAGCGCGGCGCCCTGCACCTGCGCCTCGATCGTCAGGGGATTCACGGCCAGGTTGCAGTGCACGCCGGCCGTGACCTTGTGCAGCTTGGGCACGCCGTCCTTGAGCGAGGCGGTGACCACGTAGGCGACCACGGAGTTGAACGATTCGTGCATCGCCACGCCCCAGGCCTGGCCCTTCGGCAGCGCCTTCTTGCCGTAGCCGGACTTGGCCACCGCCAGGTCCAGCGCGGCGATGTGGCGGGCGCGTTTCTCGCCCAGCAGGCGCTTGCGGTAGGCCACCGGGTCCACGCCGGCGAGGTGCGCCGCCTCGTCGATCAGGGTCTCCATGACGAAGCCTGTGTGGGTCGAGCCGACCGAGCGCCACCACAGCACCGGCACGTTCGCCTTGACGTTGTGCACCGACAGGTTCAGCGGCACCTCGTAGGGCTCGCCCATGCCCTCGACCATCGTGCTGTCGACGCCGTTCTTGACCATGAAGGCTTCGAAGGGCGTGCCGGTCAGGATGGACTGGCCGACGATGCTGTGGTCCCAGGCGACGATGTTGCCCTTCTCGTCGAGGCCGATGTCGGCGCGGTGCACATGCGAGGGCCGGTAGTAACCGCCCTTGATGTCGTCCTCGCGGCTCCAGATCACCTTCAGCGGCGCGCTCTTGCCGGACGCGCGCCAGACCTTGGCGAGGTTGACCGCCTCGACGATATAGTCCGAGGTCGGCACGGCGCGCCGGCCGAAACCGCCGCCGGCCGTCATCGTGTGCAGCGTCACCTGCTCCGGTTTCAGGCCGGCGGTGCGCGCGATGGCGCCCTGGTCGACGGTCTGGAATTGCGAGCCGGCCCAGACCACGCAGGAATCGGCGCGCAGGTCGACCACGCAGTTCAACGGCTCCATCGGCGCGTGCGCCAGATAGGGGAATTCATAGACGGCGCTGATCTTCTTCGCCGCCGTCGCCAGCGGCGCGGTGTCGACCGTCTTCACCGGCGTGCCGGGCGTCAGCGCCAGCGCCCTGAACTCGATCAATTGCTGCGCGCTGCTGACCTTCTCGACGGCGCTGCTGTCCCAGTCGATCTGCAGCGCGTCGCGGCCCTGCTTGGCGGGCCAGTAGCCGTCGGCGATCACCGCCACGCCGCTGCCGCCGCGGTCGGTCGCCACCTCCAGCACGGCGAGCACGCCCTTCACCGCCAGCGCCTTGGCGGCGTCGAAGCGGGCCACCCGGGCGCCGAACACGGGCGGGCGCGCCACCACGGCGACCTTGCAGTCGGCCGGCTTGAAGTCGATGCCGAACTGCTGCCCGCCGCTCGATTTCAGGCGCGCGTCGAGGCGCTTGACGGGCTTGCCGATGATGCGGAAGTCCTTCGGATCCTTCAGCCTGACGCTGGCCGGCACCGGCTGGCGCATGGCGGCGTCGGCGAAGGCGCCGTAAGTGGCCTTCTGTCCGGCCGGGCCGCTCAGCACGCCCTTGGCGGCCTTCACCTGCTCCGGCGCCACCTGCCACTGCTGCGCGGCGGCCGCCACCAGCATGGCGCGCGCGCGCGCGCCGATCTCGCGGTACTGCGTGAAGGAGTGCGCGATGCTGCCCGAGCCGCCCGTCATCTGCATGCCGAACGCCGGATCCTTGAAGGCCTCGGCGGCCGGCGCCAGCTCGCCGCGCATCTGCGACCAGTCGGCGTCGAGCTCCTCGGCGATCAGCATCGGCAGGCTGGTTTGCACGCCCTGGCCGAACTCCAGCCGGTTCACCTGCACCGTGACGCTGTTGTCGGGCGCGATGTGCAGGAAGGCGTTCGGCTGGAAGACCGTGCGGGCGTCCGCCGCGCGGGCGAACTTGTTGGCGCCGGGGACGAAGAAGCCCAGCACCAGGCCGCCGCCGGCCAGCGCGCCGGCCTTCATGAAGGAGCGCCGCGAGAGTCCCGCCGGCGCCGCCGTTGCGCTCTCCAGCGCGTCCTGATTAAGCCATTCTGTGCGCATGTCTATCCCCTTAGGCGAGCGTGTGGGCGGCGTCTTTGATGGCCGCGCGTATCCGTTGATAAGTGCCGCAGCGGCAGATGTTGCCGCTCATGGCGCCGTCGATGTCGGCGTCGCTGGGCTTCCGGTTCGCCTTCAGCAGCGCCGTCGCGCTCATCACCTGGCCGCTCTGGCAGTAGCCGCACTGCGGCACGTCGTGCTTGACCCAGGCGTCCTGCACCGCCTTGCCGACCTTGTCGGCGCCGATCGCCTCGATGGTGGTGATCTTCTGCCCCACGGCGGCCGAAATCGGCGTCACGCAGGAGCGGATCGGCTGGCCGGCCAGATGCACGGTGCAGGCGCCGCACAGCGCCGCGCCGCAGCCGAACTTGGTGCCGGTCAGGTTCAGATTATCCCGCAGCGCCCATAAAATCGGCGTCGAGGGATCGGCGTCCACCTGCATATCGTGCCCGTTGATGTTCAATGTAATCATCGACTGCTCCTTGGAGGGACTGCGCTTGTTGTTGAGCTGCGGGGGAAGGAAAAACGGCGCGCCGCTGAGGGACGCGCCGCGCGGCGGAAAACGCCGGGGACGGCAAAAACGGCGCGCCGGGCACGAACTACTGCTTGATGGCGGCGAACTTCGCCTCCATGGTCTTGGCGTCGATGGCGCCCGGGATGCGGCTGCCGTCGGCGAAGAAGATCGCCGGCGTGCCGTTCACGCGCAGCTTCTGGCCCAGCGCGAACACCTTGTCGTGCGGCGAGGCGCAGCCGGCCGGCGCGGCGGCCGCCGCCTTACCGTTCAGCATCCAGTCGTCCCAGGCCTTGCTGCGGTCGGCCGAGCACCAGATGTTCTTCGACTTGGCGATCGAATCCTCCGACAGGATGTTGTACATGAAGGTGTAAACGGTGACGTTGTCGATTTCCTTCAGCGTGGTCTGGCGGAAGCGCTTGCAATAACCGCAGTTCGGGTCTTCGAAGACGGCGATGACGCGCTTGCCGTCGCCCTTCACGACCTTCATGGCCGACTCCAGCGGCAGGTCGGAGAACTTGACGCGGTTGATCTCGTCGATGCGCTCCTTGGTCAGGTCCTGCGAGGTCTTGGCGTTGAAGACATGGCCGACGATCAGGTATTGCGCGCTCTTGTCGGTGTACAGGATGTCGCCGCCGGCGCGCACTTCATACAGGCCCGCGTACGGCGTTTCCTTGACCGAATCGACCTTGGCGCCCTCGCCCAGGCGCGGTTCGATCAGCTTCTTGATGGTCGCCTCGGTCGGCGTCTCGGCGCCGACGCAGGACATCATCAGCCCCGATAGCAGCAACAGTGCGGTCTTACTCTTTCTCATAACTTCTCCGGTAACTACGCGAAAAGCGGGGATCGCGCTTGCGCCCCGCCTGCCTCGGCCATGCTACTTTTCAGCCCTTAAGGGCGCCTTAAGCGTGGCTTAAGACTGCTTTCCCAGCGCGTGGGAAATCAGGCGGCGCTTCAGGCCGGGCAATTTATCCAGCAAGTTTAATCCCAAATTGCGCGCCGCGCGCAAAGGCTCGATATCGCTGCCGAACAGGCGCGCCAAACCGTCGGTGGCCAGCTGCATCAACAGCACGTCCTCCTTGCGCGCGCGGGCGTAGCGGGCCAGCACGCGGGCGTCGCCGACGCCGCGCTGCGGCTCGCGCTCGTTGACGATGCGCACCAGCTCGACGACGTCGGCGAAACCGAGGTTCATGCCGTGGCCGGCCATCGGGTGCACCACATGGGCTGCGTCGCCGACCAGGGCGACGCGCGGCGCCACCATCGCGTGCGGGCGCATCAGCACCAGCGGGAAATCGCGCACCAGCTCCGGCTGCAGCGGCGTCAGCGCGCCCAGCTTGTCGGCGCAGAAGGGCGCCAGGCGCGCCGCCAATTGGCCCGCCGATTCGGCGCGCAGGGTGTCGGCCAGCGCGTCCGGCGCCGACCACACCAGCGAGACGCGCTGGCCGGGCAGCGGCAGCAGCGCGACGATGCCCTCGGCGCCCGTGAACCACTGGTGCGCGGCGCCGTGGTGCGGCTTGGCGCAGGCGAAATTGCTGACCACGCCGCGCTGGCCGTAGGAGCGGTAATCGAGGCCGATGTCGCACTGCCCACGCACCCAGGACTGGGCGCCGTCGGCGCCGACCACCAGCGCGGCGCGGATGCTGTCGCCGCCGTCCAGATGCACCGTGGCGTCGTCAGCGCCGCTTTCCAGACGCACGGCGCGGCCGTGGACGATGCTGACGTTCTGGGCGAATTTCAGGGCCGCGTCGAGCGCCTGGTTCAGGTTGCGGTCCTCGACGATCCAGGCCAGCGCGCCGACATGGGCGCCGTAGGCGTCGAAGGCCAGGCCGCCGGCGTGGGCGCCGTCGCCGCTGACCAGCATCGCGTCGACCGGCGCCACGCGCGCCGCGTCGAGCGCGCCCCACACCTTGAGCGCGGACAGCAGATTGAACGCCGTGTGGTTCAGCGCGTAGACGCGCACGTCCCAGCTGGGCGCCGTGCCGGCCGGGGGCGGCGCCTCGGCTGGACACAGCAGGGTGACGCTCTGGCCGGCCTGGGCGAAAGCGAGGGCGGTGGTTTTCGCGATGGCGCCATTGCCGACGATACAAACGTCGCTGTGCAGCGCGCGCCGCATGGTGGGGGATGATGGACTGTTCATGCAAGCATTATAGCGTTTGCCGGACCACTTTCCCCGCCCGGAAACCGGCATCAAAGACCCGCGCCGGATGGCCGCCGCGGCCCATCAAAAACCGCGCCTCAATCCCAGCGCGGCGCCAGCCCCGGCGGATTGGCCAGGCGCTCACCACGTTCCAGGCCGGCGATCTGCGCCATCTCGTCCGCCGACAGCACGATGTCGGCCGCGCGCAGATTGGCCTCCAGATTGGCGCGCCGCGTCGACGAGGGAATCACCGCGTAACCCTGCTGCAGCGACCAGGCCAGCGCGACCTGCGCGGCGTCGGCGCCGTGGCGGGCGGCGATGCGCGCCAGCAGCGGCTCGGCCATCACCTTGCCGTAGGCCAGCGGCATGTAGGCGGTGACGCGGATGCCCCGGCTGCGGGCGAACTCGACCACCTTGCGGTTCTGCAGGAAGGGATGGATCTCGACCTGCTGCGTGGCGATCTGCGCCGCGCCGACGGCGTCTATGGCCTCCTGCAACTGGGCGTTGTTGAAGTTCGACACGCCGATCAGACCGGTCAAGCCCTGCGCCTTGGCCTCGGCCAGCGCGGCCATCGATTCAGCCACCGCCACCTCCCCCTGCGGCGAGGGCCAGTGGATCAGCGTCAGGTCGAGCCGCTCCAGGCGCAGCTTGCGCAGGCTTTCCTTCAGGCTGGGAATGAGCTTGTCGGCGGCCAGATGCTCGGTCCAGATCTTGGTCGTGACGAACAGCGCGTCGCGGGCGACGCCGCTGGCGGCGATGGCCAGTCCGACCTCGGCCTCGTTGGCGTAGATTTGCGCCGTGTCGATGTGGCGATAGCCGGCCTCGATGCCATTGCGCACCGAGTCGATCACTACCTGGCCCTGCAGGCGGAAGGTGCCAAGGCCGATGTTCGGAATGCTGACGCTCATGATGTTTTCCTTTGTATCCAATAGATGAACGCCACTATGCGCCCATTTTTTATTGAGAAAAACACCCGAACAGGCAAATGATTCTTGATTCGAATGCAAATATTTGCCGTGGCGAGCGTCGCGCCGCTGACCGCCGGGGCGGGGAAACGCGCGACCCAGCCCGGCATTTTTCGGAAAAATGCTTTTGCGCCCTTGCATTCCTTCTCGAGCCTGCTATAATTCTCCTCCTTGGCCTGGTAGCTCAGTCGGTAGAGCAGAGGATTGAAAATCCTTGTGTCGGTGGTTCGATTCCGCCCCGGGCCACCAAGAATTAGTTGTACAGAAAGCCAACCCCCGCCGGTTGGCTTTTTTGTTTCCGGCGTCCGCAATTCTTGCTCCCGCCCATCGCCTGCATCCACAGACATCCCCCCTCCTCCCTTTCGCCGCCGCGCGTCGTCTTGTCACGCCGGTAAGACGCGCCCCTCTCCCGCCGCACCGGCGGCCCGGGCGGCGGGCCAGCGCAACGCCCGTCGTCATGTAGGAGATATCCCACTCATGTGATAAAAAAGCTATTTTATGGGCGAAAAAATAAGATTCCCCGGCGCTCTTCCCCTATGAGAGCCTGTCCGGCGCGCCGTGCGCCGGCAAAAATATTGCCTTGAAAAATCATCGACCGTGACCACGCGCACGCTTGCGCGCGCAGCCTGAATTGCCGAGTACGCCTGCTAGGATTGCCTCTCTGATGATCCATCAACCCCGGCCGCAACGGGGCACCTCTACAAGCCAGCGCGAACGCCGCCATGCAGCCGCTGCGGCAGGTTTCTAAAGGTGCCCCGCGCGCGGCCACTTCATAGGAAATCCCATGAAAAAAACCACCTCCCTGATCTCCGCCCTGGTCTTCGCCGGCGCGGCACTGAGCGCCTCGGCCGTTATGGCCGCCGACATCAGCCACGCGCCGGAAACGCTGACCCTGCTCGACGGCACCAGCGACATCGGCGCCTCTTTCGGCTCCGCCAACCGCGGCAACACCTTCCTCGACCAGTTCGCCTTCAGCTTTAACGGCGGCGCCAACATCGACGCGCAGATCTCGTCCTACAGCCCGTCGGCGGCGAACGGCCTGAACATCACTTCGCTGGATCTGTACGGCACCCACGGCCTGGTCGCCAGCGGCGTGCAGGAACAGACCGGCAAAACCGATCTGTGGTCGCTCTCGTTCAGCAACCTGGCCGCCGGCAGCTATTATCTGCAGGTCGGCGGCAACGCCGCCTCGGGCAAAGCCGGCAGCTTCGGCGGCAACCTCACCGTCAGCGCCGTGCCGGAACCGGAAACCTTCGGCATGCTGCTGGGTGGCCTGGGCCTGCTGGGCTTGATCAGCCGTCGCCGCAAGAACGCCGCCGCGCAAGCCTAAGCGGAACGGCGCGACCCAAAAGCGGAGGCTGCGGCCTCCGCTTTTTTTCGTCCGCGGCGCCCGCGTGCCGGATTGCAACAGGAGGCCGCCGGCGGCCCGCCCGGCCCGTTGCTCTTGCCCACCATCAACGTATAATCAAGCAGGGCCCGCATGCCGGCCGCCACAGTCGCCGGACAGCCCCGTTGCCGGCATGAGCGCATATGAAGACACTGTTCCGCCGCATCCTGATCGCCGTCCTGGCGATGCACGCCTGGCTCTGGCCGGCGGCATCGGCGCAGGCGCTCGACGCCGTCACGCTGCAGCTGAAATGGACCCACGCCTTCCAGTTCGCCGGCTATTACGCGGCGAAGGAACAGGGTTACTACCGCGAGGCGGGCCTGGACGTGACCATCATCGAGGGCGCGCCGAACGCCGATCCGGTCGCCAGCGTCACCCGGGGCCGCGCCGAGTACGGCGTCGGCAACAGCAGCCTGCTGCTGGCGCGCAAGGCCGGCCTGCCCGTCGTGGCGCTGGCGGTGATCTTCCAGCATTCGCCGGCCGTGCTGCTCACGCCCGGGGGCGACGGCACGCAGGGCATCGCCGACCTGCTCGGCAAGCGCATCATGATCGAATCCCAGGCCGACGAGCTGCTCGCTCTGCTGACGCGCGAAGGCGTGCGCACCGGGCGCTTCACCCCCGTCGAGCACAGCAACCGGCCGCAGGACCTGATCGACGGCAAGGTCGAGGCGATGACCGCCTACGTGACGACCGAGCCGTACTATCTCGAACGGGCCAAGTTCGCCTACCGCGCCTACACGCCGCGCGCCGCCGGCATCGACTTCTACGGCGACAACCTGTTCACGACGGAGGCGGAAATCCGCGCCCACCCGGGCCGCGCCAAGGCTTTCCGCGACGCCAGCCTGCGCGGCTGGCAATACGCGATGGCGCACCAGGAGCAGGTCGCCGACCTGATACTCAGCAAATACTCGCGCGCCCACAGCCGCGCCTTCTACCTGTACGAGGCCGACGCCATGGTGGCGCTGCTGCAAACGGACATGATCGAGGTCGGCTACATGAACCCGGCGCGCTGGCGCCACATCGCCGACACCTACGCCGGCCTGGGCGAACTGCCGCGCGACTTTTCGCTGCGCGGCTTCCTCTACCAGTCCGACCCCAAGCTGGACCTGGGCTGGCTGGGCGGCGCCCTGGCCCTGCTGGCCGCCATCAGCGTCCTGGCCGCCTACATCTACCGCATCAACCGGCGCCTGGCCACCGCGCTGGACGACAGCAAGCGCGCCGGGCGGGCGCTGCGCCTCAGCGAGGAGCGCCACCGCCTGCTGGCCGACCACGCCTCCGACCTGATCTGGACCATGGACCTGGACGGCCGCTTCACCTACCTCAGCCCCTCGGCGGAGAAACTGCTGGGCGAGGACGCCGCCGCCATCCTGCCGCGCGGGCTGGCCGAGATCCTCACGCCGGCCTCGGCGGCGATCGCCGAACACGGCCTGCGCGGCCTGATCGCCGCCATCCGCGCCGGCCTGCCGGTGCCGGCCTTCCGCCACGAGCTGGAATACCGGCGCCGCAACGGCAGCACCGTCTGGACCGAGGCCACCGTCAACGGCATGCGCAACGGCGCCGGCGCCTTCATCGGCCTGCTCGGCGTGACGCGCGACATCAGCGAGCGGCGCCGCGTCGAGGAGCATATCCGCCACCTGGCCCAGCACGACATGCTGACCGGCCTGCCCAACCGCGCGCTGTTCTCCGACCGCCTGCAACTGGCCCTGGCCGCCGCCCGCCGCGAACAGCGCCAACTGGCCGTGCTCTTCATCGACCTGGACCGATTCAAGCCCGTCAACGACCACCTCGGCCACCGCGCCGGCGATCTGCTGCTCAAGGAAGTGGCGCAGCGCATGCTCGCCTGCGTGCGCGAATCGGACTCGGTGGCGCGCATCGGCGGCGACGAATTCGTCGTCCTGCTGCGCGGCGTCGACAACGCGGACGGCGCGCTCGGCGTGGCCGAGAAGATCCGCCACAGCCTGGCGCGGCCCTACCTCATCGCCGGCCACGAATTGCGCATCTCGGCGAGCATCGGCGCCGCCCTCTACCCGGAGCACGGCGGCGACGAGAACGAACTGGCCAAGCACGCCGACATCGCCATGTACCAGGCCAAGAACGCCGGACACGACCGCGTGCAGTTGTACCAGGCCGGCGCGCACCGCCTGGCCGCGCCGGATTGAGCGCCGCCGCCCCGTCTGACCCGGGGCGGCAAGGGCGGCGTGGCGCCGCCGTTTTCGAACATTACACCGGCGTGCCCAGCGCCAGCCCGCCCATCGCCGGGTCGCTGATGCTGTCCTTGCCGGTCTCGACGCGGCCGGCGAAGCGCCGCGCATAACCGGGCAATTCCTGCACCTGCACGCTGAAGTCGTACCAGTTGCCGCAATCGCAGAGCGACCAGGTTTGCTCCAGCTCCGTCTGCGCCGGCAGGGTGACGGTGAGCGGCGCCGCGTCGAGATAGGCGTTGGCGCGCAGCGTCACTGTGGCGGCGCCGCTGCCGGTGTTGTGCAGCTTCGCCGTCACGCTGCCGTTGACGATGTCGTAGCAGACCTGGATCTCAGGATTCGGCGACAGACGCAGCGCGCTGGCGTTGGCGTCGCCGCGGAAGTGGCGGTGGAAACCGTTCGGCCCGAGCACCCACAGATCGTAGACGCCCAACTGGGCGCCCAGCGGCCAGGCGCCGGCCAGGTCCTTGCCCGCCTCCACCGTGTAGCGGCGCGGCGGCTGGTTCAGATTGCTCCGGTCGTAGACGTGGAACACGGCCGCCGCCGTACCCGTGTTCGAAAACAGCAGTTCGACCTGCACCGTCTCCGGATGCACGCGGGCGCTGACGTGCAGCTCGTAGGGCAGCGCCCGCGAGCCGCTGGCTTGCGTGGGCAGCTCGGGCAGCGCCGGCGTGATCGGCGTGCGCGTCGCGCCCAGCATCCGGGCGCGCAGGGCCAGCGCCTGCGTCTCGGGCAGGTTGGCGGCGAAGGGCGCGCCGTCCGGATCGCTGAAGTTGAAGGTGCTACTCAAATCGCCGCAGACGGCGCGCCGCCACGGCGTGATGTTCGGCTCCATGACGCCGAAGCGCTGCTCGAGGAAGCGGATCACCGAAGTGTGGTCGAAGACCTGGGAATTGACCCAGCCGCCCTTGCTCCACGGCGAAATGACATACATCGGCACGCGCGGCCCCAAGCCGTAGGGACGGTGCATCAGGGTCGGCGATTCGCTCGACTCGCTGCTCGGCAATTCATGGTATTCGCCGGCCGTGCTGACGGTCGACGCGCCGGCCAGCGTGGCCTGGCGCGGGTCGCTGTTCCACTGCAGATACGAGGGCGCGGCCGGCGGCGGCACATGGTCGAAGAAACCGTCGTTCTCGTCGAACATCAGGAACAGCACGGTCTTGCTCCACACCTCGGGATTGGCGGTCAGCGCGTCGAGCACGGCGGCCGTGTAGGCGGCGCCCTGGGCCGGACTGGACGGCCCCGGATGCTCGGAACCCTCGGCCGTGGCGACGATGAAGGACACCTGCGGCAGCGTGCCGTTTTGCACATCCCGTTTCAACAGGTCGAGATCGCGCGTGCTCAGACCCCGCGCCAGCAGTTGCGGGTCGGCGTTGCGCACGCCGGCGTAGGCGTCGCGGTAACTGCGGAAGCCGGCCAGCGGATTGTCGGTGAAGTTGTCGCCCATGTTCTGGTACACCTGCCAGCCGATGCCGGCCGCCTGCAGGCGCTCCGGATAGGTGGTCCACAGATAGCCGCCGGTGGGATCGTTGTCCAGATTGTCGTAGCTATTGCCGATCACCGGGCCGCGGCCCTGCTGGAAGGGATCGTTGGCGCCGGTCCAGGCGTAGACCCGGTTCGGATTCGTGCCGCCCTGGAAGGAGCAATGGTAGGCGTCGCAAATCGTGAACGCGTTCGCCAGCGCGAACTGGAAGGGAATGTCCGCCTCGGTGTAATACCCCATCGAATGGTTTTGCTTGTAGGTCGGCCAGCGCTCCAGGATGCCCTGGTTCCACGCGCCCTGCGCGTTCGGCCAGGTGTGCGGCGTGCCGGACACGCGCATGTAGTTGAAGGACTGCTGCGTGTTCAGGCGGAAGGGCGCGATCACGCGCGGCAAGGCGGCGACGCTGTCGTTGAGCTGATACCAGACGTTGTGCTTGCCCATGGAGCCGGACTCGGGCAGCGGAATCGGGAAGCGGTCGGCGAAGCCGCGCACGCCCTTCAGGGTGCCGAAATAATGGTCGAAGGAGCGGTTTTCCTGCATCAGGATGACGATGTGCTCGACATCCTTGATGGTGCCGGTGCGCACGCTCGCGGGAACGGCGAGCGCCCTGCGGATGGCGGGCGGGAACATGGAAATGGCGGCGGCGGCGGCGCCGACGCTGCCGGCCTTGCGCAGGAAGGCGCGGCGAGTGGTGGACATCATGAGGACTTCTTTCTATTTGCGATGGTCGAGCGCGCGCCGGGGCATGCCGGCACGCGCGCTGTGGGCGGCTGCGGGGATGCGGCGGTTTAAGGGGCGCAGCGGGTGTTCGGCGATTTGACGGAGCAACTGCGCGCCGGATCGGCGGCGTCGCCCGGCTTGTCGATCGGCTTGACGACCGGCGCCTCGGGGGCGTCGGAATTTTCGCCGCAGGCGGTCAGCGCGGCGGCCGTCAGGATGGCGAACAACAAGCGGGCGCCGTGATGGCGCAGGGTCGGGGAGAGGAACACTATGGACTCAACTTTCGGTGGCGAAATGAACATACAAGGACGGGAGAACGGGCTCCTGCGGGCCAGCCGAATAGTAAAGCGACAATGTTGCACTAGCGTGACGTGCGCGTGACGGCACGATGACAGGCGCGTTTCAGGGACGATGGGAGCGCTGCGGGGCGGCGCCCGAAGCGTGGATGGGATGGCGGCGAGCGGGCGGAAAAAGCGAGCAAGCGGGGTTTGCGACCCATGCCGCCACGAAGGCGCGGGGCGGCGTGGTGTTCAGGACGTAAGACGAGACGGCCGGCGCGGCGCGCGCGGCGCTTAATGCTGCAAGACGAAAAACTGCAACATATCGGCCGGATAGTATTTCTGGAAGGACTTCCACAGCACGCCCTTGCGACCGCTTTCAAGCAGGCTGTACAACTCGGCCTGGTCGGCTCCGGACAGCGATCGGGTGGAAATATACGCCCCGCTCTCCGTGGGCGGCAAACCGTCGAGGGTGCTGTATTCGAGCTGCTCGCGCAAGCCGGCCAGCGTCGGATCCTCGCCGAGCGAAGTGAGGAACACAGAGGGCGCGACGACCGTGAAATCGCCGCGGCCGGCCTGCAACATGCGCGCCACCGTCACCAGGCTGTTCACATAGGAAATGCGGTGCTGCTCGTCCAGCGAGCGCACCAGCGCGTTGTACTCATCGCCGAACACATAGCTGCGCACGACGATGCCGCGCCACTGCGTGCTGCCCAGCAGATGCTTGACGCTGGCCGTCCGGATCTGGCGCTGCTTCAGGCTGATCAAGGCCATCTTCAGCGTCATCATCGGCACGAAGACGGCCTGCTTGTCGCGCTCGGCGCTGCGCGAGGCCGGCAACATCAGATCGGCTTCGCCGGAGGTGAGGAACATGAAGGACAGGCGCGCGCGCGGCACGACGGGGAAGACGAAGTGGCAGCCAAGCTTCTCGCCCAGCTCGCGCAGCATATCGGGGAAGGCGCCGGAGACCTTGTCGCCCGACACGATCACGCTGAACCCGGTGGGCGCGACGGGCACCGTGATGTTCCGGGAGCACGCGCCCGCCGCCGCCAGCGGCAAAGCCAGCGCCGCTGCGGCCGCCAAGGGGCGCGCGGCGCGCCGCAGCGCGCGTGAAATCGCAAACAAAATGAACCTCCGGAAGTGGCTCGGCCGCACACCGTACGGGCGCTGTCGCCTTGCGCCGGGCCGTGAGGGACGCGGCGGCAATCCCTGCCGCACGGCCCGCCGAACCAGCCACCGCAGACGCCATATTTTACCCCGCGCCGCAGCGGCCGCCGCCGCGCGGAGCCAAGTGCGGCGGCAATATGCGCCGAACGCGACAGATCGAAACGCCCCCTAGCCATCCGCCGCGCAGGCCTGCTATAATTCCGCACCTTGGCCTGGTAGCTCAGTCGGTAGAGCAGAGGATTGAAAATCCTTGTGTCGGTGGTTCGATTCCGCCCCGGGCCACCAAGAACAGTGTCAAACAGAACGCCAACCCATGCCGGTTGGCGTTCTGTTTTGTGGAACCCGTAGACCTCGTGTCCGGTCAATTTCCGGTACGCTCCTAACTCCACCCAACAAATCAACTTCCGTGTGCGGCGCGAGCAGCGCTCACAAAATTGAAATTTTCCTCATTAATTGAAGGTTTTTCGCAAGGGCCACCAAGGCGATATACTCGGTTCAACGGCCTAACTTGATTCACGCGATCTGTTCGAGTGCCATCACGATAAGCAAAACCATCCTAGCGACCTCTTGCAGATCGGCGCGATTTATGGGCCACGGAACGCGGGGAGCGCCTGGCTGCAAGTCGCCCTCATGTGCAATTTTGTTCCGTCTTTCAACGATCAACGAAAGTCCGCGCTTCAAAGCCTTAGCTACGCTGACCTTGGTCGCGTTAGTCGCCCCCTGCTTAATAGCGATTTCATTCCACAACTCAACATCTGAGAACTGGCGCACTCCGTCAGCGATCTTGTCTGGATCTTGATAGGTTGCAAAGCCCAGCCTACTACGAACCTCCAAATCGAATGCAGAGCTTTCATCCGCCTTCGATTCAGCCGCACGGATTCGCATCAACACATCGTTGGGTATCGTAAAGCGCTGAAATCCAGATGACGGTGTACGGCGCCCCTCGAAAATTTCCAGCATCTGCTGTGCGACCAACTCATGTACATAAAGGTCGAGAGCACTAACGCGCGCAACCCATTCAGCCCTTAACAACTCATCCGGGCTTAGGGCAACTGTCAGGCGACCGGATAGATAGGTGTGTATGCCTGCAATTTGCTCACAGCGCTCCCACACCGATTGAAAATGTGCAATCGGAGTCATTGGTCAACTATTTTGTGAGAGCAATCAGTTTATCAGCACAGCCACTAAATTCTGCCTCGAAAACTGCCATACTCGCCTTGGTCGTATCCCAAACTCTACCAGTCTGCTGAATTAGTTCCGACGTCAACGCGTATACGGGAACTTGGAATTCCTGCGACAACGCGATCAGGCTGTTGAAGTCCGCAACCGAGAGTATGGGCTCCGACGGTTCTGCGCCAATTCTAGCCTTAAACTCCACCACATTCAGTAATCCAGCCTTTTCAAGACTAGGTATTAGTTCATTTCTGAGGCCTTCCTTGAGTTTATCGATCCAACGATCAAATGCGGCGCTTGGCTGTCCATTGCGGGGACGGTACTTCTGAATTACTGATCCAATAAATGTCGCATTCATTTTTGGGAATGGGTAATCAGCCTTTCGCAAGACCTCGACCTCATACGCAGTCCGTGCCCAAGCGACCCAGCGCGGCAACGACTTAGCAAGCGAACTAAGCGCCATCGACGAGAAATAGTCTGGGTGAAGTGGGACGATAAAATGGTCGCATGTCATCAACAGATTTTGATTGATTGGGCCTAGACTCGGACTCATATCAACAATAACGAAGTCAATCTCGTATTTTTCAGCTGTCGCGTCAATTAGGAAGCGCAATGAACCCGGCAAGTTGCGAAGTGCCAATAGAGAACCACTTAGCTCTTGAGCAATGCCAAGCGTCGTTTCGTACTCCGCAAGACCAATATGACCCGGTAGCAAGAATAATTTTTCGTTTCCAGGCACATTGACACATTCGGCGCCCACGATTTGTCGCGGTTGCGACTCGAATGCAGGCGCTAAGCCGTCCATCACGTTGTTAGCCGGAAGCGAAGTGTAGGTCTGTTCCAAATCAGCTATACCCTTGTAGCCAAGAACCATTCCAGTGAGATTACACTGCGGGTCAAAATCCGCAAGGAGAACCCGCGCGCCCTTTAGCGCCAGCATCCATCCTAAATTGAACGCGGTCGTCGTTTTGCTCACGCCGCCCTTGTGGTTGAATAAACAGACGATCTTCGCCATGTGCAGCCTCATCGCAGGTGATTGATTGAAAAGTGAATAGCAAGATTAGCAGAGTTTGTCCACCTTGTGCTGAGTGCCTCTTGCGGCAGCAATTCCAACAGCAATACACGGTACCCGAGCGGCCTAGACGATGGTGTATTGCCGGCATACACATTTCCCAGCCATCTAGCGGATCCTAGCCAATCGATGCCAATCCCAGACTACCAAACGCTCATGCTGCCTTTGCTCCGCTTCGCGTCGGACGATATCGATCACACCACCCGGGAAGCCGTTGATGTATTGGCTGAGGAGTTCAAGCTAGACCAAGATTAGCGCAACCAACTGCTTGCGAGCGGCCCGCAGGCCGTCTTCAATGATTGAATCTGCTGGGCGAACTCATACCTCAAAAAAGCCGGTCTGCTGGAATCGCCTCGTCGCGGCGCGCTGCGGATTACCACGCGCGGCAAGCAGGTTCTCAGCGAAAACCCGACACGGGTCGACGTCACATATCTCGACCGATTCCCTGGATTCGTCGAATTTCGCGATGCATCTCGGTCAGCCAAGCAAACGGAAGCGTCGGAATCAATGACAACACCGATGGCCTGTTGCGCCAGTACATGCCCAAAAGCTCAGACCTATCGATTTACTTCCAGGACGAGTTGGATGCCATTGCGCTGTCGCTAGATACGCGTCCAAGGGCCACGGTTGGATTTGAATCGCCGCTGGTCGTTTGTACTCAACACATAGCATTGCTGCAACACCCGACGAACACTGCTCATTAACCCAGTGTTGCACTTGCAGTTTGCCCCCTCTTTTGCCTGCGTTGTTCAGCAACATGTTCGAGTGCCCGCTGACCGTGTGCGCAGCCACCGCGAACAGCTCGATTATTAGCCTCGCGTCAGCCAGACAGTTTCATCCTCGTAGCGAGCCTCGACGCTCCCGGCGCAGCTGCTGAATCGATGCATGCCACCTTGACTTCCCCGCCTGCGGTACTAGGCTTCATACATCGGCCATCTGCGGCACGACCGTCCGCGACTGCCATCGGACTGCCGACAGAACAGGAGGTATGTCATGGGCATACAGGAGAACAAGCAAGCGGTGATGGAGGGATATCGGCGATTCCAGAGCGGGGATATTCGCAAGTTGCTGGACCTCTATCACGACGACGCCGAATGGATCGGCCCGGAATTGGCGTTCGTCCCCTTCTCAGGCGCTTTTCACGGCAAGACGGGGATAGCGCAGTTTTTCGCCAAGCTTGACGAAGCCGTCCACGCTGACCGCTTCGAACCCGCAGAGTTCATTGCGGATGGCGACAAGGTGGTGGTGACAGGATTCGCATCCTGGCTGGCCAAGCCGACCGGCCGTCGTTACGATAGCGACTGGGTGCATGTGTTCACCTTACGCGACGGCAAAGTGTCCCGGTTTGAAGCTTATTACGATACGGCGGCGACCGAAAAGGCCTTCCGTCCAGAGCAAACCAGTCAGGCATCCGCCGCTGCGCAACTGCACCACTAAGATATGGACAACACCGGCTCAGGGATTGGAAATCCTTGTGTCGGTGCTTCGATTTCGTCCCGGGCCACCAAGAACATCGTTCCCGCAACGCCAATCCTAAGCGCTTGGCCTTGTCGTTTGTGGAACATACCGGCCCGCATCCCCTCACCTCACGGAAACAGGATCGTCATGCGCCGCGCCGGCGCCAGCACGCGGATGAAGGGTTGCGGATCGCCGCCGCAATAAACCGCCTGCAAAACCGCCGGTGGATCGCTCACCAATCCTGCAACAAAATGGTACTTCAGAGTCACTGCCTCGCCCGCCACGTCATCAAGCTCGATCCGGCCCATCCGGCGTCCGACCACGCGCCCCCTCCCCTCAAGAAAATAGCTCGCCGTCCGCCCGACACGGTAACCGACGCGGTAAATCGCCAGCGGCCCGTGGCGGGCCAGCACCTCCATCTGCGGCTGCGCGTCCAGGTAGGCCTTGCTGGCGCCCGAATGGACGACGATCCAACCCACGTTGTAGAGTTCCAGTTGCCCGGAAAAGTCCGCCGCGGAGAAGGCGCCGATCGCGCGGCCAAACACCCCGCCGTCCCAAAAGTCCGCATGGTGCATGAAGAGGTAGGGCCCGCCGATGAACTCGCGCCCGCTGGCCCGCGCCAGGAAGCCGGCGACATGCGCACCGTCGTGGATGCGGCCTTGCGAGGTTTCGAACAGCACCCTCGCCTCGTCGCTGGTGTTCGCCGCGATCCACGCGGCGAGCCATCGCGCCGTCTCCCCCACGCCGCGCACCTCGGGCGCGGGCCGTCCGTAGTGGGGCGTGCGGGCCGTGGACACTTCGTTTTCCAGCTCGACGGCGAAGAAGGCCGACGCCGCCAGCAGCGCCGCCGCCGTCGCCCCCGCCGCGTAGCGCGTCGCGCCGCCGCGGCCCAGCGCCCGGCAGACGCCGCCGATGCCGATCGCGGCGGGGATGGCCAGCAGCAGGTAGGCGACGGCCGATTGCCGGTTCGGCTGCAGCGTGCCGAACGGAGGCCACCACGCGCCGACGGCGGAAAAGAGCAGCAAGGCGACGCCGCCGGCCACGAAGGCGCCCGCCACGCGGCGCATGCGGGCGTCCGTGGCGGGCGACAGGGCCCAGGCGACGCACAGCCATATCACCGGGTTGAGCTTGGCGCCCCGCGCGCTGCCCTCGATGCGCCCCATGGCTTCCTGAAAGACGATGCGGATGTCCACCGCTTTCTGGAAGGGCGAGAGCGCGCCGTCGGACCAACCGGGATGACGGATCGAGGCGAGCATCCAGGCGATGTTCGGCAGCAGGCAAATCAAGGGCACCAGCAGCGCGACGAGGAGCACGGCCCTCGGGCGCACCTCCTTTGCGTTCGCCAGCATGAGAAAGGGCAGCGTGACGATGACCGGGAGCGGAAACAGCGGGTGCAGCAGGATGCCCAGCGCGCCGCAGATTCCCAGCGCCAGCACGACGGCGGGACGCAGGTCGCCCGTCATGCCGCGCCACGCCAAAGCGGTGTAGGGCAGCGCTGCGTAGCCGGCGGCGACGAAGGCCACCATGCCGGCGCCGTGGTACCAGTGCAGCGCCGATATCCACCACAGCAGGAAGCCCAGCAGCGTCGCCGCCGCGACGCTCACCGCGTCGGCCCGCAGCCAACGCATCGCCGGAAAAACGCAGGCCGGCGCCAGCAGGGCCGCAAAGAAGACGTACAGCTTGTACGCCACGGCTGTGGCGACGGAAGGGCCGAGCAGGGTCGCCAGGAGCGCCGGCGCCTTGGCGCTGGCGTTGTAGTTGACGCCGCCCACGTGGCCGGCGCCGAACCACGGGTCGTAGCCGACCAGCGCGTGGGTCGCCCACAGTTCGCGCGCCACGTCCATTTGATACTGATGAAATGGTGCGTCGATGTGAAAAATCGGCGCGTCGGTCAGCAGTTCGGACAGCGGGAAGGCCAGCGACAGCAGCAGCGCGTGCACGCCCCACACCAGCAGGCAGGCGAGCGTGGCGCGCGACCGGGCGGCGGCGGCGGGTGTGGGGGATGGCTTCATGGATTCACCTGATCGAGGGCGGCAAACCTGGAAAGCGGGCGCCGGCGGCTGAAACACGGCATTCGACAGTACACCGCAATCGCGGCGCCGGCCTTGCGGCCCGGCATACGCGCGGCGTCGCCGCCGCGCCGCCGCGCCACAGCGTCCGGCGCCGGCTGGCCGGGGGGCGCCGTTTTAGCCGGCGTGCGCGTCCGGGAACACCCGTCCGCAGAGGAAGTCGATGAAGACCCTCAGTTTGCTGGGCAGGTGCTTGCTCGATGGCCACAGCACATGGAAATCCGCCGCATGTCGGGTGTGCTTTTCCAGGACGCGCTGCAGGCGTTTTGCGGCCAGCGCCTCGCGCACGATGAAGTCCGGCAGGCAGGCGATGCCCAGTCCCTGCTCGGCCAGATACAGCAGGGTGTCGGTGCTGTCGCACACGGCCGCGCCTTGCAGTCCGGCGCCCTGCAGGGCGTCCCAGGCGCGCAGCGGCCACGGCTCCACCTTGCCGGTGGTGGCGAATTTGTAGAACAGGCAGGCGTGTCCCTTGAGCTCGGACGGTTTCAGCGGCGCGCCGCGCGCGCGCAGGTAGTGCGGCGCCGCCACCAGTTGCAGATGATAGCTGCCGAGCTTGCGGCTCATCAGGCGCGAATCGGCCATCTTTCCCGCCCGTATCACGGCGTCATAGCCCTCCTCGATCACTTCGACGCGGCGGTCGCTGAAGTTCAGGTCCAGTTCGATGTCGGGATAGGCGCGCGCGAAGTCGGCCAGCACAGGATTCAGCAGGCGGCCCACCATCGGCAGGCTGATGCGCAGCTTGCCGCCGGGGATGCTGCGCGCATCGCTCAATTCCCGCTCGGCCGCGTCGATCTCCTCGAGGATGTGGCGGCAGCGCGCCAGGAACACCGCGCCCTCGTCGGTCAGCGTGATGCTGCGCGTGCTGCGGTGGAACAGGCGCGCGCCCAGCCGGGTTTCCAGGCGGGCGATGCTCTTGCCCACGGCCGAAGCGGAGATGCCCAGCGCGGCGCCGGCGCCGACGAAGCTGCGCGTTTCGGCGGCTTGAACGAAGGCGGTGAAACCGCCCAGACTATCCATTGCGACTCGCATGTATTGCGGACTCCAAGTTCCTTTAATAACGAAACTCTACCCCATTTTTCTTCTATCGGCGCGACCCTACCATGTCTGGACACCTCAACAATCCATACAAAGGCAGACTCCATGACCCTCCCCCTTCCCACCCCATCCCCCTCCGCGCCAGCCTTCCCGGACGGCGCCCTGGGCGCGCGCGTCGACGCCGTGCTTGAGCGGGCGCTGGAGAGCCGGCGCCTGGCCGGCGCCGTCGTCCTGGTCTCGCACGCCGGCCGCGAGGTCTACCGGCGCGCCGCCGGCATGGCCGACCGCGAGGCGGGCCTGGCGATGCGCGACGACGCGCTGTTCCGGCTGGCGTCCGTCTCCAAGCCCATCGTCTCGACGGTCGCGCTGGTTCTGGTGGCGCGCGGCCAATTGCAGCTCGACGAGCCGGTGACGCGCTGGCTGCCGCGCTTCCAACCCACCCTGCCCGACGGCGCCGCCGCGCCGATGACGATCCGCCACCTGATGACGCACACGGCCGGCCTGACGTATCGCTTCTTCCAGCCCGAGGACGGTCCCTACGCGCGCGCCGGCGTCTCGGACGGCATGGACGCGGCGGACTTCACGCTGGCGGAAAACATCCGCCGCATCGGCACCGCGCCGCTGCTGCACCGCCCCGGCAGCGCCTGGGCCTACTCCATCGCCAGCGACGTACTCGGCGCGGTCATCGAAAGCGTCACCGGGCTGCCGCTGCCCCAGGCCGTCGCGGCGCTGGTCACCGAACCGCTGGGCATGCGCGACACCGGCTTCGTCGCCGCCGATGCGCGCCGCCTGGCCGTGGCCTACGCCGACGGCGCGCCGCAGCCGCGCCGTTTGCGGGGCAACGACAGCCTGCCCTTCCTGGAGGGTAGCGCCGGCTTCCTGCTGGCGCCGCGGCGCGCCCTGGATCCGGCCGCCTATCCGTCCGGCGGCGCCGGCATGGTCGGCTCGGCGCCCGACTTCATGCTGCTGCTGGAGACGCTGCGCCAAGGCGGCGCGCCGCTGTTGCCGGCGGCCCTGGTCGAGGCCATGGGCAGCAACCAGATCGGCGATCTGCCGATGGCCTTCTGGCCGGGGCGCGGCTTCGGCCTGGGCATCACCGTGCTCAAGGATCCGCTGGCGGCGCAGACGCCGGAATCGCCGGGAACATGGCGCATGGGCGGCACCTACGGGCATTCCTGGTTCGTCGATCCGCAGCGCCAACTCAGCGTCGTCGCCTTCACCAACACCGCGCTGGAAGGCATGTCCGGCCCCTTCGTGGCCGAGCTGTGCCGCGCCGTCTACGGCCCGGACGCGGGCGCGGACGCCGCCGGAGCCCGGCCATGAGGGGCGCGCATCCCATCGCCTTCATCGCCCTAGGGCTGTTCGGCGTCTACTGCATCGAGTTCGGCGTGGTCGGCGTCCTGCCGCTCATCATCGCGCGCTTTCAGGTGACGGCCGCGCAGGCCGGCCTGCTGGTGGGTTCGTTCGCGCTCATCATCGCCGCGCTGGGGCCCTTGCTGGTGCTCGCCGCCTCGCGCTTCCCGCGCAAGGCGGTGCTGGCGACGGCGCTCTTCATCTTCGCGCTGGCCAGCGTGGCCTCGGCGTATGCGCCCAGCCTGGGCGCGCTGATGGCGCTGCGCGTGCTGCCGGCCCTGTTTCATCCCATCTATTTTTCGCTGGCCATGGTCGCCGCGATGGCCCTGTATCCACCGCAGCAGGCGACGCGGGCGACCACCCACGCCTTCACGGGCACCAGCATGGGCATGGTGCTGGGCATCCCCATCACCACCTGGGTGGCGACGCGCTTTTCCTACGAGGCCTCGTTCCTGGCCTGCGCCGCCATCAACGCCGTCGCCGGCATCGGCCTGCTCCTCAGCCTGCCCGACGCGCCGGCGCGGAAGCTCGCCTACGGCAGGCAATTGGCGATCCTGCGCAAGCCGGCGCTGTGGTGGAACATCGCCGCCTGCACGCTGGTCTTCGCGGCGATGTTTTCGGTCTATGCCTATGCGGCCGAGTACCTGAAGCGGGTGAGCGGCTTGGGCGGGAGCGCCATCAGCGGCCTGCTCTTCGTCTTCGGCGTCGGCGGCGTGCTGGGCAATCTGGTGGCGGGGCGCCTGCTGACCCGCAACGTGGTCCGCACCGCCCTGCTGCAAGTGGCCGCGCTGGCGCTCGCCTATGCCGCGCTGGCACTGTTCGCCGACGTTGGCGTCGCCGGCATGGCGGCCGTCGCGCTGTTCTGGGGCGCGGCGCATACCAGCGGCCTGGTCGTCACGCAGATCTGGCTGACGTCGGAGGCCGGCGGGGCGCCCGAATTCGCCACCGGCCTGTACATCTCCTTCATCAACCTGGGGGTGACCATCGGCTCCCTGTGCGGCGGCTGGTGCATCGGGCGCTACGGCATGTCCGGCGTCATCTGGAGCGGGCTGGTGTTCGCCGCGCTGGCCGCCGCGCTGATCGTCGCCAAGGTTGCGCTGTACGGCGCGCCCGGACGGCCCGTGGGGCTGCCGGCGCGCCCGTGAAAAGTCGCCGGCTTGTTCCAGCGGCGGCGCGCGGGTGCATGCGAGCCTTCAGTCTTGCAGCGACTCCGATTCGACGATGCGCTCGCCGGGCGCGCCGTGCAGCACGCCCTCCAGCAGCGCCGCGGCGATCGCCGTCGGTGTGACGGCGCGGTAGCGGCGCGGGATCAGCGGCCGGAACAGGCGCGCCAGCAGCGCGCCGGCTTGCTCGGCCGGGCGCGCGGCGGCGCGGCGGGTGTCGATCAGCGAGGGCCGCACGATCACGTATTGCGGATACGCCAGCGCGCGCACCGCCTGCTCTACCTCCGCCTTGACGCGCAGGTAGAAGCTGCCGTCGGCGCTGGCCCCCAGCGACGAGTTCAGGGCGAAGCGCGTCGCCCCGCCCCGCCTGGCCAGCGCGGCCAGGCGCGCCACCAGGTCGCGGTCGACCGCCGCGAAGGCCGCTTCGGAACCGGCCAGCCTGAGCGTCGTGCCGAGCGCGCAGATGACGGCGTCGGCCTGCCAGGGCGCCGCGTCGTCCGCCAGGCGCGCGAAATCGACCACGGGATTCTCCAGTCTGGCATGCGCCGGCAGCGCCCGGCGGGTCGGCGCGATGACCCGGCGCACGCGCGCGTCGGCCAGGGCCAGGCGCAGCACCTGTTGGCCGACGGCGCCGCTGCCGCCCAGCACGAGCAGGCGCAGGCCGTCCGGCGCGGAAGTGGTATTCATGGGTGGGGCCCTTGCATCAGTTGAACGACCGGCGGCCGTTCCATCGGACGAGTATTGGCGCGCGCCGCGCGCTTGTCAAACGCCGCCGTCCGGCGCGCCGGCCGGCGCGCGCGGCAAGCCGGCGTGCAGCGCCTGCAGCGCGGGCCGCTCCAGCGCCTGCGCGGCGAAGCACAGGCCGACGCGGCGGCTCAGCGCCACCCCGGCCAGCGGCAGCGCGGCGATGTCGGCGCGGCCCTCGATCAGCGACTGCGGCAGCAGCGCCACGCCGATCCCGGCGGCCACCATGTGCAGGGCCAGGCGCAGGCTGCCAGCGCTGGCCGCGCGCGCCAGGCCGGCGCCGCCCTCGCCGTGCAGCGCCAGCAGGCGCTGGTGCGAGGAGTGGCCCGGGCAGACGATCCAGTCGGCGCGCGCCAGCGCCGCCATGCTCGGCCGGCCCTGCCGCGCCAGCGCCGCGTCGGCGCGCACCGCCAGCACGAACTGCTCCTCCCACAGCGGCAGGAACAGTTCGTCCTCGCAACGCGATTCCTCGGCCGCCAGCCGGGCGTCGCCGCTGCAGCCCTCCTCCAGGCTCAGGCGCAGCTCGGGACAAAGGCGGCGCGCCAGCAACAGGAAGGCGTCGATCTGGCCGGCGCCGATGTCGCCGTCCACGCCCAGGCTCAGGCTCAGGGGCAGGCCCTCTTTACGGTCGAGAAACAGGACGCCGATGGCCTCGGCCTGGTCGACCAGGCGGCGCGCCTGCGGATACAACTGGCGCGCGTCGGCGCTGACGTCGACGCCGCGCGCGCGGCGCTCGAACAGAATCGTGCCCAGCTCCTCCTCCAACTGGCGGATGGTGACCGAGAGCGTCGGCTGGGTGACGTTCAGGCGCTGCGCCGCGAGGGTGATGTTGCGCTCTTCGAAGACGGCGATGAAGGCTTTGAGCTGGCGGATATCCATAGATTTTAACGATGGCTTCCAGTGGAATTTATCATTTTTCAATTGTTTATGTGGTGATTATACTGTTTTCACGCACTCAAACATACACACTATCTATCGGAGTTCCAAATGAAAAAACCCCTCGTCATCATCACCGGCGCCAGCTCCGGCATCGGCGCGGCCACCGCTCGGCTGTTCTCCGCCGCCGGCCATCCGCTCCTGCTGCTGGCGCGCCGCCTCGAGCGCCTGCAGGCGCTGGAGTTGCCCGACACCCTGTGCGTGGCGCTCGACGTGTGCGACCGCGCGGCGATGCGGGACGCCGTGGCGATGGCCGAGCGCCACTACGGCCCGGCCGACGCGCTGGTGAACAACGCCGGCGTGATGCTGCTCGGCGCGATGAGCCGCCAGGACCCGGCCGAGTGGGACAGCATGCTGGACGTGAACGTCAAGGGTCTGCTGAACGGCATCCACGCCGTGCTCAAGGGCATGGTGGCGCGCCGCGGCGGCAGCATCATCAACGTCAGCTCGGTGGCCGGGCGCAAGACCTTCCCCAACCACGTCGCCTATTGCGGCAGCAAATTCGCCGTACATGCAATCTCGGAAAACCTGCGCGAGGAAGTCGCCGGCAGCGACGTGCGGGTGATCACCATCGCGCCCGGCGCGACGGACACGGAACTGCTCGGCCATACCTCCGACGAGGGCATCAAGCGCGGCTATCAGGAATGGAAGGAGCAGATGGGCGGCGTGCTGGCCGCCGGCGACGTGGCGGTCGCCATCCTGTACGCCTACAGGCAGCCGCAGAACGTGTGCATCCGCGAGATCGTGCTGGCGGCGACGCGCCAGGCGGCCTGAATCGGCCGCGCCCCTACTTCGGCGCGATCGTGATCGTGGTGCGACTGAGGTCGATGGCGTTGATGCGCACGCTGCCGAAGCTGTTGCCCTCGGCCGCGCCGGGGCGGATGTTCTGCACCTCGATTTCACCCACCCAGCTGGGCAGCGCCAGCGTCACCGAGCCGTCGCGGTTCCACACCGGCAGCGCGCCGCCCGGGCCGTACAGCACGTCCTTCGCCTGCGCGTCGGCGCTGAGCATGCCCAGCACCGGATGCAGGAACAAGTCGGCCTCGCCCACGCCGCCCGGCGCGGCGGCGCGCAGCCGGCTCTGGCTGAACGCCATGCCGGCGTAGCCCTTCGCGGTGACGCCGCGCATTTCATCCTCGCCCAGCGCGCGCCACGGCGAAGCGGCGGCCGGCGGCGCCGGATCGGCGCGGCGCGCCAGGAAACGCGCCAACAGGCGCTGGCGCACGCCGCCCGCCG